>NZ_JACDCW010000012.1 GCF_013817345.1 Methylibium sp.
AGCTTGCGCCGCGCAGCGGCGGCGAACGGTTCCAGGGCGCGCCCGGGCGTCCGCCGCGCAGCCTCAAGAAGCAGTTCCAAGCGGCCGCGCTACCGGCCTGGGCGCGCGAGGGACCGCTGCTGCTCGACGCAGGGCAGCTGGTCTTCGTGCCCGGCCTCGGCATCGACGCACGTGCAATCGCTGCCCCCGGCGAGCCGCAGCTGGTGCTGCGCTGGGAGACGGCCGGCTCGTCCTAAGCCGACCGCCGGCCGGTGGGGCACGCCGTGGCGGCCCGCTAAACTCGCGGGTTTCGCGGCGCCAGGTACCGCGCCTCAACCTCTTCGCGCTTTCCTCATGGCATTGATCGTTCACAAGTACGGCGGCACGTCGATGGGCTCGACCGAGCGCATCCGCTTTGTGGCCAAGCGCGTCGCCAAATGGCACCGTGCCGGCTATCAGATGGTGGTCGTGCCTTCGGCGATGAGCGGCGAGACCAACCGCCTGCTCGGCTTGGCGAGGGAACTCGCGCCGGGCGTCGAAACCGCATCGTTCAATCGCGAACTCGACATGATTGCCGCCACCGGCGAGCAAGTCTCGGTGGGCCTGCTGGCCATCGCGTTGCAGGCCGAGGGCCTGGAGGCGGTCAGCTACACCGGCTGGCAGGTGCCGGTGCAAACCGATAGCGCCTTCACCAAGGCGCGCATCCAGCGCATCGACGACGCGCGCGTGCGCGCAGATCTCGGCGCCGGCAAGGTGGTGGTGATCACCGGCTTTCAGGGCATCGACCCCGAAGGCCACATCACCACGCTGGGCCGCGGCGGCTCGGACACTTCGGCGGTGGCGGTGGCTGCGGCCATGAAGGCCGCCGAATGCCTGATCTACACCGACGTCGACGGCGTCTACACCACCGACCCTCGGGTTGTGCCCGAGGCGCGGCGCCTGGCGGCGATCAGCTTCGAGGAAATGCTCGAGATGGCCAGCCTGGGCTCCAAGGTGCTGCAGATCCGCTCGGTCGAATTTGCCGGCAAGTACCGCGTGCCGCTGCGCGTGCTGTCGAGCTTCACGCCCTGGGACATCGACTTGGCGGAAGAGGCGGCGTCGGGCACCCTGATCACCTTCGAGGAAGACGAGAACATGGAACAAGCTGTCGTGTCGGGCATCGCCTTCAATCGCGACGAGGCCAAGGTCACCGTGACGGGCGTGCCCGACCGGCCGGGCATCGCCTTCCAGATCCTCGGCCCGGTGGCCGACGCGAACATCGATGTGGACGTGATCATCCAGAACGTTTCGCACGACGGCCGCACCGACTTCTCGTTCACCGTGCACCGCAATGACTACGTGCGCACGATCGAGTTGCTCGAGGCTTCGGTGCTGCCGGCCACCGGCGCCGAGCAGGTGACGGGCGATCCGAAGATCTGCAAAGTCAGCATCGTCGGCATCGGCATGAGGAGCCACGTCGGCGTGGCCAGCAAGATGTTCAGGGTGCTCTCGGAGGAGGGCATCAACATCCAGATGATCTCCACCTCGGAGATCAAGACCAGCGTCGTCATCGACGAGAAGTACATGGAGCTGGCGGTTCGCGCCCTGCACAAGGCCTTCGGCCTCGATGCGCCGGCCCCGATGCCTGCTGCATAATGGACGCCGGCGAGGAGACGTGACCGAGTGGCCGAAGGTGCTCCCCTGCTAAGGGAGTATGGGGCTTAAAACTCCATCAAGGGTTCGAATCCCTTCGTCTCCGCCAATATGCACCCCGTTAGGCCCCCGTACGGGTTCACGTAGGCCCCGATAAAGTGAGCTAAGTGCTTGTCGGGATTCGTGAAATAGGTGGGCCTTCGATCTTTTAGGTTCTTCAGCTTCCGTACCGCATCGGTACGGAGCCCCCGCAAAATCGGGGGATGGCTGGTGGACTGAGGGGGTGCCATGGCAATCAACCTGCTTAAAGCGAAGTCCGTTCAGCACGCTGCTGACGGTCAATATTCCGACGGCGAGGGCTTGACCCTTCGTGCACGCGACGGCCTCGCGTCCTGGGTCTTTCGATTCACCTCACCCACGACGGGCAACCGCCGCGAGCTAGGGCTCGGCGCCGCGGACCGGAGCAGCACGCCCGCCGCTCAGCGCAGTCTCGACGAAGCGCGCGAGGCGGCCATAGAGGCGCGCCGGCTGGTCAAGGCGAACATAGACCCGATCGAGCACCGGGAGGCGCAACGCGAGGCGGCCCGGGCGGCTGCGGACGCGAAGAAGGCCGAGACGAAGCGGGACCGCGTGACGCTGGCTCGCGCGTGGCGGGCGTATCACGCGGAGATGGTCGAGCCGGTGCGCACCACAAAGCACGCCGCGCAATGGGTGAATTCGTTGGAACAGCATGTGCCGGCCGCGCTCGCAGCGAAACCGATCGGCGATATCCAGTGGCGCGAGATGTTCGAATTCCTCGCCCCGCTGATCCGCTCACGGCCGGAGACGGGCAAGCGCGTGAAGCAAAGGCTGTCGAAGGTCTTCAAGCGCGCCATTCGTGACGGCCTCGCCACGACCGACCTCGCCGACGCAATTTCAGACGACCTGCAGAAGGCCCGTGGCAACGTCGAGAAGGGCATGCACGCCGCGCTGCCTTATGCCGAGGTGCCTGCGTTCGTGACACGCCTGCGCGAGCTGCCCGGCACCTCGTCCCGTGCGCTTGAATTCACCATCCTGACCGCGGCTCGCACGGGTGAGGCGATCGGCGCGCGATGGAGCGAGTTCGACCTCGACGCGGCTACTTGGCTCGTGCCGGTGGCGCGCATGAAGGGCCGCAAAGCGCACCTTGTGCATCTCACTGAGCCCGCGCTCACAGTGGTGCGCGGTCAGGTCGGGCAAGACGCCGTATTCGTGTTCCCGTCGCCCGACAGCGTGGGCGCAAACGAGGGCGCTCGGCAGCTCAGCAACATGGCGATGCTCACGCTACTTCGGCGAATGAAAATCGCCGACCGCTGCACCGTGCACGGCTTCCGCGCCACGTTCAGCAGTTGGGCGAATGAGGTTGCGCTCGGAAGGTCGGATGCAATCGAAAAGTGTCTTGCACACGCCGAGCCGAACGCTGTGCGCGCGGCATACAACCGCAGCGAGTTGCTGCAGGAAAGGGCGGCGCTGCTGACCGCATGGGCGCGCCACTGTGGTGGCGAAGCGGGTGCAGACGTGGTTGACCTGGCCGCCCGTCGAGCGGCGCGCGCATGAGCCCCCTGCATGCGGTGCTCGCCGCGCAAATCGAGCGTGTGCTCGCCGCGGGCCCAGGCGCGCCGGATAACCCGGCGATCTACGCCGCACGCGCTGCCGCTGAGAGTGCCCGCGAGTGCATGGCGAATGGCAACGATGCCGGCGCCGTCGAAGCGCTCGGGCGTGCGCAGTACGTGCTCGGCGTGGCGGCCGGCTGGCGCAACGCTCGCGTGGCCGACAGTCGTAAGCCAACGCGCGGTGCGAACGGCGAGAAGCGTCGCCCCGCAAACGAAAGGTTTGCACGCGCGGCGCTGCGCAGCGACTGCCCCGGCAACACTGCAGCAGCCAGGACGATGAGCGAGGATGGCGAGGGCCGGCCGACACTGGAAGCCGACGCGAGACACATCAGCCTCATCCGCAAAGGTATCAAGTGGTCGGCCACAGACGGCCGCGAATGGGGCTACGACGGCGCGCACGACCTGTTCTATTGGTTCCGGCCAGGTGGCACGCCTGACCAACACGCGCACGCTCTGAGCGAGGCATTCCGCTTTGTGTCGTTGGGTGTGGAACCGGACCATGCAAGCGCGCTGGTCGAGCACGTTGTGCTGCGGCGCGCGCTGAAGGCGAAGTCTTCGAAGGCGAGGCGTAGCACGTAACCGGCAGTTTTCGAAAGCTCACGGGACGGCGTGAGCGGCGGTGGGAATCATGCAGGGGCCCTAAACAACCCCTTGTGGAGCCCACCATGCAAGCCGTCTCTCTCCCTCCGCCGTTGCTCTCGACCGAAGCCGTAAGGCAGTTGGTCGGCGTCGGCGATCGTCAGTTCAAGTTGCTTCGGGACACCGAAGATTTTCCCCGGCCGATTCAACTCGGGCCCCGCACTCTGCGATGGCGCGCCGAAGATGTGTCCGCCTGGATCGCGTCTCGGCCGACGCTGCAAGGCAAGCTGCCTGAACCCGCGGCGCTGGCCCGTCGGCAGACACGCACGCCGTTGACAGCCAAGCGCGACGCGGCTGCGCAGGGAGTGCGGCCATGAACCCGCCGACCAACCCCCTCGCCGGCGGTTTCGTGTCACCGACGCGCAGCTTTGGCATCCCGATCGTGGATTCCGGTGTCGTTCACACGCAATGGCTTCTGCAGCATGGAGGGCGACGGCATCGCCGCGAGCTGCTGCGCAAGCTGTGCCAAGAGGCCGAGCGGGGCGATGCCGTCGCGCGCGACATGCTGCGTTGGCATCGGGAGCGCGCCCGATGACGGGCGCAAAGAGAAAGACCCTCAGCGCTGCAAACGCTGGGGGCCTTTGGGATCGATCGTCCGTGCAGAACGATAAGGGAACAAGATGAATGCTACTCGTGCTGACGAAACTGTCAACGCGCCCGCCTTCGCGGCAATGCGAGCTTACCGGCAATGGATCGTGTGTCTGCTGGTGCCGGGGAAGCCGGGCAAGCTCGACAAATTCCCCGCCGACCATCGTACGGGCGCCGTGTGCAACGCGCACGACCTGGCGGTATGGACCGATGCGGCAACCGCGGGCGCTGCAGTCGAACGGCTCGGGCCGACGTACTGCCTCGGCTTCGTGTTCACCGCCGAAGCGGGTTTCTGGTTCCTCGATATCGATGCATGCGCACAGGACGATGGCACCTGGTCGCCGCTCGCGCTGCAGCTGCACGCCGCGTTCCCCGGCGCCGCTGTGGAGGTATCGAGCAGTGGCCGCGGGCTGCACCTGTTCGGCCGCGGAGTTATCCCGCCGCACGGCTGCAAGAACACAGCCCTCAGGATCGAGCTGTACAGCTCCGGGCGCTTCGTTGCGCTGACCGGCTTGCACGCGCAGGGTGACGCCGGCACCGATCACACTGCGGCGCTCGCGTGGGCCGTTGCAACGTACTTCCCGCCAACCGCTGCTGTTGCGCCGGCCGCCTGGACGGATGGCCCCTGCGCTGAGTGGAGCGGGCCTATCGATGACGCCGAGCTGATCGAGTTAGCGTTGCGCTGGCAATCGGCCGCAAGTGTGTTCGGCGACCGTGCAAGCTTCGCCGACCTGTGGCACGCCGACGCCGACGCCCTCGCGCGCGCGTACCCTGACACGGCCGGCAGCCGCGGCTATGACGCCAGCTCGGCCGACTTCGCGCTTGCCAGTCACCTCGGCTATTTCACCGGCCGTGATTGCGCCCGTGTCGAACGGCTGATGCGGCAATCCGGCCTTGTGCGTGAGAAGTGGGACACCCATCCGACCTACCTGCGCGAGCGCACGATCGCAAAGGCCGTCGCCGACAAAACTCAAGTGCTGCAAGATCGCCGCTCGCAGCCGTCGGCGCTTACCGTCGGCGCAATGGGGCCGGATGGCGGATCGTCGCTGCCTGGCAGCGAAGACGAGCTCGCGCTGATGTTCGCGCAGCACCACGCCGACAGATTTCGATGGACGCACGGCCTCGACTGGCTCCGACGCGACGGCCCGGTGTGGGCGCATGACGGCGAGCTGAATCGCTATGACGCCGCGCGCGCGCTGTGCCGCACGCGAGGGCGCGAGCTGCAGATGCAGGGGCTTGGCAAAGCGAACACGGTCAATGCGGTGCTGACCATGGCGCGGTCCGATCGCCGCATCGTGACCTCGATCAAAGAATGGGACGCCGATCCTTTCGCGCTGAACACTCCCGGCGGCGTGGTTGACCTGCGGACGGGCCAAATGCGGCCACACAGCGCATCGGACCGCTTCACGCAGGTGACGGCCGTCACGCCCGATGCCGGACTGCCTACGCCCCGCTGGCACGGCTTCCTGGCCGGCATCGCCCGCGGGGATCGGGCGCTTATCGACTTCCTGCTGCGCTCGCTTGGCTATTGGTTAACGGGCGATCGCACCGAACAGAAATTTTGGTTCTTCCACGGGGTCGGGGCGAACGGCAAGAGCACGCTCGTGGACGTGGTCAAGCATGTGCTCGGCGCCTATGCGATCACGATGCCGCCGGCGGCCCTGTTGGAACAGCGCGGCGAGCGCCACCCCACCGAACTCGCCATGCTGCACAGCAAGCGCCTGGCGGTGAGCAGCGAACTGCCCGAGACGGCCTTTTTCAATGAGGTACTGCTGAAGGGCCTGACGGGTGACGAGACGCTGACCGCTCGCAAGATGCGGCAGGATTACATCGAGTTCGCCATGACGCAGAAACACTTGATCGTCGGCAACTTTAAGCCGCGGCTGCGTGGCGGCGATCCGGCGATGGCGCGCCGGCTGTTGCTCGTGCCATTCGATGCCACGTTCGCAGGCCCGCAGCGCAATGCGAACCTGCTCACGCAGCTCAAGAGCGAAGCGCCGGGCATCCTGGCGGCAATGATCGGCGGTGCAGTCGATTGGCAGTGGGGGGGCCTGCAGCCGCCTGCCTGTGTGACGGCGGCCAGTCGCGAGTATCTCGACGATCACGACGACTTGACGCTGTGGATCGGCGAGCGGTGCGACCGCAACGGCGAGGCGACGGCGACGGCGCTCTATACCGACTTCAAACTGTGGAAGGCCACGCGCGGCGAGCAGGCGCCATCAATGACGACGTGGGGCGCTCGCATGGCCGCAGTGCCGGGAGCTGAGAAGCGGAAATCGGACGGACTTATGAAATACAGCGGCCTGACGCTTCGCCATCTGGCGGGCGTTCACGTGTTCGGGCAGCGTCAGGGAGGGTAGGGAGGGTTCGATATATGAGACGTTCAGATGCCTCACGTATAGACGGTCATAAGTAAGAACTCTCCCTACCCTCCCTGAAATGGCGGCCCCTGTGGTGGACTCCCATCCCCCGCGCCCGACACGCAAGGCCAGCCGCAGCGGTCAACTGCTGCTGACTCCGCTGACGGCATGTGTCGGTCGCTGTTACAAATGATCAGTTGACGGCGCGGTCAATGTCCTAGGACAATAAAGCGCGTGCGAAATATGCTTGCATATTGTTCGGTCGGCGATATAGTCATGCCCCATGGGCAAGAACATCCCGACTCTGAGGGCCACGCGTGACCAGCTCGCGGAGCAAGCGCGCCGAGCGCAGGCCTATCGTGATCGTCACCGCGCCCGCATCGCGGCCGGCGACCTCCGAGGGGCCGACACGAGGCCCCTCTGCAACGCGCTCCCCACGCTGATCGCTTCGGGGGACGGTGCGGCCATTCTTGATGAGCTGGCCCGGCGCAACGCCTCGCACGACAAGGCGAACAGCAAGGGCGCCGCGAAGTTGCCGCAGTGGGTACAGCCGGAAGCCGAGCACGTCCCCCGCGAGCGTTATCTCGCATGGGCGCGGCCGGCCACCCAATTAATTTCAGGCCGGGAGTCGGCGTTGTGACCGTTGCCCGCGATGCTCTCGGCCGTGTGTTGCCCGGCAGCGCGCCGTTGAACCCGGCCGGCAGGCCGATCGGCAGCCGTGGCCGTCGAGGCCGCGAGCTGCTCGCGCAGCTTGAGCCCATGGGTGTGCTCTTGCTGAGCAAAGCCGTGGCCGTCGCACTCGACGAAAAGAACCCCGACAGCTTTGTGCTGCGCGACCTGCTATCGCGATGCCTTCCGCCGCCGGAAAAGCACCACACGGTGGAGTTCGCCCTGCCGGACGGAACGCTCGCCGAGCAGTCGGCCGCGATCCTCGCCGCCGTCAGTGCTGGCGAGCTGACTCCCGCGGAGGGCGATCACCTGGCCGCGATGCTCGCCAGTCACGCCCGCGTAATCGAGGTGCATGAGTACGGCGCAAGGCTTGACGCTGTGGAACGAGCACTGCAGGAGCGCAAATGACCGTTCAACGACGCCTTGCCGCTGTGGAAGCTGTTGCGATTCCTACTCTGAACCTTTCGTCGCGCGAGCAGGCCGATTTGGACGCGGTGTGCGCCGTCGCTGAGACGTTGATGCGCGAGCGAGGATTTTGCCAATACGCAGCCTTGCGCGAAGCCTGGCACCTGCGAGTCTGCGAGTGCAGCGCGCCGCCGCCCGACCCTGCAAGTGCGATGTGCACACCAGAGGCCTGCCTCCGATCATGTCCCCCGCTACGGCCGCAATGACCCCGGCCGATCTTCAAACGCCTATCCCACGAGGTGAATCATGACCTACCCCACGTCTCACGTTCGCATTTTCAACACCCCTACGCGACCCGTGCGTGTGCTCAACGCCGCCGAGTTTTACGCTGCGTTGGATGCCGGGCTTAAAGAGCTCCGAGCGGAAAACGCAGCGGATTGCGCACGGCTCGACAAGGTGGCTGCTGATCTCGCCAGCACCGTGCCGCAACAGCACCGCGTGCTGAACGCGCTCGCGGAATACCACTCACTCATCCGCGTCGCCCGCGGCAACGGTACCCAGGCCGCCAGGCTGCAACGACTTTACGGAGCGAACTGACATGGATACCTACGCACAAGCTGTTCTCGAAGCCAACCGCCTGAAGGCTGAAGACGAGGGCTACGAAGCGGGTATCGCCGCGCTGCAAGCCGGCCGCGATGCGTCTCGCGCGATGGCTACCGCTCGGCGCCCGGTCCTGCTCGCGCTGATGTCCGCGCACGTAGCCGAGCTATCGGCCCAGCTTCAGGCTGCGATGGCCGATGCAGTGCGCCAGGCGGCCGACGCCATCGATCCGGCCGACCCCATGCTGCCGATTGCCGTGAGCGACCTGCGGGGCCGCCTTGCCCGTATGGGCGCGAGGCAAGCCCTGGATAGGGATGTTGTGCGCCCAGCCGTGCTTGCCACCGTGCGCGACTTCGGCGTGCACGGTGTGGCCGCTCGCAACATCGTGGCGCGGTTGCCGGATGCGTCGAGCTGGCTTGATACCGAGCTGCTGACGCGCGACCTTTACGAGCTGCTGAAGCTCGCGGATGAGATGGTGCTCGACCTCGGCCAGCTCTTGAGCGATGCGCAGCACCAGCATGACGACACGCAGATGCTGGGCGACCTGGCGCCGTCGGCCGAGGCGCCTGGATTCGCAGCGCATGACTTCGCAGCGCTGCGCAGTGCCGTTGCCGGGGGCGACGCCTTCGATCACAGCCATACCGCGCTTCGCGACACGGCTGCCGAGAAGGCGCGTGAGGTGGCAAACGCGGCGAGATTCACCCAGCTTCATAGTTGAACCGCCATGGCTGAGCAGTTTCTGCGGTTCGCCGAGGTGCTGCTCGGCCCGCTCGCCGATTGGCAGGGCCCGGGTAACCGGGGCGATGCGGTGCGAGTGATCGCCGACGGATCGAACGAGCGCTTGCGCGTGCAGTTCAACGCGCAAAAGAGCCTGACCGGCTCGCCGAACAAGACGGACCTGCTCATCACGGGCCTCGCGCGGGACACGCAGAACGCTTTGAGGGGCGGCTACACCAGTGTGCAAGTCGTGGCCGGCTACAGCAGCGATCCGAGCAATGCGCAAGTCGTGGCTGCCGGCGGCTTGCTAGGGGCGTTCACGAGCCGCCAGGGGGCCGACGTGGTCACCCATTGCACCGTCCTTGACGGTGGCGGCGCCATGGCCCGCGGCGCCTACTCGCGCGCCTTTAGCGGCGGCACTCCCGTTGCGCAAATCGTTCGCGATCTTGCCGGCGCGCTGCCCGGTGTGACGGTGGGCGAAATCGATGTGGACGGCCGCTTGAATGCCAAGGGCATGCAGTTCGCCGGGGCGACCGCGGGCCAGTTGAACAAGCTCGCCGATCATTTCGGCTTTTCGTGGTCGGTGCAGGGCGGCAGGTTTCAGGCCCTCAGCGATACGCGGGCGTTGCGCACGGTCTATAGCTTCGCATCGGAATCCAACCTGCTCAGCCTCACGCCGATACTCGCCGGGCCGCTGCAAGCTCAGACGGGCGTCGAACTGCTGGCGCTGTTCACTCCGGGCGTGAAGCCGGGCGACACGGTGCGCGTTGCGTCCGCCCTGTCGCCTCGCTTGAATGGCAACTACAAAGCGACCAGCGTCGTTCAGTCGTTCGATTCACACGGCCCCGCCACAAGCAAGATTTCGTGCCTCAAGACGCCGGCCGGGGTCTGAGCGGCGGACGGCAGGGCCTCTTGAGCACAAAGCCGCGCTAGCGCTTGCGATCAGCGGACACGGGAGCAGACGCTCTCTGATCGGATGCAGCCAATGGGCATTTGCTGAGACACTAAACGTGGCTCCGCCGCCCCTCTCGCTATGACGTTAATAATTACCTGCATTACCGACGAGTACGTCCTACAGGTTTCTGACCGTAGATTGACGCATTTGCCTGGACCGCGTCATGGAGAAATATTAACCGATGAGTGCAATAAAGCTGTCGTAAAGGATTTTAGGATTGCCTTTGCCTTCACTGGAATTTCTGAAATTGACAAGGAGCGTGCGGACTACTGGCTATGCAGGCAGTTAATAGCTGCTCATTCAAACGAAGGTGGGGACGATTTAAAGCGTTGTCTCGAACGTATTGCCAATGCGGCCACGCTGGGTTTCGCTCGATTAAGAAAAGATACCGGGACGCTGTATCGTCACGCCTTCGTTGGAGCCGGCTGGGCCTATTGCGGAATAGGTGATCCTGAGCAAACCGTCGCAGAGCTGTGTCCGATCTACCTGTTTGTCTCGAATGCGCTCAATCAGCAGCTCCGTTGGACCGCTGCTGCTCGTGATGACTTCAACTGGGGGTGGGGATTTTTCCGGGGAAAGGGACTGCTACATTTGAGCACCGCAGGCCAGAACGTACGAGAAAGTCAGCTCAAGGAGCTTAGACGAAATATCGTCAGACTCCTTCGTGCGGGAGCTGGCCCTCAATCGGCGGCGCGACTGATGGTCGAGGCTGTCCGCGAGGTTGCACGTAGTTATAAGTCCGTCGGAAACGACGTTATGGTGTCGTGTGTTCCGCGACAGGCGGTGGCCAATAACGACACGGGCCTACGGGTGGAATTTGGACCTCCTAACCGGCAAGTCAGTACCTTCCATTTTGTGTCCGGGAAAAGAGAAGTCGCCTACGGGCCTCAATATGTACACGGTAATCGCTTCTTTGGCGATTGGCATATAGACGCTCCCGCGGGAATCAATCCGATCACGGGCACTATCAACATGACGGGGGGCAGCGTCATATTTAGGACGGGTTTGGGAGACGCCCCAGCCTTATAAGGCGACCGACCAGGTCAGCAGAGGCGCACGTCAATGCGAGAGCCGGCCCTGGCGTAGGCAAGCGACGGCCACGACCTTCGGTGCGAACCGGTGCCAGTTCTTTTGCTCGCTCACAGCTCGGCGGACGCTTGCTGCCGTTCGTCCTAGGGCGCGATGCGCCACATTAGCCGTGTGCGAGGTTGCCGGCCATGCGTTGGACCGCTTTAAGCACTCGGACGCGATCTACTCGATCTGCGCAGTCCTCTAGCTCTTCTCTGGTGAAGATTTCATGGGCGGTACGTGAGGCGGACGCCACCTCAAGCGAGTAGGACTCCGGCACTGTCGCACTAGCAGCCCCCGGCTCGTGGCCCCACGTGAAACGAAGGTGCTGCCGGGCCTCTGCCACCAACGCGGCTTCGATGTTCGCCTTTCCCGCACGTAGCTGTGCAGTCGCGTCTTCTGTTGCCATGCCTGTTCCTCTCGAGCCAACTATGGCACGCGCCAGGGCGGGGGAGGGAAGGGGGTTACGATGCACACGGCGCGCAAACCCGCGCGAATGCTCGTTGACAGGAGACTTCGTCTCCGCCACCCCTGCAAAAGCCCGCTTCGGCGGGCTTTTTTTCCTCATCCGCCATGCCGATCCGCCTCGTCGCCTTGCTCCTCACCCTCGCTCTGAGTGCGTGCGCGGGCTTGACGCGGCACGAGCCGGTGCGTGTGGCGATCGCTGCCGTCGAGCCCTTGCCAGGCGAGGGTCTGGAGTTGCGCTTCCTCGTCAAACTGCGCCTGCAGAACCCGAACGATGTGGCGCTCGACTTCAACGGCGCTTTCATCGAGCTCGATGTGCGCGGCCAGCCCTTCGCCAGCGGCGTGTCCGATGCCGCGGGCAGCGTGCCGCGATATGGCGAGGCCGTTGTAGCGATACCGGTCACGGTGTCGGCCCTGCAAGCAGTACGCCAGGCGATAGGCGCGGTTGGCCGCAGCGACATGTCCCGCTTGGACTACGTGCTGCGGGGCAAGCTGGCCGGCGCAGGATTCGTCGACATGCCCTTCGAGTCCCGCGGCGCACTCGACTGGTCCGACGCCCTGGGGCGCTGAACCCATCGCGAGCCGGCGGCATCGCTTCCTGCCTCGTCGATCCTGAAGTGGTCGCCCCCTGCCCGAAGCGCCTCGTGGACCGGTTGCTGATCACGTGCGAGCACGGTGGGCGACGCGTGCCGCCGCGCTACCGGACCCTGTTCGCCGAGCACGGCGCGCTGCTCGAGACGCACCGGGGCTGGGATTTCGGCGCTCTGCAACTGGCCCGCGAGATGGCCGTGGCCTTTGGCGCGCCGCTGCATGCGTCGAGCACCACTCGCCTGCTCATCGATCTGAACCGCTCGATCGGCCATCGGCAGCTCTACTCCGAGGCGACGCGAGCGCTCAGTGCGGCCGAGCGGGCCGAGATCGCCAGCCGCTATCACCGGCCGCACCGCGACCGCGTACTGGCGGAAGTGCAGCGCGCCTTGGCGCAAGGCCGGCCCGTGGTGCACATCGCCTCGCACAGCTTCACGCCGGTGTGGGGCGGCGTCGTGCGCAATGCAGACATCGGCCTGCTCTACGACCCGGTGCGCCCCGGCGAGGCGTTGTTCGCAGCACGCTGGCGCCAGGCGCTTGCCAGGCGCTGCCCGGGCTTGAGCGTGCGGCGCAACTACCCGTACGCGGGCCGCGGCGACGGCCTGACCGCGCTGCTGCGCAGTCACCACCCCGCCGAGGCGTACGTCGGCATCGAGCTCGAAGTCAATCAACGCCACGTGCTGCGGGGCGGCCGTGCCTGGGCGGAGTTGCGCGGCGCACTGATCGACACGCTGCGCGAGGCACTCGACGAGGCGACACCGCGCGGCAGCGTCCCGGACCGCACAGACGCAGCCGGCGCGCAGGCGCACACTGCGGCATGAAGCTTGCGAACGGTCCGGCCGCGCGAGCGCCGTTTCGATTTGCCCCGCCCCTCGGCGCGTCCTTGCCTTCACCTTCTGCCCGGGAGCCCGCCATGCTGATCCGAGTCGGCTACGAACTCGTCTACCAGTGTCCTCAGCCCACGCCGATGATCCTGGCGCTCAATATCCACTATTCGCGCGCCTCCGACATCGTGCGGCCCGACCACCTGATAACCAGCCCGGCGGTGCCGGTGCGCGGTTACCGTGACCTGTTCGGCAACTGGTGCACGCGCATCGTCGCGCCGCCCGGGCGCACCGTGCTGACCACCGATGCGCTGGTCAACGACAGCGGCGAGCCCGACCCGGTGGTGCCCGATGCGCAGCAGATCCCGGTCGAATACTTGCCTGAGGAAACGCTGCTCTTCCTGCTCGGCAGCCGCTACTGCGAGACCGACCTGCTGTCCGACGAGGCCTGGCGCCTGTTCGGCAACGGCCCGACCGGCTGGGCCCGCGTGCAGACCATCTGCGATTTCGTGCACGAGCACATCGAGTTCGGCTACCCGCATGCGCGGGCGACGAAGACCGCCTGGGAAGCGTACAAGGAAGGCAAGGGTGTGTGCCGCGACTACGCGCATCTGGCCATCACCCTGTGCCGCTGCCTGAACATTCCGGCGCGCTACTGCACCGGCTACCTGGGCGACATCGGCGTGCCGCCGCCGCACGGGCCGATGGATTTCGCGGGCTGGTTCGACGTCTTTCTGGGCGACCGCTGGCACACCTTCGACGCGCGCAACAACACGCCGCGCATCGGCCGCGTGTTGATGGCGCGGGGGCGTGATGCCTCCGACGTGGCGCTGTCGAGCACCTTCGGGCCCAACACGCTGGAAGGCTTCAAGGTGTGGACCGACGAGGTGGCGGCCTGAGAAGACGCCACGATGAGGCGGTTGTGGAAAAGCCGGACTACCCGCGTTCGCGGCCTTGGCCGACGGCGCTCCACGGCACGTAAGTCGCACGTTAAACTTCGGCGGCGCGGCGGGTGTAGTTCAATGGTAGAACGGCAGCTTCCCAAGCTTCATACGAGGGTTCGATTCCCTTCACCCGCTCCACCGCTTGCGCCGCCTTCAATCAAGGCGACTTGCCGGTCCTGACCGCATAGCCGGCCTCGCGCCAGGCCTTCATGCCGCCATCCAGCGCGACCGAGCGCTGAAATCCCATCTGTTGCAGGGTCGCTGCGGCCAAGGTCGAGATGCGGCCGAACTCGCAGCACGCGAGGATGCGCCGTGTTGGATCGGGCAGTTCTTCATTGACTCGCAGTTCGAGCTGTCCGCGCGGCAGCAGCCGGGCGCCTTCGATGTGGCCCTGCTCATAGGCGTCGCGTTCGCGCACGTCGAGGATGATCAATTCGGTGTCGCCCGCCGTCACGCGCGAATTGAGCTCCTCCAGCGACATGAAAGGCACCGACGCGGCGGCCTCGGCCAGCATCTCGGAAACCGTCTTGCCGCCGCTCATGTTGGTGCGCAACGCCTCGGTGATGTGCGTGGGCATGCCGAGATCCAGGCTTCTCATCATCGCCACGAAGGCTTCGCGCTCGCGCACCTGCAGGCGCGGGTTGTCGCGCAGCTCGTCGCCGATGGTCGAATGGCTGCGGCCCTTGTAGTCGTGCGCCGGGTACACGCGCAGCGCCGGGTCGAGCTTGAGCACACGCTGGAACAGGCTGTCGAACAGCGCCTGCGGATCGCCGCCCGGCAGGTCGGTGCGGCCGGTGGCGCCGATCAGCAGCGTGTCGCCGGTGAAGACGCGATCCTCGGCCACGAGGCACATCGAGTCGCCGGTGTGGCCGGGCGTGTGCAGCACGCGCAGCCGCAGCTTGCCGAGCGCAACCATCTCGCCGTCGTCCACGCGCATGTCGACCAGCGGCGAAGGGCTCGTGCGGTGCATGACCGTCGGCACGCCGAGCTGCTGCGAGAGCCGGCGCGTGGCCGAGAAGTGGTCGGCATGCGTGTGCGTGTCGATCAGGAAGCGGATGCGCAGGCCCTCGCGCGCGGCCAGCGCGAGGTAGCGGTTGATCTGGCTGACCTCCGGGTCGATCAGCGCGGCAGCGCAGGTGTCGGCGCAGCCGACCAGGTAGGACTGGCAGCCGCCGGTGGCGACCTGCTCGAAGATCAAGACAAGCTCACGTCGGCTGCTTGACCACGCGCAGATACGGCTTCGGCGCCTTCCAGCCGGCCGGGAACAGCTTCTTCGCGTCTTCGTCGGTCACCGAGCCGGCGATGATGACGTCATCGCCCTGCTTCCAGTTGGCCGGCGTGGCGACCTTGTGCTTGGCGGTTAGCTGCATGGAGTCGAGCGCACGCAGGATCTCGTCGAAGTTGCGCCCGGTGGTCATCGGGTAGGTCATCATCAGCTTGATCTTCTTGTCGGGGCCGATGACGAAGACCGAGCGCACGGTGGCATTGGTCGCTGCAGTGCGGCCTTCGGACGTGCCGGGCTCTTCGGCCGGCAGCATGTTGTAGAGCTTGGCGACCTCGAGCTCGGTGTCGCCGATCATCGGGTACTTGACGGCATGGCCCTGGGTTTCCTCGATGTCGCCGACCCACTTGCCGTGGCTCTCGACCGGATCGACCGACAGGCCGATCAGCTTGCAGTTGCGCTTGTTGAACTCCGACTCCATGCCCGCCATATAGCCGAGTTCGGTGGTGCAGACCGGCGTGAAGTCCTTCGGGTGCGAGAACAGGATCGCCCAGCCGTCGCCGATCCAGTCGTGGAAGCGGATGCTGCCCTGGGTGGTGTTGGCGGTGAAGTCCGGGGCTGTATCGTTGATGCGTAGTGACATGGCTGCTCCTAGAGCGATGTGTAAAGGGCCTGACGAAGCGGCGAGACAACTCTGCCGTGGTGCGAATGGCGCAGTACCGGTCGGGCGCCGCAGGGCTAGGGCATTATTTGCCCTGCTGTCCCACTTGCCAACCGGCAGCCAGCAAGACCACGGCTGGACAACGCCGCGCGAAGCGCGAGCGCAATGCGGCTTTGAGACGAGGAGCTTCAACGAATGACCGAACCCTGGCGGCTCCTGATCGTCGGCCTGCCACCGAAAGGGCTTGCCGGCTCTCCGTGGGGCCCGTTCGAGATCGATGCCTGCGGCGATCTGGAGGCCGCTCGCGAACGCCTCGCCGCCCTCCGCTTCGACGGCCTGTTGCTGGTGCTGCCGGCGGGCGACGAAGCCCGACGCCTGCTTTCCTGGACGGCGCTATCGCAGGCCGTGCAGGGCGCTGCGGTGGTCGTAGCGACTGAGCAGCCCGATGCGGCACTCGCCGCCGCGCTGCTCGAGCGAGGCGTGCAGGACGTCGTGGCACTGACCGAAGCTTCGACCGAGTCTCTGGCCCGGGCGATGCACCTCGCGCTGCTTCGCAAACGCATCGAGTACCAAGCGCGCAGCGCCCATGTGACCGACCTGGCCACCGGGCTGCCGAACCAGACCCAACTGCTGGAACACATGGACCACCTGCTGGCCCTGCGCGAACGGGAGCCGGCGCCGATGGCCCTGCTGCTGGTGCGCATCGAAGGGCTGGCCACGGCGCAGGCTTCGCTCGGCGCCGCCGCCGCCGGCGCGCTGCGCCGCAAGCTGGCCGTACGGCTGCGGGCGAGCCTGCGTGCCAGCGACGTGGTGGCCTCGGTGGGCGCTGACGCCTTTGCTGCGCTGCTGGCCTGGATCGATGCGCCCGAGGCCGCCGAGCGCGTGGCTGCCAAGCTGACGCTGGCCCTGACGGTCCCGCTGCAGATCGGCACCAGCGAGACCGCCGTGGCGGTGAGCATCGGGATCGCGCACTACCCGGGACACGGCAAGCAAGCGCAGGCCTTGCTGCAACAGGCGTTCGCCCAGGCGGCGGGTGGCACGGCGTTGGGGCGCGCCGGCTTCGCGAACATCGTGGAACGCGGCATGTCTGCAGCCGCCAACGACGAGGCTCCCCCCGCCTGAGCGGCGCCTTGCTGCGCGAGCTCAGGAAAAAGGCAGGCGATGCATCAGGCCTTGTGCTGGATATCGCCCAGGCACAGGTACTTGATCTCGATGTAGTCGTCGATGCCGTGGTGCGAACCTTCGCGTCCCAACCCCGACTGCTTGACCCCGCCGAACGGCACTTCGGCCGTCGAGATCAGACCGGTGTTGACGCCGACCATGCCGTACTCCAGCGCCTCGCCAACCCGAAAGATGCGGCCGATGTCGCGGCTGTAGAAGTAACTCGCCAAACCGAACTCGGTGTCGTTGGCCATGGCGATCGCTTCGGCTTCCGTCTTGAAGCGAAACACCGGAGCCACCGGCCCGAAGGTTTCCTCGCGGGCGCACAGCATCTCGCTCGTCGCCTCGGCCAGCACTGTCGGCGCGTAAAAGCGCTCGCCGATGCGCTGGCCGCCGATGACGAGCTTGGCACCCTTGCCGAGCGCGTCGGCGACGTGGCGCTCGACCTTGTCCAGCGCCGGCGCGTCGATCATCGGCCCTTGCTGGATGCCCGCCTCGAAGCCGTTGCCGACCTTGATGGCCTCGGCCTTCTCGGCGAGCTTGGCGACGAAGGCGTCGTACACGCCGTCCTGCACGTAGAGCCGGTTGGCGCACACGCAGGTCTGGCCGGCGTTGCGGTACTTGCTGGTCATCGCGCCCTCGACGGCGCTGTCGATGTCGGCATCGTCGAAGACGATGAAGGGCGCGTTGCCGCCGAGTTCGAGCGAAAGCTTCTTGATGGTCGGTGCGCACTGCTGCATGAGGATGCGGCCGACTTCGGTGGAGCCGGTGAAGCTGAGGTGGCGCACCGTATCGCTCGAGCACAGGATCTTGCCGATGTCGATCGAGCGCTCGGCATCTGCGGTCACGATATTGAGCACGCCCGCCGGCATTCCCGCCCGTTGCGCCAGTTCGGCGACTGCCAGCGCCGAGAGCGGCGTCTGCTCGGCCGGCTTGATGACGACCGGGCAGCCCGCGGCCAGCGCCGGCGCGACCTTGCGCGTGATCATCGCGATCGGAAAATTCCACGGCGTGATCGCCGCGGCCACGCCCATGGCCTGCTTGAGCACGAGGTAGCGCTTGTTGTTGTCGGTGGTCGGCACCGTCTCGCCGTATACGCGCTTGGCTTCCTCGGCGAACCATTCGAGGAAGCTCGCGCCGTAGGTCACTTCGCCCTTGGCCTCGGCCAGCGGCTTGCCTTGCTCCGCGGTCATGATCCGCGCCAGATCGTCTGCATGCTGGTGCAGCAGATGGAACCACTTCATCAGGACGGCGCCGCGCTCCTTGGCGGTCTTGGCGCGCCATGCAGGCCAGGCGGCCGCTGCGGCGGCGAGCGCCGTCTCGGTCTCGGCCGCGCCGAGGTTGGCGACTTGGGCGAGCTCCTGACCGGTCGCCGGGTCGTTGACTGCGAATCGGGAGCCGCTGCTCACCCATTCGCCGCCGATCAGCGAATCGGTCTTGAGCAGCGACGGATCGGCGAGAGCGGCGAGAGGCGAAGTTTTTGTGTCCATGAACGAGTTTCTCCTTGTGTCGAATCACTGTAGCGTGCGGCATGGACCCGCCACGACAGGGGGGCGAAATGGATAAAATTTGGTCGTTCCAACCAAAATCATGCCCCAATGACCACCCAGACCATCGGCTTGTTCGAGGCCAAGACTCATCTGTCGGAAGTGGTCGCTCGTGTCGAAGCCGGTGAGGAGGTGGTGATCACCCGGCACAACCGTCCCGTCGCCAAGATCGTGCCGATCGTTTCCTCCGACCACGACCCTGAGGCACGACGCGCCGCCGTCAACGCGCTACTGCGATCGGCACGCGGGCGCAAGCTCGGGCTGGACCGGGAAGCGCTGAGCGAGGACGGTCGACGGTGAGCGTGGCGGGGTTCGTGCTCGACAGCTCGGTCGCCCTCGGCGCCTTTTTCGAGGACGAGCAGGACGCCTACTCGCTCGCGGTGTGGCGTTCGCTCGACGAAGCGCGGGCCTTCGTGCCAGCGCTGTGGCACCTGGAGATGGGCAGTATCCTGTCGCGGGCGCTCAAGGCCGGTCGTATCACGACGCAGGCGGTGGAAGAAAGCTGGTCGCGCATCGAGGTCGTGTCCCTGCAGTCGATCGCGGTTCCCGGCGATGGCCGACACTGGACGCAGCGGGCCGGCGATTGGGGCCTGTCGGCCTTTGATGCCTGCTACCTCGATCTCGCCCAACGCCAGCGTCTGCCGCTCGCCACGAAAGACCGCCAACTGATCGCGGTCGCACGCCGCATCGGTGTTCCCCTCTACCTTGCCTCCCTAGTCGAGAGCCGCGCATGAAAGCCTCCGAGATCCGCTCCACCTTCCTGCAGTTCTTCGCGTCCAAGGGCCACCAGGTCGTGGCCTCGTCGCCCGTGGTGCCGGGCGACGACCCGACGCTGCTGTTCACCAACGCCGGCATGAACCAGTTCAAGGACGTGTTCCTCGGCTTCGACAAGCGGGCCTACGCGCGCGCCACCACGGCGCAAAAGTGCATCCGCGCCGGCGGCAAGCACAACGATCTGGAGAACGTGGGCTACACCGCACGCCACCACACCTTCTTCGAGATGCTCGGCAACTTCAGCTTCGGCGATTACTTCAAGAAGGAGGCGATCGCATTTGCGTGGGAGCTTCTGACCGAGGTCTACAAGCTGCCGGCGGACAATCTTTGGGTCACGGTTTACGCCGAAGACGACGAGGCCTACGAGATCTGGAACAAGCAGATCGGCGTGCCCGCCGAGCGCATCGTGCGCATCGGCGACAACAAGGGGGCGCGCTATGCGTCCGACAACTTCTGGATGATGGGCGACACGGGCCCCTGCGGTCCCTGCACCGAAATCTTCTACGACCACGGCCCCGAAATCGCCGGCGGCCCGCCGGGATCGCCCGAGGAAGACGGCGACCGCTACATCGAGATCTGGAACAACGTGTTCATGCAGTTCAACCGCGACGAAGCGGGCGTGATGCACAAGCTGCCGAAGCCGAGCGTGGACACCGGCATGGGTCTGGAGCGCCTAACGGCGGTGCTGCAGCGCGTGCATTCGAACTACGAGATCGATCTGTTCGTCACCTTGCTGGGCGCGGCCAAGAAGGCGGTCGATGCGGCGGGGGCCAGGGATTGCGACGCCGACGCGCCCTCGCTGAAGGTGATCGCCGATCACATCCGTGCCTGCAGCTTCACGGTGGTCGATGGCGTGATCCCGGGCAACGAGGGCCGCGGCTATGTGCTTCGCCGCATCACACGCCGCGCGATCCGCCACGGCTACAAGCTCGGTGCGCGCAAGCCCTTCTTTCACGCGCTGGTCGCCGGACTGGTCGGCGAGATGGGCGATGCCTATCCGGAGCTGCGGCGCGACGAGGCCCGCGTGACCGAAGTGCTCCGGCAGGAAGAGGAGCGTTTCTTTCAGACCATCGCCAATGGCATGGAGATCCTCGAAGCGGCCCTGGCTTCACTCCCTCTCCCGCACGCGGGAGAGGGCGGGGGTGAGGGTCGTGCAGGGCAGAACCACCCTCACCCCAACCCTCTCCCGCGTGCGGGAGAGGGAGCCGTTCTTTCCGGCGAATTGGCCTTCAAGCTCCACGACACCTTCGGCTTCCCGCTCGACCTGACCGCCGACGTCTGCCGCGAGCGCGGCGTGACAGTCGATACCGCCGGCTTCGATTCGGCCATGAAGCGCCAGCGCGAACAAGCTCGCGCGGCCGGCAAGTTCAAGATGGCGCAGGGACTGGAATACAGCGGCGCAGCGTCCACCTTCCACGGCTACGAAGCGCTGCTCCATGAGCAGGCCGCCGTGACGGCCATCTACGTGGAAGGCGTGTCCGTGCCTGGCGCCAGGGCCGGCGACGACGCGGTCGTGGTGCTCGACCACACGCCCTTCTACGCGGAGAGCGGCGGCCAGGTCGGCGACAGCGGCGAGCTGCGCAACGCCAGCTCGCGCATGTTGGTGGAAGACACGCAGAAGATCCAGGCCGAGGTCTTCGGCCATCACGGCCGCGTCGTCGAGGGCGAGATCAAGGTCGGCGACGTGCTGCATGCCCTCGTCGATGCCGAGTTGCGCGCCAAGACCGTGCGCAACCACAGCGTCACCCACCTGATGCACAAGGCGCTGCGCGAGGTGCTCGGCAGCCATGTGCAACAAAAGGGCTCGCTGGTCAACGCCGAGCGCACCCGTTTCGACTTCGCCCACAACGCGCCGATGACGGGCGAGCAGATCCGCAAGGTCGAGTCCATCGTCAACGCCGAGGTGCTGGCCAATGCGCCCGCCGAGGCGCGCGTACTGCCCATCGAAGAGGCGCAGAAACTCGGCGCGATGATGCTGTTCGGCGAGAAGTACGGCGACCAGGTGCGCGTGCTCGACATCGGCACGAGCCGCGAACTCTGCGGCGGCACGCACGTGCAGCGCACCGGCGACATCGGCCTGTTCAAGGTGGTGGCGGAAGGCGGCGTGGCGGCCGGCATTCGCCGCATCGAGGCGATCACCGGCGACAACGCGTTGGCTTACCTGCAGTCGCTCGAAGCCACCGTCAACGGCATCGCCGGCACCTTGAAGGCCGCGCCGGCCGAGGTGCCGGGGCGCGTGGCGCAGGTGCTAAGCGAAGTGCGCGCGCTCGAGCGTGAACTGGCCGTGCTCAAGGGCAAGCTGGCGTCATCGCGGGGTGACGAATTGCTTGCCCAGGCAATCGACGTGGGCGGCATCCAGGTACTCGCCGCGCAACTCGACGGGGCAGATGCGAAGTCATTGCGTGACACGCTCGATCAGCTCAAGAACAAGCTGAAGAGTGCGGCGATCGTGCTGGCCTCGGTGGACGGTGGCAAGGTGCAGCTTGCGGCCGGCGTGACGGCCGATCGGATGGGCACCATCAAGGCCGGCGAACTCGTCAACTTCGTCGCGCAGCAGGTCGGGGGCAAGGGCGGTGGCAAGCCGGATCTGGCCATGGCCGGGGGCAGCGAGCCGGCCAAGCTCGGCGCTGCGCTGGCGTCGGTGGTCGGCTGGGTGGGTGAGCGGGTCTAGGATAAAAACCGAGCTTGCCGAAACGATTGTTGCAGGGTGTTGGCTCCTTCTCCCGCTTGCGGGAGAAGGCAGGGGAGGAGGGTGCTCCGCGCGATGCCGCCCCTCACCCCAACCCTCTCCCGCAAGCGGGAGAGGGAGCCGACTGGGCTGCACGGCCGCGACGCTCAGCGAGTCGCTTCGACCACAGTCCCGATGGCCCGCCCCAGCTCGATCACGGCCAGCGCGTAGTAGCTCGACTGGTTGTAGCGCGTGATCGCGTAGAAGTTCTGCGTGCCGGCCACGTAGCTTGGCGGGTCATCGCCGTTGTGCACTTCGACCAATGCCAGCGGGCCTTGGTGCGCGCGGCCAGCGGCGTCGAGTGCTGCGCCGCGTTCGGTGAATTCCGCCGCACTGAAGCTCGGCAGGATGTCGGGTGCCAGCAGGACCCTGCGGTTGCTCTCCTCGACCGGCACGTTCACACCGTAGTGCGTGTTCATGCCGGGCTGCCAGCCGAACTCGGCCAGATAGTTGGCCACCGAGCCGATCACATCGGTCGGGCTGCCGTGAAGGTCGGTGCGGCCGTCGCCATCGAAGTCGACCGCGTAGTAGAGGATCGAACTCGGCATGAACTGCGGCATGCCGCTCGCCCCCGCATAACTGCCGAGCACCGACAGCGGATCGATGTCCCGGCTGCGGCAAAGCAGCAGGTAGTGCTCGAGTTCGCTGCGGAAGTAGCCGCTGCGGTCGCGCCGGGCCTCTTTCGGGAAATCGAAGCTCAGCGTCGCCAGCGCGTCGAGCACGCGGTAGCTGCCCATGTGGCGGCCATACAGCGTTTCGACGCCGACGATGCCGACCACGATCTCGGCCGGCACGCCCCAGCGCGCCTCGGCTTCGCGCAAGGCAGGCTCGTTGTCGCGCCAGAACTGGACCCCGGCGCGGATGCGCACCGGCTCGACGAAGCGCGCGCGGTAAGCGGCCCAGTTCCTCGCCGTGCCGGGCGTTGTCGGCGGCGGGGCAATCAGCCGCGCCACGCTGGGCTCGTAGCGTGCCTTCGCCAGGGTGGCTTCGACCCAGGCGGGATCCAGCCCGCGGCGCTCGGAGATGCCGGCGGCCATTGCCGGCAGCTCGCTGCGCGCACCGTAGCTCGTGCTGTCGCTGGTCTGTGGCGCCTGCACTGCGCGCGGGCCATCGACACCGGCCGCGCAGGCCGTCGCCGCAAGGCACACGAGACAGGCGGCCAGTGCGGCGGGCGGAAAGACGGTTCGGGTCATCGGGATGTCTGGGCGAAAGGGTGGGAGAGGGGTTGCTGAGCCGGCGGTCTGGGAAGCGCCTGCAGGGCCTGCACGCCTTCGGCGGCCAGACGGCGAGCCTGAGCTCCCGCTGCACGAGCCGACAGGGTAGCGCCGTCGGGCTTTGCGTAACGCAGCACGTCGAGTGCCCGCAGTGCCTGGGCCGCCGGCGCCGCGGCGTTTGCGCCGAGTTCGTGCTCGAGTGTGGCAGCCAGGCCGCGCGGGGGCAGGCTTTCGCTCGCACAGACGCCATGAGCCAGCGCGGCTCGGCGGATACGGGCATAGGCGCGCAGCCAGGGATCGCTGCGCCGCTGATCCAGCCAGGCCCAGGCCGCGCCGAGCAGGCCAGCCACCGCGACCACGCCGGCCAGCACGATGCCGAGGTCCTGCCAGCTCGGCGAGCTGAAGCCCAGGTTCTTCATCAGGTCCAGTTGGCTGCCGCGCGAGTAGTTGAGCACCCACTGCCGGTAGCCGTTGTCGAAGCCCTCCCACAGCGCTCGCACGTTCGTGAGCAGGCCCGGTGCGAGCCCGTCGATGGCGCCGGCCACGAAACCCGGCCGCGCGAGCAGCGCCTGGCTGCGGCTGATGCGCTCCGGCGCCACTTGCGAGGTGGGGTCCGCGCGCGTCCAGCCCGTGCCGGCCTGCCAGTACTCGGCCCAGGCGTGGGCATAGCTCTGGCGCACGACGAGGCTCGTGCCCTCCTCGTCCCGCTCGGCGCCCTGGTAGCCGGTGACGATGCGCGCCGGCACGCCTGCCGCCCTCATGGCCACCACGAAGGCGGCGGCGAAGTGCTCGCAGAAGCCTTGCTTGCGATCGAACCAGAACTCGTCGATCGCGTCGCCGCTGCCGTCGTCGTCGTAGGTGCCCGGCGTGAGCGTGTAGCTGTAGCCCTCGCTGCGGATGCGGCGGTAGAGCAGGGCGGCCAAGCCATCCGCATCGTCCGCCGCCAGGCGTGCCTCGCGCTTCAGCGCCGAGGCCCAGGCCAGCAGGCGCGGGTTGTAGCCCGCGGGCAGCTCGAGGTAGTCCTGCAAGTCGGGCACCGCCTCGAGCGGGCCGTGCTCGAAGCGCGGCCAGGCCTGTGCGGTATAGCGCAGCCGTTCCGTGACGGGGCGGTGGGTGATCCAGTGCAGATCGGCACGCTGCACGGTGCGCAGATCGTCGAGCGGCGGCAACACGGGCGTCGCTTCGAGCACCGGGATCATGGCCAGGCGCAGCGGCTCGAGGGTCAGTTCGTAGTCCACGGGTTCGCCCAGTGGCCGCAGCTCGGCGTCCGAGCCCGTGTGGGCTGCGAAGCGCGGCTGCAGCACGCGCCACGCGTCGCCGTCGAAGCGGCCGAGCACCGGACCGCGGAAATACAGTGCCTCGGGCGGCGGCGGCTTGCCTTGGAGGAAGCGCACGCGCAGCGCAATGCTTTCGTCCAGAGCCAGCTCGGCCATGCTGCCCATGCGCATCTCGCCCGACAGGCCGGTGCTTGCACCGGCGTCGCGCGGCAGTCCCCACAGCGGCCCGACCCGGGGGAACAGCGCGAACAGCAGCGCCATGACCGGGGCGCCGAGCAGGGCGAAGCGCCCGGCCAGCCGAGCGGCCTGGCGCAGGCTGGGTTGGCCCACCGGCATGTGCGCTAGCACCAGCGCGGTGAGTAGTCCCCAGACCGACACCACGGTTGCCGCTGCGATGGCCAGCGATTGCGAGTAGAGAAAGTGCGTGAGCACGAGAAAGAAGCCGAGAAAGAACACGGCGAAGGCGTCGCGACGCGCGCGCAGCTCCAGCGTTTTCAGGGCCACCAGCACCACGAGCAGAGTCACGCCGGCCTCCTTGCCGGCCAGCGTGTTGTGCGTCCACGCCGTCAGCGCCAAGGCCAGCAGCAGGATGGCGACCAGCACCCAACGGCTGGGCAGCGCCGCGCTTCTGAGCGCGAGTGCGCCGCGCCACAGCAGCATGGTCGCCGTGAGCGCGCTGCACCAGAAGGGCAGATGGGCGGTGTGCGGCAGCACAGTCCAGCCGATGACCGCCAGCAGGAAAAGCGTGTCCCGCGCCTCGCGCGGCAAATGGCGCCAGCGTGGCCAGGCGAGGCGGGGCAGTGCAAAGGCAGCCGCGCCGGCGTTTGCGGTGCGCACTCTCGGCGTCGCACGCCGTTCCACCGTGGGAGGGCCTGCGCTCATGGCGTGCTTTTGCTGCCTGCGGTGTCGTCCCCGAATGGGAGAACGAACCCTCTGGTGGGGACCCGGCGGCGGTTCATGCGTACAGCGCCAACGCTTCCAGGCCGGCGCGCTGGTGCGCCTCGCCCTGGGCGGGCACCAGTTCACGACCCGGCAGCCGCAGCCCCCAGTCGATTCCGGCGCGTTCGCAGGCCAGTACCCACGCCGCCAGCCGAGACAGACGCTGTTCCGGACCGTGGGCGCCGGCGGCGGCCCATTCCAGCCAGAGCGCCTGATGTGTGGCACTGCTGGTGTCGCGGCTGACCAGTTCGCCGCCGGTTTCCAATGCGCGCGCAGCCTTTTTCCACACGACGAGCTTGAGCGGGTCGCCGCGCCGGTAACTGCGGATGCCCTCGATCTCGCCACCTTCGCTGCGGCGTGCTGCCTCCTTGCCGCTGCCGGAAGAACGCGCCGCCGGCAGCGGTGCTGCGGGCCGTTCGGGCTGCGGATAGACCAGCACGCTGGCGGCCGGCCGCCATTCGCTCCAGGCGCGAAACAGGCCGAGCGGGAAGCGGGTCTCGAGCACCACGTCGGGCAGCGCCAGCCGGCCGCGATGCGTTGCGGTGAAGCTCAGGCGCGCTGTCGCCTGCCCGCCGGCCGGCACGTCGACCCAGCTCCATCGCCGCGCTTTGTCTGCGCTGGCCAGTCGCAGGCCGACGCCGTAGCGAGCCCTCGGGCTGCTGCTGGTGAGCACGCATTCGACGATCGCCGCGTCGCCGGCGAACACGGCGGCCGGCGTGCGCAGGTGCAAGGTCAGCGCCCGCAGCGTGTTGTGCGTGACATGCAGGGAAACCACGCCGCTGCCCGCGAGCAGGAAGGTCAGCAGGTAGCCCAGGCTGAGCTGGTAGTTGATCGACGCGACGAGCAACGCCAGCAGGGTCAGCGCGAACGCCCAGCCCGCGCGCGTGGGCAGGATGTAGACGTTGCGCTGCGTCAGCAGCAGCGTGTCGGTGCGCGGATGGCGCGCCTGCCACCAGGCGCGAGCGCGGGCGCGCAGCGCGTCGCCGAAGCCGGCGAGTGCAGGGCGCGGCAAGGCTGCCACCGTTGCGACCCTGCGGCTCAGGGCAATGCGACGGCCTCGACCATCGCACGCACCTGCTCGCGCGGGCCGCGTCCGGCGCCCGCCACGGGCATCAGGCGGTGCGCGATGCATTGCGCGATGACCGCCTGCAGATCGTCGGGGGCCACGTAGTCGCGCGCGGCCATCAGGGCTCGCGCCTTGGCGGCGCGCAGCAGCGCGATGCCGGCGCGCGGGCTCAGGCCCTCGGTGAACCATTGGCCACCCCGGGTGGCCTCGATCAGCGCCTGCAGGTAGTCGAGCAGCGGCTCGCTGGCATGCACCGCGAGCACGGTTTGCTGGGCCGCCTGCAATTCGGCCGGGCTCATGACCGGCCGCAGATCGCCAATCGCCTCGCGGCGGTCGCGCCCGGCGAGCAACGCACGCTCGCTGGCGCGGTCGGGATAGCCGAGCGTGATGCACATCAAAAAGCGGTCGAGCTGGCTTTCGGGCAGCGGGTAGGTGCCGAGCTGATCGCTCGGGTTTTGCGTGGCGATCACGAAGAAGGGGGCGGGCAGGGCACGGGTCTCGCCTTCCACGGTGACCTGGTGCTCCTCCATCGATTCGAGCAGCGCGCTTTGCGTCTTGGGGCCGGCGCGGTTGATCTCGTCGGCCAGCAGCACCTGCGCGAACACCGGGCCGGGGTGGAACACGAAACTTTCCTTGCCACGCTCGTAGATGGACACGCCGAGCAGGTCGGAAGGCATGAGGTCGGCAGTGAACTGCACGCGTGAAAAACGCAGGCCCAGCGAGACGGCGAGCGCATGCGCCAGGGTGGTCTTGCCGACGCCGGGCACGTCTTCGATGAGCAGGTGGCCGCCGGCCAGCATGCAGGCCACCGAGTCTTCGATGCGGGCACGCTTGCCGACGATAATGGTGTCGATCTGATCGACGAGCTGGTGCAGCCGGGTGTGCAGACTCATGGCGCGCACCATAGCCCAAAGCCCTGCCTCGACCGACCTCTCAAGTCAAAGACAAATGGCCACCGCCTACTATTCCCACCCCGCGTGCCGCGGCCACGACATGGGCGCCGGCCACCCGGAGAGCCCGCAGCGGCTCGACGCGATCGCCGACCACCTGATCGCCACGGGCCTGGACCTCGCGCTCGAACGCCGCGAGGCGCCACGCGCCGAGGAAGCGGCCCTGATGCGGGTCCACGACGCCGCCCATGTGGCGCGCTTGCGCGAGCTGATGCAGCGGGTCGATGCGTCCGGCACGCATCGCGCGCTCGACCCCGACACCATCGCCGGCCCTGGTACCTGGGCCGCCGTGCTGCATGCCGCCGGCGCGGCGGTGGCGGCCACCGATGCCGTGCTCGACGGCGAGGTCGAGAACGCCTTCTGTGCGGTGCGCCCGCCGGGACACCATGCAACGCGCGGGCAGGCGATGGGTTTTTGCTTCTTCAACAGCGTGGCCATCGCGGCGCGCCATGCGCTGGAGGTGCGGGGCCTGGAGCGCGTGGCGATCATCGACTTCGACGTCCATCACGGCAACGGCACGGAAGACATCGTCGCCGACGACGAGCGCATGCTGATGCTGAGCTTCTTCCAGTACCCGTTCTATCCTGGGTCGGGCACCGTGCCGCTCGGCGACAACATGGTCAACGTGCCGGTGCCCGCCTACACCAAGGGCCCGGAGATCCGCGAGCTGATCGAGACCGAATGGCAGCCGCGCCTGGACGCCTTCAAGCCTCAAATGCTGTTCGTGTCGGCCGGCTTCGACGCCCACCGCGAAGACGATCTGGGTCAGCTCGGCCTGGTCGAGGCCGACTATGCATGGATGACGCAGTGGCTGATGAAGATGGCCGCGCGCCATGCGCAAGGGCGCGTCGTCTCATGCCTGGAGGGAGGCTACAACCTTAGTGCGCTGGCGCGCAGCGTCGCGGCGCATTTGCGGGTGCTGACGGGCGCCTGACCGAAAGCGGCCGGGCCGCGGCGCGGCGCGGCCACGGCGATTCACCGCCGTCGGGCTCGGGCTCATGCCAGCGCGCCCAGGCCGAGCAGCATCAGGGCATGCACATGCGGCTCGGGAATCGCCGGCACGCGCGGCGGATGGGCCAAGGGCCTGTTTGCTGGATCACACGAATCCTCATTGCGTTGACAGGCCCTAGACTGCCGCCGCAATGAACAAGCAAATCGACGGTCTGCCGGCACTGCTCGCGGCACTGACCCATGCGACCGCGCTGGCCGAGTTCGCCGTGCTGGCGGCCTGTCTCCTGCTGGCCCTGCTGGCGACACGCCTTGTGCGCGGCGGTGCGCCGCAGCCGAGTTCGTCGATCTGGTTCGGCAAGCACCTTGTCGACGGTGTGCTGTTTCCCGCGCTGGCATTGCTCGCAGCGGTTGTCGCGAGGCACGCGCTGGAGGGCGTGGTGCCGATCGCGGTGTTCCGGCTGGCCATACCGATCCTCCTGGCATTGGTGGTGATTCGGGTCGTCGTGCGCGTGCTGTCGGCCGCGCTGCCGCGACTGCGGTTCGTGCGTGTCATCGAGCGCAGCGTGTCGTGGCTGGTCTGGCTCGGGCTGGTGCTGTGGCTCACCGGCGTGCTGCCGCTGATGCTCGCCGGGCTCGACAGCCTGAACTGGAAGGTCGGCGGCACGCAACTGTCCTTGCGCAACCTGGTCGAGGGCGTTTTGTCGGCGGTGGTCGTGCTCATGATCGTGCTGTGGGTTTCGGCGGCGATCGAGGCCAGGCTGCTCGCAGGAGCCATCGAGAACCTGTCGGTGCGCAAGATGGCGGCCAACGCGGCGCGCGCACTGCTGTTGTTCGTCGGCCTGATGCTCGCGCTCTCGGCCGCGGGCATCGATATCACCGCGTTCGGTGTGCTGGGCGGCGCGATCGGCGTGGGCCTGGGTTTCGGGCTGCAAAAGCTCGCCAGCAATTACGTCAGCGGCTTCGTGATCCTCGCCGAGCGCAACCTTCGCATCGGCGACACGGTGAGGGTCGACAACTTCGAAGGCCGCATCACCGACATCAAGACCCGCGCCACCATCATCCGCGCGGCGAACGGCCGCGAGTCGATCGTGCCTAACGAAATGCTGACCACCCTGCGCGTCGAAAACGCCTCGCTGGCGCAAGAGCCGGCTGTCATGACCTCGACCGTGGTGCAGGTTGCCTACGGCACCGACGTGGCGGCGCTGCGCGAGAAGATCCTCGTGGCGCTGGCCGACGTTTCGCGCGTGGCGAAAGACGGCGAACACGTCAGTGACGTGCACCTGACCGACTTCGCGGCTCACGGCCTGGAGCTGACCGTGTGGTACTGGAACGGCGATCCGCTGAACGGGCAGTCGAACCTGCGCTCCGAGGTAAATCTTGCAATCCTCGGCGTGCTCGACGCCGAAGGCATAGAGATCGCGAATGCGCAGCGAACCGTGCACCACCGATCGATGCCTGCGGCCGGGGCCGCACCGCCTGTGGCGCCTTGATTCGAAAGGCCACGCCCGAGCGCGGCGCGGCCTTCAGCCGGTCGCCGTGAGCGACCAGTGGGCGAACTGCACAGTGCACTCGATGCCGGTCGGTTCGGCTTCGCGCCAATCGACCTCACCGCCGAGCTGCTTGACGCGCTTTCTCACGCCGCCCAGTCCCAGCCCGTGCGCCCAGGCTTGCGGATTGCGGCCGCAGCCGTCGTCCCGGACCGTGAGTTCGAGGCGATCGTTGCTCAGGCGCAGCCGCACGACCAATCGGGTGGCCTGCGCATGCGCAATGGCGTTGCTGACCAGTTCGCGCAGCACCCGCGTGAGTGCGGACCACTGCACCACCGTGAGTTCGGCGTCGCGGTCGAAGTGGGACTGCCAGTCGAGCGCCACGTGGGCGAGCTGCAGGCGCTGCTGCACGGCGGCCTTCCATTCGCCGGCGGCATGCGAGAGCCGATGACTGCCGACCGCCAGGCCGCGCGTGAGCGTTTTCAGATCCTGCAGCGTGTGGCGGATGTAGTCCTCCTGCTCGGGGTTCGACGCCTGGTACATGAGCGTGAGCAGGCGCGCGCCGATGTCGTCGTGCAGATCCTGTGCAATGCGGCTGCGCTCCTCGCTTCGGCCACGCTCGACCGCCTGGTCGAAGGCGACGGCGCGCTTCAGTTGCTCGACGATGCGGTCGGCCAGCCGCGCGTCTTCGTCGGTGAACAGGCGCTGGCCGCGCTGCGAGAAGCGCAGCACCAGCGTCTGTTCCGTGCGCTCGCTGCTGCTGCGGCTCAGGTCGGGCACGGGCACCAGCAGGGTCGAGCCGTCGCCGCTGGTGCGCGCGTCGGTAGTGAGTTGCGGCGTGATGGCGGCCTCGAGCGGCTCGAACAGTTCGCGCAGCAGGCTGAGCAGCGTCGCCGCAGCGCGCTGCGGCCTGGCCTCGACCTCGCGTGCCATGCGGTACAGCCGCTCGAACAGGCGCTCCATGCTCACCATGCCGGCGCCGCGCAGGTGGTTAAGCATCCACTGCCGCACGCCGGCATACAGCCCCAGCGACAGGAATACCGACAAGGTGATCGAGGTGAACTGGCCGAACGAGAACGCGGCGACGAAGAGCAGATCGAGCGAGGTCGCCACGGTGCTGATGCCGGCCAGCAGCGAGAACTCGCGCAGCACCTGCTGCGACTTGGCCAGAAAAGGCATCAGCAGCAGCAGCGAGGCCAGGAACACCACCCAGATCATCGAGCCGACCGTGGCGATGCCCTGCTGAACGCCCGGCTGCTGGTTCGCCGCGGCAATGGCCGCGGTGAGCAGGATCCAGGTCCCGGCCGTGACGCTGCCGAAGCGCCGCAGCACCACGGCGAAAGGGTGCGGCTCGATCCGATAAGACCAGCTCAACAGCGCGATCGCGCCCAGGCCGAACAGTCCGCCGCCAATCTGTGTCCACCACCAGGCTTGCGGCAATGCGCCAGCGAGGTGAAGAATGAGCAACGTCGCGGCGGCCATCCAGCCGAGGGATGCGATCAGCACGGCCTGTGGCAACCGGCGCGGATGCACGCAGGCGGCATGCAGGATCGCAGCCCCCGTGAGCAGGTCGAAAGCGGTGCGCGCATGCACCTCCCATCGCGCGTAGAACGGCGGCAGCGTCAGGTCGAGCGCAGTGCCGGCAGCGATGAAAAGCAGGTTGCCGCACTGCGCCAGTGCCATGAGCGCGTACAGCGTATTGCGCATCGACGGTCTCACCAGCACGACCACCAGCGCCACCAGATACAGCAGCAACGCCAGGGCGCTGACCAGCCAGTACAGCAGACCCAGGCGCAGGCTGCTGCGCGGCGCAAGCCGCAGCTGGGCGGTGCCGCCGTCGGCGAAGAACAGCCGCACCTGCTGCTGCGAAAGCGCCGCATGCAATTGCAGGTGCAGTTCGCGGTGTCGCGCACGCTCTGCGTCGCCGGGCGTCCAGCGCGGCGAGCGCTGCAGTGCCAGCGCGTCGAACACCGCAATACGCGCATCGTCGCCGATCACCCCGAGCAGGGCTCGGCCGATGAAGGGCTGCAGCGCCGGCGTCTCGCTGGCCGCCAGTTCGAGCTGGCCTTGCGCATTGGCGTGCCACACCGCGTCCAGATGCGGTTGCGCGGCGAGTGCGCGCGTCAGCAGGAAAAGCGTCACGCAACCGAGCAGTGCCGCGGCGATCAGGAGCCGAAGTCGCCAGCGCAGCCAAGGCGAGCTGCGCAGGCCGGAGGGCAGCCATTTATGCAGCAGCGTGCTGTCGATGTCGTTGTCGTCCGCGCCGCCGCCGGCAGGGCCTTCATGCGCGGAGCTCAGCGCGGGGATCGGCCGGGGCGCTCTGTTCACGGGAAGACCGTCGATTCGATCGCTGCCGAGCCCGCTCAGGCGGCGGGGCGCCCGCTCACACCAGGCCCTGCTTGCTGGCCAGCACGGCGGCCTCCGCGCGGCTCGAGACGTTGAGCTTGCGGTAAATCGCCTTGATGTGATCGTTGACGGTGAACCACTTGATGCCCATCAGCCCGGCGATTTCCTTGATGGTGAAGCCCTTGCTCAGGTAGGTGAGTACCTCGGTCTCGCGCGGCGTCAGGCGCTCGTGATCGGGCTCGGCGTAGACCGGTGGCTGGGCCGGGCGCGCGGTCTGGAAATCGCCGGGCGCATGCGCGCTGTCGAGCGACATTGCCCCGGAGTCGCCGCCTTGGCGAAAGTGCGACAACAGCCGGCGCGCAATGGCCGGTGAGAGCGGCGGCTGCCCGCGCACGATCTTCTGCAGCTCCTCGACCAGCACCTCGAAGCGGTCTTCCTTGAGCAGGTAGCCGTCGGCGCCGCACTGCAGCGCCGGGAACAGGTGGTCGTCGTCGGAATACAGGGTGGTGACGATCTTGGTGGCGCCGTGATGGGCCAGCTCGGTCAGCAGTTCCAGGCCGTTGCCGTCGGGCAGCTCCAGGTCGACCAGCACCAGCTTGAAAGGCTCGCCGCCCGGCGCTGCGTGGCCGATGCCGAGCTGGCGGCGTGCAGACTCCAGATCGCCGGCTTCGGCGATGCCGGTCACGTCGGAAAAGCTCTCGCGGACCACTCGCGTCAAAAAATTGCGTGCTACCGGGTTGTCTTCGACGATCAACACCTTCACGGCCATGACAGGCTCCTTAGATTGAAATGCGCGCGGGTTCTGCTGTTCGCATCGGGGCGGTGTACCTGCTGCGCGATCACTTCGACGTTGGCACGCTCGATGCAATCGAGCGCGGCCTTGCTGGAAACCCAGGCCAGCGGCACCAGCTCGGTCGCCAAGGCATCGACGGCTGCTTCATACGTGGCGTGATGGATGCCGCGCACGTCCAGCCCCGTCGAGCGGTGCATGAATTCGAAAAAGGGCTCCCACGCTGCCTGCGTTTCGCCCAGCGTGGTGGTGATCACGCCGAAGGCCAGGGGAGGCGGTTCGGCTGCCGGCGTGGCACGCGCAGCGAGACCGGCGAGTGCAAGCACGGTCAGCTTGAGCAGCGTTCGTCGCACGACGGCGTTCCTCGGCAGCAGGGGGGACGCCGCGAATTTAGCACCCGACCCCGGCGCGACCGGCCTTCTTCGCCCGCAAGAGGGTCCGTTCTAGCCGGCTTCCCCCGCCGTGGGGATGACCGTGTTCAGTCGTTGCGCAGCACCAGCTTGCCGTGGACCTGCCGGCGGGCCACCAGCTCGAACGCGCGGGGCAGTTCCTGCATGGCCAACTGCTGCTAAATCACCGGCTTGATCTTGCCGTTCGGATACCAGCTCGACAGCTCGGCCAGCACCTTGGCGTTGTTGCCGGGTTCACGGCGCGCGAACTTGCTCCAGAACACGCCCACCACCGAGGCGCTCTTGAGCAGCGCCAGGTTGAGCGGCAGGTTGGGAATGGCGCCTGCCGCGAACCCGACGACGAGGTAGCGGCCGCGCCAGGCGATCGAGCGAAACACCGGCTCGGTCAGTTCGCCGCCCACCGGGTCGTAGACCACATCGGGCCCCTTGCCGGCGGTGGTGGCCTTGATCTGCTCACGCAGATCGCCCCGGCTGTAATCGATGGTGGCATCGGCACCGAGCCGGCGGCACAGCGCGCACTTCTCCTCGCTAGACGCCGCCGCAATCACCGAGGCGCCCCTCGCCTTGGCGATCTGGATCGCCGTGGTGCCGACGCCGCCTGCTTCATCTGGTACTTGTTCTGCACGATCAGCAGATCTGGAAAGTTGAGGCTGGCGCAGCGGATGGCAACGCGCACCTGACCGGGCTTCGGTTCGGGCGTGGGCAGCTCGGTCCACTTCAGGGCGTCGGGGCCGATGGGGTCGTCGCAAAGCCAGGCGTGCATGGGCTTTCCTGCAAAAGGGGCGTCGTTGTCGCAGCGGTCGCCGCCATCATAGGCAGCGTGGGGCTTCGCAGCGGTCGCGCAGGTGACGCACAAAGGCGTCTTGCGCGCTCCCTACAATCGACGCGGTGCGCATCCTCATCGCCAACGACGACGGTTATCTCGCCCCCGGACTGGCGGCGCTCGTGGAGGCCTGCCGCGGCCTGGGCGAGCTCGACGTGGTGGCGCCCGAACAGAATTCGAGCGGCACCTCCAATGCGCTGACGCTGCACCGGCCCCTGTCGGTGCGCACGGCGTCCAACGGCTATCGCTTCATCGACGGTACGCCGTCGGACTGCGTGCATGTCGCGCTCACCGGCCTGCTGCCGTACAAGCCGGATCTGGTCGTCTCGGGCATCAACAACGGCGCCAACATGGGTGACGACACGCTGTATTCGGGCACCGTGGCGGCGGCGATGGAGGGCTATCTGTTCGGTATTCCGTCGATCGCGTTCTCGCTTGCGGAGCGCGGCTGGACGCATCTGGATGCTGCGGCTCGCGTGGCGCGCACGCTGATCGAGCAGGTGACCCTGCAGTCGTTCCCCGCCTCGGCACGCGGCGCGTGGCTGCTCAACGTCAATATTCCCGATCGCCGGCACGCCGAGTTGCACGGCCTGCGCATCACGCGGCTCGGGCGCCGCCATGCCAGCGAGCCCGTTATCTGCCAAAGCAACCCCCGCGGTGAGCCGATCTACTGGATCGGCGCGGCAGGCGACGCGCGTGAGGCGGGCGAGGGCACCGACTTTCACGCGGTCGCCAATGGTTGTGTTTCGGTGACGCCCTTGCAAGTGGACCTGACAGACCATGCAGGACTTCCCGCCTGGCGGGAAATGCTGGCGGCTCGCGCATGAGCCCTCTGCCTGGCCACCACGGCGCGCGAAGCGGCTCCTCCGGATCCTCAAAGGGCTCGCTCCCCCCCGGCGGGACAGCGCTGCGCGTCGGGGCGCGTCGATGAGCGACGCAGAGCGAGCGGCGCCGAAGTTTCCCTTGCGACTGGACCGCATGACAGCCCAGGCACGCAGGCTGGCGGTGCCCACCGCTGCGCAGCGCTCGGGGACTGCGGAGACGAAGCCGGCACGACCCTGCTCGCCTGCGCCGCAAGGCCCGCTGATCCGCCCGCAGCGTCCGCTGCACGAAGCCGCGCTCGACAGCCGGCGGGTCGCCGTGCCGGCCGGCCTGGGTTTCGATTCGCACCATGTGCGTGAACGCATGCTCGCGCGCCTCGCGGCCGAGGGGGTGCGCGACCTGCGCGTGCTGAGCGCCATGCGCGCGGTGCCCCGCCACGTTTTCGTCGATACCGCGCTGGCCTACCAGGCCTATGAGGACACCAGCCTGCCCATCGGGCTGGGGCAGACCATCTCCAAACCGTCGGTAGTGGCTCGAATGATCGAGCTGCTGATCGCCGAACAGCGGCCCGATGCCCGGCTGCGCTTGCTCGAGATCGGCACCGGTTGCGGCTACCAGGCGTTGGTGCTGGCGCAGTTCGCACGTCAGGTGGTTTCGATCGAACGGCTCAAGCCGCTGCACGACAAGGCCCGCGACAACTTGGCTGGACTGCGCCACGACAACCTGCGGCTTGTTTACGGTGACGGCCGCCTGGGCCATGCGCCCAATGCGCCCTACGACGGCATCATTGCCGCCGCTGGCGGCGACGGCATTCCCGGCGCCTGGTGCGAGCAGTTGGCCGAGGGCGGCCGGCTGGTGGCACCGATGCACGACGCGCGCAGCGGCGGCCAGGTGCTGGTGGTCATCGACCGACGGCCCGACGGCAGCCTGCGGCGCACCCTGTACGAGGCGGTGCGGTTCGTCCCCCTAAAATCCGGCGTTGGTTGAACGAGAGTGACGAAGCTCATGCATTTCCAGTTTCCTCGCGGATCACGCGTGCGTGCAGCACTCGTGGCCGCCGCCGTGTTGTCGTTGGCGGCCTGTGCTTCCGGGCCGCGGACCGCACCGCCCGTTGAAGACCGTTCGCTGCGCAACGTGGCGCCCGGCGCCATGCCGGCCACCGGTCCGCTCGTCGATCCGGCTCTGATGCCCGGTGCCGAAAACGCCGGCAAGCCCGGCTACTACACGGTTCGGCCCGGCGACACGATGATCCGAATCGGGCTCGAAACCGGCCAGAACTGGCGTGACATCGCCAGCTGGAACGGCATGGACAACGCCAACGTCATCGAGGTCGGCCAGGTCATGCGGGTCGTGCCGCCGCTGCCCGACCCGGCGGCGGTCGCCACCCAACCGGTCACGAGTGCGCGTGTGGAGCCGCGGCCGCTCGACCTGCGCGGCACGACGCCGGCTCCCGAAGCGCCGGCGAGCGCCGCGCCGGTGCCGGCTGCCCCGAGCGCTGCCGCGCCCGTGGTCCTGCCGACGCCTGCGCCGACGCCTCCCGCTGTGAAGGACGAGAACGATCCCGGCTGGGCCTGGCCGGCCAGTGGCCCAGTGCTTGCGCAATACGACGAGGCACGTACCAAGGGAGTGGTCATCGGGGGCAAGCCCGGCGACGCTGTGCTGGCGGCAGCGGACGGTCGCGTCGTGTACGCCGGCTCGGGGCTGCGCGGCTATGGCAACCTCGTCATCGTGAAGCACAACCCGACCTACCTGAGTGCCTACGCACACAACCGCGCGCTCCTGGTCAAGGAAGACCAGCCAGTGCGGCGTGGCCAGCAGATTGCCGAAATGGGTTCGACCGATGCCGATCGCGTGCAGCTGCACTTCGAGATCAGAAAGCTCGGCAAGCCCGTTGATCCAACGCGCTTGTTACCGCCGCGCTGAGGCGCTGGCCCGATCATGACCGACAGGAAGCGCCACTTGCACAACGGCAGCGCGCTTCCGGGAGCGGGTCATGCAGGCAACGGCGCGGCCGCCGGGCTGCCGGCAGACGGGGAGGCTTTCCCGCCGACCGGCGGGGACGACGACATTCCTGATCTGACGATTCCAGTCGCCCTCGCCGCGGGCGAAAGCGAGATCGGCAACACGCTGCAGGTCTACCTGCGCGAGATCCGCCGTGCACCGCTGTTCACGCCGACCGAGGAGTTCGCCACCGCGACTCGCGCGCGCGCAGGCGACTTTGCGGCGCGCCAGCAGATGATCGAGCGCAACCTGCGGCTGGTCGTCAGCATTGCCAAGAACTACCTCGGCCGCGGGCTGCCCATGACCGACCTGATCGAAGAAGGCAACCTCGGCCTTATGCACGCGATCGGCAAGTTCGAGCCGGAGCGCGGTTTCCGTTTCTCGACCTACGCGTCGTGGTGGATACGCCAAGGCATCGAGCGCGCGATCATGCACCAGGCCCGGCTGGTTCGACTGCCGGTGCATGTGGTGCGCGAGCTCAATCAGGTGCTCAAGGCCCGGCGTGTGCTCGAAGGTGTGGCGGCCGCCGGCGCCACAGGTCGCGCCGTCAGTGCAGAAGCGGTGGCCGCTGCGCTCGGCCGCCCGGTGCAGGAGGTGAGCGAATTGCTGCGTTTCGCCGAACAACCGACTTCGCTCGACGCGCCGCTGGAGCGCCACCCCAGTGAAAACGGCGCCGAGACCGTGATCGACATGGTGGTCGACGAACAGGCCGCGGACCCGCTGGGCCAGCGTCTCAGCCACGAGCTGGACGTGTTGCTGCAGCACGGCCTCGACGAACTCAGCGAGCGTGAACGCGAGGTGCTGTCCGGCCGTTACGGACTGCATGACCGCGAGCCGGAGACACTCGAAGTGCTGGCCGAGCGGCTGGGTCTGACGCGCGAACGCATCCGCCAGATTCAGCAGGAGGCGCTCGGCAAGCTCAAGCGCCGCATGGCCCGCAAGGGCATCGACCGCGACTCGGTGTTTTGAACGGCCTCGGCCGCCCGAGCGCCCGTCGAGCACGCGGGGGTTCCACGATGTTCGCTGCAACGTGGCGTCAACCGCCTGTTCATCCGTTCGCGCGCTCGGCTCGCCCGAGATAATTGTGGCATGACGGCAAGAGACGAATGGCTGACGGTTGAATCGCTGGATCTCGAAGCGCAGGGCGTGGCACACAACGCCGAAGGCAAGGTGGTGTTCATCGACGGTGCGCTGCTCGGCGAACAGGCACAGGTGGCGGTAGGCCGGCGCAAGAACAACTGGGAACAGGCCAGCGTGGTGGCGTTGCGGCACGAGAGTTCACAGCGCGTCGTGCCGCGCTGCGAGTTCTTCGGCGTCTGCGGCGGCTGCAAGATGCAGCACCTCCACATCGGCGCGCAGATCGCGGTGAAACAGCGCGTGCTCGAAGACAACCTGTGGCACCTGGGCAAGGTCAAGGCCGAGCAAGTGCTGCGTCCGATCGAGGGGCCGACCTGGGGCTATCGTTACCGCGCCCGCCTGTCGGTGCGGCACGTGGTCAGGAAGGGCCGGGTACTGATCGGCTTTCACGAGCGCAAGTCGAGCCATGTGGCCGACATGACGCAGTGCGAGATCCTGCCGCCGCACTTGAGTGCGATGCTGCCAGCGTTGCGCAGTTTGATCGAGGGCATGGACGGCCGCGACCGGTTGCCCCAGATCGAGGTGGCGATCGGCGAAGCACCCGAGGGCCGGGTCACCGCGCTCGTGCTGCGGCACCTGGAGCCGCTCGGCGTCGCAGATCGGCAGCGCCTGCGTGCTTTCGCCGCTGCGCACGACGTGCAGTGGTGGCTCCAGCCCAAGGGGCCCGACGGCGTGCACCGGCTCGACGAGAACGGCCCGCCGCTGGCTTACACCTTGCCTGAGTTCGGCATCGTAATGCCGTTCAAGCCAACCGACTTCACCCAGGTCAACCACAGCATCAACCGCGCGCTGGTGGGCAGGGCGCTCGGCCTGCTCGACGTGCAGCCGCACGAGCGGGTGATCGACTGGTTCTGCGGCCTGGGCAACTTCACGCTGCCGATCGCCACCCGGGCGCGCGAAGTGCTCGGCATCGAAGGCAGTGCCGCGCTGGTGGTGCGTTCTCGCGAGAACGCGGCCGTGAACGGCCTGGCCGGCAAGGCTGCCTTCGAGATGCGCAACCTGTTCGAGTTGAGCCCGTCAGATCTGCTGCAACACGGGCTGGCCGACAAATGGCTGGTCGATCCGCCGCGCGAGGGGGCCCTGGCTCTTGTCAAGGCGCTGATCGATGCCGTGCAGGCGCCGGACCCGGACAATGCCTGGCTGCCGCCGCGGCGCATCGTCTATGTGAGCTGCAACCCGTCGACACTGGCACGCGACGCCGGCTTGCTGGTCCATCAAGCCGGCTATCGCTGCACAAAAGCTGGAACCGTGAACATGTTTCCGCACACGGCGCACGTGGAATCTATCGCGGTGTTCGAGCAAGAGCGGGGGTGAGCCCTAGCGCGCGTACAACGGAAAACGGGGCCCGAAGGCCCCGTTTTCTTTGATCAGCAGCAGCACGCGACTACTCGCGTTCGCCTCCAAAGATGCCCAGCAGGCTCAGCAAGCTCTGGAAAATGTTGTAGATGCTGAGGTAGATGCCCAGGGTGGCGGTCACGTAGTTGGTCTCGCCGCCATCGATGATGCGCTTGATGTCATAGAGGATGAAGGCCGAGAAAATCACGACGGCCAACGCCGAGATCGTGGCCATCAGCGCCGGCATTTGCAGCCAGATGTTGGCCACCGCCGCAACGATGATGCCGATCACGCCGACCATCAGCCACTTGCCCATGCCCGAAATATCGCGCTTGATCGTCGTGGCCAGTGAAGCCATACCGAAGAACACGACCGCCGTGCCGCCGAAGGCAAAACCGATGAGCGAAGCGCCGTTGCTGAAACCGAGCACGGCTCCGATCAGGCGCGACAGCATCAGGCCCATGAAAAAGGTGAATCCGAGCAGCAATGCCACGCCGATGCCCGAATTCTTGAACTTTTCGATGGCGAAGAAGAAGCCGAAAGCGATGCCCATGAACAGCAGGAATCCGATGAACGGACTGCCCGCAAAGAAGCTGAAGCCGGTGCTCACGCCAACCCAGGCTCCGAACACTGTAGGGACCAGCGACAGGGCCAGGAGCCAGTAAGTGTTGCGCAGCACGCGATTGCGCTGCTCGCTGACCGCGCCGGCACCCAGGTAGCCGGTCTGCAGGGTTTCGTTCATCAGAACCTCCTTGTAAGTAGCACCGCCCGATTGGAGCGAATAGGGGAATTCTAGTTCCGGTCTGCGGGTGTCGTTGTAGTCTCCGCTGTAGCGCGAACTCAGGTCGCCGGCGCTGCTCGCCGACATGACCTACTCGTCGCTATAAAGTGCGGGCTTTCCACTGCTGGTCAAGACGCCATGCACACCAAACCCTGTCTTTCCCTGTCCGATATCAAGCGCGTCGCCGCCGCTGCCGAAGCGCAGGCACTGGCCAACCAGTGGCCGGTGACGATCGCGATCGTCGATGACGGCGGTCACCTGCTGTGGCTGCAGCGCCTGGATGGCGCTGCACCCGCTTCCGCGCACATCGCACCGGCCAAGGCGCATACGGCGGCTGTCGGACGCCGTGAGAGCCGCATCTACGAGGAAATGATCAATCAGGGCCGTGTCTCTTTCTTGAGCGCCCCGACCCTTCACGGCATGCTCGAGGGCGGCGTGCCCATCATCGTGGAAGGGCACTGCGTGGGCGCTATCGGGGTCAGCGGCGTGAAATCGAACGAGGACGTGCAAATCGCACGCGCCGGCCTGGCAGCCCTGGGCTGAGGCTCCTTACCGGCCCGCTTGGCCTTCCGACCGATGGCAGGGCAGACAGTACCCAGCACGCCCCGACGATCACAACCGGCAGGCAGGCGAGCCACCACATTGGGTGTCACGCCTGGGCCAACGTCAGTACATGCAGCCCCGCGCCATGGGCTGCCGCGCCGCAAGAAGAGCCTTCGCGCGCGTCGTCGAAAACCGCCCGGGCGCAGTCGCCGCAGCGGCCACAACCGGTTGCTACTCCCGTGCTGAACTGCAATTCGTCGAAGCTATCGCAGGCCACGGCATGGCGTTCGATGTCACGGTGAGAGATGCGGTGGCAAACGCAGACGATCATGGCGCGTAGTCCGGCGGAAGAGGGAACGAACGGACTATAAATAGGAATGATTCGTACTTCAATGCCCATGTCGCAGTAAAGGATTTCCTGGGCTCGCTTGGATCTGCCGAATGGATGGGTCAGCCGTCCACTTCGCCCATCTGCGACTGAAGGTAGTTCTGCACGCCCACCTGGTCGACCAGGCCGAGCTGGGTTTCAAGGAAGTCGATGTGTTCCTCGGTGTCGTCGAGGATGTCCTGCAGCACTTCACGCGAGACATAGTCGCGCACGGTCTCGCAATGAGCGATGCCGTCCTTGATGGTGGCCTGGGCGCCGCGCTCGAGCCCGAGGTCGCTGCGCAGCGCCTCGATCAGGTCCTCCCCGATCATCAGTTTGCCGAGGTCCTGCAGATTGGGCAGGCCGTCGAGCATGAGGATGCGGTCCATCAGCTTGTCCGCATGCTTCATTTCGCCGATCGACTCCTCGTACTCCTTCTTGGCGAACTTGTCGTAGCCCCAATGCTTCATGAGCCGGTAGTGCATGAAGTACTGATTGATCGCCGTCAGCTCGTTCTTGAGCTGCGCGTTGAGGTGAGCAATGACTTGGGCGTCGCCTTGCATGAGAGTCTCCTTGAGTGGTGAAGCCGAGTCCCCGGCAAACCGCCGCAGGCAATGGCGGCGGTGCGGCGGGGGTGGCTGGCTATAATTTACAGGTTTACCCGCATCATCCTGCCCGCGCCTACTCTTTCGCCCAGAGGCCGCTCCGTCTGTCCCTCCGGAAGACCCCGACCGACGCTGCTCGAGCGCCGAGTCGGCGCGTGCAACAACGGAGAATCCCGTGCTGCCCGACCTGCCTTCCGCCCTTCTCGTACTCGCAGACGGCACGGTGTTTCAAGGAACCTCGATCGGCGCTGCCGGCCATACGGTCGGCGAGGTGGTGTTCAACACCTCGCTCAGCGGCTATCAGGAAATCCTCACCGACCCGAGCTACGCGCTGCAGATCGTCACGCTGACCTACCCGCACATCGGCAACACCGGCGTCAATGACGAGGACGTCGAGGCAGGCAAGGTACATGCCGCCGGCTTGGTGATCCGCGATCTGCCGCAGGTCGAATCGAACTTCCGCAGCACGCGCAGCCTTGGCCAGTATCTGCGCGACGAGGGGACCGTGGCCATCGCCGACATCGACACGCGCCGGCTCACGCGCTTGCTGCGCACGCGCGGCGCGCAGAACGGTTGCATCCTGGCGCTGCCCGGCGGCGTGGCGGTAACGCCGGCGCATGTCGATGCTGCCTTGTCCAAAGCGAAGGCGGCGCCCAACATGGCCGGCCTCGATCTCGCCAAGGTGGTCAGTACCGCCATGCCCTATGCGTGGACGGAGACCGAATGGGTCCTCGGCAGCGGCTGCGGCACTCAACGCGAGCCGCGTTTCCACGTGGTGGCCTACGACTACGGCGTCAAGCGCAACATCCTTCGCATGCTCGCCGAGCGCGGCTGCCAGATCACGGTGGTGCCGGCGCGTACGCCGGCTTCGGAAGCCTTGCTGCTGAAACCCGACGGCATCTTCCTCGCCAACGGACCGGGTGATCCCGAGCCCTGCGACTACGCCATCGAATCCACCCGAGAACTGATCGAGCGCAGCCTGCCTACCTTCGGCATCTGCCTGGGCCACCAGATCATGGCGCTGGCTTCGGGCGCGAAGACCTTCAAGATGAAATTCGGCCACCACGGTGCCAATCACCCCGTGAAGGACCTCGACAACGGGCGCGTGTGCATCACCAGCCAGAACCACGGCTTCGCAGTCGACGAGAGCACGTTGCCGGCCAACTTGCGGACCACGCACGTGAGTTTGTTCGACGGCACGCTGCAGGGCCTCGCCCGCACCGACAAGCCCGCCTTCTGCTTCCAGGGCCATCCCGAAGCATCGCCCGGTCCGCACGACATCGGCTACCTGTTCGATCGCTTCATTGCGCTGATGGAAAAACACTGACATGCCCAAGCGCACCGACCTTCAAAGCATCCTCATCATCGGCGCCGGCCCGATCGTCATCGGACAGGCCTGCGAGTTCGATTATTCCGGCGCTCAGGCCTGCAAGGCGCTGCGCGAGGAAGGCTTTCGCGTCGTTCTCGTGAACAGCAATCCGGCGACGATCATGACCGATCCGGAGATGGCTGACGCCACCTACATCGAGCCGATCACCTGGCAGGTGGTCGAGAAGATCATCGCCAAGGAACGGCAGGCCCGGCCCGACGAGAAGATGGCGGTGCTGCCCACGATGGGCGGGCAGACCGCGCTCAACTGCGCGCTCGATCTCCACAAGCATGGCGTGCTGGCCAAGCACGGCGTCGAGATGATCGGCGCCAACGAACACGCCATCGAGAAAGCCGAAGACCGCCTCAAGTTCAAGGACGCGATGACCGGCATCGGCCTGGCCTCTGCCAAGAGCGGCATCGCCCACTCCATGGACGAAGCGCTCGAGGTCCAGCGGCGCATCACCAAGGACATCGGCGGCTCCGGCTTTCCGATGGTCGTGCGTCCCAGCTTTACCCTGGGCGGCACCGGCGGCGGGATCGCCTACAACCCGGAAGAGTTCGAAGAGATCTGCAAGCGGGGTCTGGATCTCTCGCCGACCAAGGAATTGCTCATCGAGGAGTCGCTGATCGGCTGGAAGGAATACGAAATGGAGGTGGTCCGCGACAAGGCGGACAACTGCATCATCGTGTGCTCGATCGAGAACCTGGACCCGATGGGCATCCACACCGGCGACTCGATCACCGTGGCCCCCGCGCAGACCCTGACCGACAAGGAATACCAACTGCTGCGCAACGCCTCGATCGCGATCCTGCGCGAGATCGGCGTCGATACCGGCGGCTCCAACGTGCAGTTCTCGATCAACCCGGTTGATGGCCGCATGGTCGTCATCGAGATGAACCCGCGCGTGAGCCGCTCCTCGGCATTGGCCTCCAAGGCGACCGGGTTTCCGATCGCCAAGGTGGCCGCCAAGCTGGCGGTGGGCTATACGCTCGACGAGTTGAAGAACGACATCACGGGCGGTGCCACGCCGGCCTCGTTCGAGCCGAGCATCGACTATGTGGTCACGAAGATCCCGCGCTTCGCGTTCGAGAAGTTTCCGGCCGCCGACTCACGCCTGACCACCCAGATGAAGTCGGTGGGCGAGGTCATGGCCATGGGCCGCACTTTCCAGGAAAGTTTTCAGAAAGCGCTGCGCGGTCTGGAGACCGGCATCGACGGCCTCGACGAGCGCAGCAGCGATCGCGAAGAGATCGTGCAGGAGATCGGCGAGGCCGGGCCCGAGCGCATCCTGTTCGTGGCCGATGCCTTTCGTATCGGCATGAGCCGCAAGGAGATATTCGAAGAGACCGCGATCGATCCCTGGTTCCTGGCGCAGATCGAGCAGCTCGTGCAGGCCGAGACCGCGCTCAGGGGTCGAAGCCTCGCGGGGTTGAGCAAGGAAGAGCTCCGTTTTCTCAAGCGCAAGGGCTTCTCCGACAAGCGCCTGGCCAAGCTGATGGCCACGAACCAGCACGCGGTGCGCGCTGCGCGGCATGCTCTGGGAGTGCGCCCGGTCTACAAGCGCGTGGACACCTGCGCGGCGGAGTTTGCGACGCAGACCGCCTACCTTTACTCGACCTACGACGAGGAATGCGAGGCCGAGCCGACCGATCGCAAGAAGATCATGGTCCTGGGCGGCGGCCCCAACCGCATCGGCCAAGGCATCGAGTTCGACTATTGCTGCGTGCACGCTGCGCTTGCTTTGCGGGAGGACGGCTACGAGACCATCATGGTCAACTGCAATCCGGAGACGGTTTCGACCGACTACGACACCTCGGACCGCTTGTATTTCGAACCGGTGACGCTCGAAGACGTGCTCGAGATCGTCGACAAGGAAAAGCCGGCCGGCGTGATCGTTCAGTACGGCGGCCAGACGCCGCTCAAGCTGGCACTCGACTTGGAGCGGGCCGGCGTGCCCATCGTCGGCACCAGTCCCGACAGCATCGACATCGCCGAAGACCGCGAGCGCTTCCAGCAGCTGCTGCACAAGCTGGGCTTGAAGCAGCCGCCCAACCGCACTGCACGCACAGAAGAGCAGGCGCTCGTTCTGGCGCAGGAGATTGGCTACCCGCTGGTCGTGCGGCCGAGCTATGTGCTCGGCGGCCGCGCCATGGAGATCGTGCATGGCGACAAGGACCTGGAGCGCTACATGCGGGAGGCGGTCAAGGTCAGCGAGAAGTCGCCGGTGCTGCTCGACCGCTTTCTCGACGATGCGGTCGAGGTCGATGTCGACTGCATCAGCGATGGCGAACAGGTGATGATCGGCGCGATCATGGAGCACATCGAGCAAGCCGGGGTGCACTCCGGCGACTCGGCCTGTTCGTTGCCGCCCTACGCGCTGAGCGAGCGTCTGCAAGACGAACTGCGCCGGCAGACCGCGGCGATGGCCATGGCTCTGAAGGTGGTCGGCCTCATGAACGTGCAGTTTGCGATTCAGGGGGAGGGCGAGAACGCGGTCGTCTACGTGCTCGAGGTCAATCCCCGGGCCTCGCGCACCGTTCCTTTCGTGTCCAAGGCGACCGGCCAGCCGCTGGCCAAGATCGCGGCGCGCTGCATGGTCGGTCAGAAGTTGAATTCGCAGAAAGCGCTGGGCGGCAGGCCGCCGCGCGAGACGGTGCCGCCCTACTTCAGCGTCAAGGAGGCGGTGTTCCCCTTCAACAAGTTCCCCGGCGTCGACCCGATCCTCGGCCCGGAAATGCGCTCGACCGGTGAGGTCATGGGCGCGGGTCGCAGCTTCGGCGAGGCCATGCTCAAGAGCCAGCTCGGCGCCGGCTCGAAGCTGCCGAGCAAGGGCGTGGTGTGCATCACCGTCAAGAACGCCGACAAGGCCCGCGCGTTGGTGGTGGCGAAAGAACTCGTCGCGCTCGGCTTCACGATCGCGGCGACCAAAGGCACGGCGGCGGCGTTCAGCCAAGCCGGCGTGGAGGTGAAGACGGTCAACAAGGTCAAGGACGGCCGCCCGCACATCGCCGACATGATCAAGGCGGGCGAGATCCAGCTCGTGTTCACCACGGTGGACGAAACGCGCACCGCGATCGCCGACTCGCGCTACATCCGCACGGCGGCGATCGCCAACCGCGTCAGCTACTACACCACCATGGCGGGTTGCGAGGCGGCAGTCGAGGCGCTCAAGCACCAGGACGACTTGACCGTGCTGTCGCTGCAGGAATTGCACGCGCAACTCCACTAAACTGCAGACTCGATGCGGCCGCCCCGGAGTCCGGGGCGGCTGACTTTTTTGAGACTGACGTTTTCGAGAGACAGCCATGGCTACCACCATCCCGCTCACCCTGCGCGGCGCCGAAAAACTCAAGGACGAGCTGCAGCGGCTCAAGTCCGTGGAGCGCCACGCCGTGATCCAGGCCATCGCCGAGGCGCGTGCCCAGGGCGACCTGTCGGAGAACGCCGAATATGAGGCGGCCAAGGACAAGCAAGGCTTCATCGAAGGCCGTATCGCCGAGATCGAGAGCAAGATGGCCGCCGCGCAGATCATCGACCCGCAGGCGCTCGAGGCCGGCGGCAAGGTGGTTTTCGGCGCCACGGTAGACCTGGAAGACGAGGCCTCGGGCGAGGCGGTGACTTACCAGATCGTCGGCGACGACGAGGCTGACCTGAAGCAGGGCCTCGTCTCGGTCAGCTCGCCGATCGCCCGCGCCATGATCGGCAAGGAAGCCGGCGAGGTCGCCGAATTCCAGGCACCGGGCGGGGTGCGCCGCTACGAGATCGTCGAGGTGCGTTACCAGTGAGCCTGGCGCAGCCCGGCGGCTTCGGCGAGCGCCTGCGCCGGCTGTTCCCGGCCCTGTGGCTGGGCGTGTTGCTGGCCATCGCCCTGATCGCAGCGCCGACCCTGTTTGCCCAGCTCGAACGGGCCGCGGCCGGCCGGGTGGCCGGTCGGCTGTTTGCCCTAGAGGCGCAGCTCAGTCTTGCCTTGTGCATCGCCCTGGGATTGATCGAGCGCCGGCGCGCTTCGCTGCGGGCTGCCGCTGGTCACGGTTCGCGAATCAGCGCCGAACTGCTGCTGGTGCTCGGCGCGCTGTTTTGCACGGTGTGCGGTCAGTTCGCGTTGCAGCCATTGATGGAAGCCGCCCGTGCCGGCGAGGGGCGCTGGTCCTTTGGAGTCCTGCATGCGGTCTCGGTCGGCTTTTATGGCCTCAAGACGCTGCTCGTCGCTGCGTTGGCGTGGCGAGGCGCGCGGTCATGACCCGTGCCGGGGTCGTGGCGTGCCGCAAAGCGCGGAAAACCGGCGGCTGGATGCCCGCCATCCGCCGTTTGTGGCGGCAACCCGTTCGCCTTTGCCCTTCGGTTAGGAGCCGAGAACCATGAGCGACGCCAGGCATCCGCCCGCCCGAACACTGGCCGGCATTTTCTTCGCAGGCTTGATTGCCGCCCTGCCACTTGCCGCGACGCTGCTGGTCGTGGTGTGGGTGCTGCGGCTTCTGTTCGACTACGTCGGGCCGGGCAGCTTCATCGGGCAATTGCTCGTCGCGCTCGGCCTGGGCGGCGCGGGATCCGAGGTGGTGGGCTACCTGATCGGCGTGGCGATCGTGCTGCTGGCGATCTTTGCGCTCGGCCTGCTCGTTCAGACAAAGCTGCGGAGCTGGCTCGGACGCACCACCAACGCCCTGGTACAGCGCATCCCTGTGGTGCGCAACATCTACAGTCTGGTCGAGCGTTTCGTCGGCCTGTTGTCGACGCGAGAGACGGGCGGGTTGCAGTCGATGCGCCCGGTGTGGTGTCACTTCGGCGGGCCGGGTGGCGTGGCGGTGCTCGGCCTGCTGTCGTGCGCCGAGCCGATCTTGCTGAACGGCGCGCCTTTTCATGCGGTGCTGCTGCCGACCTCGCCGGTGCCTGTGGGCGGCGGGCTGCTGTATGTGCCGCAGGCCTGGGTGACGCCAGCCGAAATCGGCATCGAGGCGCTCACCAGCATCTACGTGTCGATGGGCGTTACCTCGACGCAGCATCTGCCGATGGCGGCGCCGGCGGCGTGATCAGGCGCCGCCACCCCCCTTTTTGCTGCTGGGCACGCGCCGCTTGGCGCGCTTGACGATGCCACCTGCCGTCAGTCGCTGGTTGCCCAGCACGGTCAGCTTCTTCACCTGGGCGCGGTGATTGCCGCTCTTGGAGAACTTCAGGATCTTCACGGTTCGTGGCCCGGCTTTTCGCCTCTCGTCCTCGACTTTCGGCTTCGGTGTGACCGGTCGCCACAGCACCAGCAGCTTGCCGATGTGCTGGATGGGAGCGGCACCGAGCTGATCGCACAGGCTGGCGAACAGGGCTTCGCGGCTTGAGCGCTCGTCGGAGAAGACACGCACCTTGATCAGTCCGTGGGCCGAGAGACCGGCGTCGGCCTCCTTGAGCACCGCGGGTGTCAGGCCCTCTGCGCCGATCATGACGACCGGATCGAGGTGGTGCGCTTCGGCGCGGTGGGCCTTGCGCTCGGCAGGCGTGAGTGAAAGGGCAGGCATGCCCCTATTATCGATCGCAGATGAAGACAAACACCAAGAGCAAGAAGGTCAACAAGGCTTGGTTAAACGACCATGTCAACGATACGTATGTGAAGCTGGCGCGCAAGGAGGGCTACCGCGCCCGCGCCGCGTACAAGCTCAAGGAGATCGACGAGGCGCTGGGGTTGATCCGCCCCGGGCAATTGGTGGTCGACCTGGGCGCCGCTCCGGGCGCCTGGAGCCAGTACCTGCGGCGCCGCTTCGCGCCTGCGAAGGCCGGCTCGGGCGGTGCGGCGGTCGGCGAGCTCGACGGCACGATCATTGCGCTCGACCTGGCCGAGCTGGAGCCGATCGAAGGCGTGCGTTTCATCCAGGGCGATTTCCACGAGCCGGCCACCTTGGCCGAGCTGCAAGCTGCACTGGGCGGCCGGGCGGTTGACGTCGTTGTTTCCGACATGGCGCCCAACCTGTCGGGCATCGCCGCTTCGGACTCGGCGCGCATGGCGCTGCTGATCGAGCTGGCGCTCGAGTTCGCCTTGATCAACCTGAAGCCGACGGGGGCCTTGGTTTGCAAGGTTTTCCATGGCAGCGGGCACAGCCAGTTGGTCGAGCTGTTCAAGAAGAGCTTTCGCGTCGTCAAGCCCATCAAACCGAAAGCTTCCCGCGACAAATCAGCCGAAACCTTTTTGGTCGGCATCGGTCCCAAGAAAAGGTGAAAACCCGGTCGAAACAAAACGCGGAGGTCGGCAAGACCTATCACCGACCATGGCAAAGCCGATCGGACGAAGGGGTTGACTCGACTAAACTCAACCTCACTTGCCCGTAGATGTAGGAATTTTCTTGCAGCAAATGTTCAACGCCCTTTGCGGGCGAGATTCGGTGGAGGAGACGCGGTGAACAATCAATGGTTCTCTAAGGTCGCTGTCTGGCTGGTCATTGCCTTGGTCCTGTTCACGGTATTCAACCAGTTCAACCGTACTGCCACGGCCGGCGCACAGATCGGATATTCCGACTTTCTGGAAGAAGTGCGCACCAATCGGATTGCTTCGGTGACCTTGCAGGAAAGCGGCAGCGGGGCGACCGATATCCGCGCGCAAACCACCGATGGTAAGACTCTACGCACCACGGCGACCTATCTCGACCGCGGCTTGGTGGGCGACCTGATCGACAACAACGTCAAGTTCGACGTGAAGCCCCGTGAAGAACAGTCGATCCTCATGAGCATTCTGCTTAGCTGGGGCCCGATGCTCCTGCTGATCGGCGTGTGGATCTACTTCATGCGTCAGATGCAGGGCGGCGGCAAGGGCGGCGCTTTCAGCTTCGGAAAATCGAAGGCGCGCATGCTCGACGAGGCGAACAACTCCACGACCTTCCAGGACGTTGCCGGCTGCGACGAGGCCAAGGAAGAGGTGAAGGAACTGGTCGACTTCCTCAAGGACCCGCAAAAGTTCCAGAAGCTCGGCGGACGCATCCCGCGCGGGGTTCTGCTGGTTGGCCCCCCCGGCACCGGTAAGACCCTGCTCGCCAAGGCGATTGCGGGCGAGGCCAAGGTGCCGTTCTTCAGCATTTCGGGCTCCGACTTTGTTGAAATGTTCGTCGGCGTGGGCGCCGCCCGCGTGCGCGACATGTTCGACCAAGCCAAGAAGAACGCACCCTGCATCATCTTCATCGACGAGATCGATGCGGTCGGCCGCCACCGTGGCGCCGGTCTGGGAGGCGGCAACGACGAGCGCGAGCAGACCCTGAACCAGATGCTGGTCGAGATGGACGGCTTCGAGACCAACGTCGGCGTGATCGTCATGGCGGCCACCAACCGGCCTGACATCCTCGACCCGGCGCTGCTGCGCCCCGGCCGCTTCGACCGGCAGGTTTATGTGACCTTGCCGGACGTTCGCGGCCGCGAGCAGATCCTCAACGTGCACACGCGCAAGGTACCGATCGGCCAGGACATCCGCGCCGACATCCTGGCGCGCGGCACGCCGGGTTTTTCGGGCGCCGATCTGGCTAATCTGGTTAACGAGGCGGCATTGTTCGCAGCGCGGCGCAGTGCGCGCGTGGTCGAGATGGTCGACTTCGAGAAGGCCAAGGACAAGATCATGATGGGCCCCGAGCGCAAGTCGATGGTCATGCCGGAGGAAGAGCGCAAGAACACGGCCTATCACGAGTCCGGCCATGCGCTGGTTGCGCGGCTGATGCCCAAGACCGACCCGGTGCACAAGGTGACCGTCATACCGCGCGGCCGTGCGCTCGGCGTGACGATGCAGCTGCCCGAGGGTGACCGCTACAGCCTCGACAAGGAACGCATGCTCAGCACGATTTCGGTGCTGTTCGGCGGGCGCATAGCCGAAGAAGTGTTCATGAACCAGATGACCACGGGCGCCTCCAACGACTTCGAACGTGCCACGCAGCTAGCCCGTGACATGGTCACCCGCTACGGCATGACCAATGAGCTCGGCCCGATGGTCTATGCCGAAAACGAGGGCGAGGTTTTCCTCGGCCGATCGGTGACCAAGCAGGTGAACGTTTCCGAGCAGACGATGCAGAAGGTGGATCGCGAGATCCGCAAGATCATCGATGAGCAGTACTCGATCGCACGCAAGCTGATCGAGGACAACCAGGACAAGATGCACATCATGGCCAAGGCCCTGCTCGAATGGGAAACCATCGATGCCGAGCAGATCGACGACATCATGTCTGGCAAACCACCGCGCGCGCCCAAGGACTGGACCTCGACCAACGCCGCCGGCGTCAATGGTGGCAGCGGCAGCGGCGGTGCACCGAGCGGCAACCCCGACGGCACACCGGTGACGGTGGTCTGACCGGTTTTCCGATAACAGAGGACGGGGCTTCGGCCCCGTCTTGCGTTTTTCCTCGGCATTCACTTCGAACATGATCTGGCAGACCGCTCGCCAAACCATCGACCTCGCGGTGCCGCGGGTGATGGGCATCGTCAACACCACGCCGGATTCCTTTTCTGACGGCGGTCGCCATGCCGGCGCAAAGGCCGCGCTGTTGCACTGCGAAGCCCTGCTCCGCGAGGGCGCCGATATTCTGGACATCGGCGGCGAGTCGAGCCGTCCCGGCTCGGACGCGGTCGTTCTCGCCGAGGAACTGGCCCGGGTCATGCCGGTGTTGCAGGAAGCCGTGAAGTTCGGCGTGCCGGTGTCGGTGGACACCACCAAGCCTGAAGTCATGCGAGCGGCGCTCGAGGTGGGCTGCGACATCGTCAACGACATCAATGCCCTGCGAGCGCCCGGCGCGCTCGAGGTCGTGGCCGCGCACCCGACTTGCGGCGTTTGCCTGATGCACATGCGCGGCGAGCCGAAGTCCATGCAAGCCGATCCGCACTACGGCGACGTGGTGGCCGAAGTGGCTGACTTTCTGCGCGAACGCCTGCAGGCCCTGCTGATGCGGGGGGTCGGGCCCTCGCGCATTGCGCTCGATCCGGGCATCGGTTTCGGAAAGACCCCGGCACACAACTTCGAGCTGCTGGCGCGCCAGCGCGAGCTGCTGACGCTCGGCGCACCCTTGCTGGCCGGATGGTCGCGTAAGTCGTCGCTCGGCACTTTGACCGGGCGGCCGGTCGAGGAGCGTCTGGTGGCCAGCGTGGCCGCCGCGTTGGCCTCGGTGCAGCTGGGTGCGCGCATCGTGCGGGTCCACGACGTGGCGGAAACGGTCGATGCGCTGAAGGTATGGCGCGCCGCGGGTCTGTGCGCCTGAACGGGTCGACGAGATCGCCCGAGCCGGGGGACCGCTCGTGCTGCCGCCGCGCCGCTGCCGGTCACAATCGCGCCCCATGAGCAGACGCTACTTCGGCACCGACGGCATCCGTGGCACGGTCGGCGAGCCCCCGATCACTCCCGATTTCATGCTGCGCCTCGGCCACGCGGTGGGCCGCGTGCTCAAGGCGCAGGAGGCGAGGCCGACGGTGCTAATCGGCAAGGACACCCGCATTTCCGGCTACATGCTCGAGTCCGCGCTCGAGGCCGGCTTTGCCTCGGCCGGCGTCGATGTGTTGCTGACCGGCCCGCTTCCGACACCCGGCGTGGCTTACCTGACGCGCGCGCTGCGCCTGAATCTGGGCGTGGTGATCAGCGCCTCGCACAACCCGTTCGGCGACAACGGCATCAAGTTCTTTTCGGCACAGGGCGCCAAGCTGTCCGATTCCTGGGAGCAGGCGGTCGAGGCTGCTCTGGAAGAGGCGCCGCAGTGGGTCGACTCGGGGGGTCTCGGCAAGGCCCGCCGCCTCGACGACGCGCAAGGCCGCTATGTCGAGTTCTGCAAGAGCACTGTCGCCGCAGATTTCACCCTCAAAGGCTTGAAGCTCGTCGTCGACGGCGCCCACGGCGCCGCCTACGTCGTTGCGCCCAGTGTGTTCCACGAGCTCGGCGCGGAAGTGGTGGCGATCGGCTGCAGCCCCGACGGGCTCAACATCAACGACGGCTTCGGCGCCACCCACCCCGAGGCGCTGGTCCGTGCGGTGGGCGAGCACCAGGCCGACTACGGCGTGGCGCTGGACGGCGATGCCGACCGGCTGCAGATCGTCGATGCCGACGGGCGGCTCTACGATGGCGACGAGTTGCTTTACCTGATGGTGGCGGAGCGGCTGGCGCGCGGTCACCGGATCGCCGGCGTGGTCGGCACGCTGATGACCAATCTGGGCGTCGAGCAGGCGCTCAAGCGGCGCGGCGTGGCTTTCGTCCGCGCCAAGGTCGGCGATCGCTACGTGCTGGAGGAATTGCTGGCGCGCGGTTGGCAGCTCGGCGGCGAAGGCTCCGGGCACCTGATTGCGCTCGACTGCCACACCACTGGCGATGGCTTGATCAGCGCCCTGCAGGTGCTTCAGGCGGCGGTGCGCAGCGGCCGCACGCTGGCGCAGCTGCTCGACGGTGTGACGCTCTTTCCACAGGTGCTGATCAACGTCAGGCTGCGCCCGGGGCAGGACTGGAAAACCAACACTGCCCTGGCCGACGCGCAGCACAGCGCCTTGGCCGAGTTGGGTCAGCGCGGCCGCTTGCTTATCCGGCCGTCGGGGACCGAGCCGCTGCTGCGCGTGATGGTCGAGGCCGACGATGCGGACTTGGCCGAGCGCTGCGCCCAGCGGCTCGCCGAGGTCGTGCGCCAAGGCTGAGCCACCCCAGGGGAGCAGGGCGGCTGCCTTGCTCCGGCAGCCTGAGTAAGCCCGTGACAAACGGGCGACGATTCGATGACTTATCCGTGACCGTACTGCCATTCTTGCAGGCGGCAGGCCATTCATGCCGCTGTCACAAACACTGCCTAGAGTGCTGTCATATCGAAACACCTCTGGAAAGGGCAGTCCATGAAACACACATTCCTGCGTTCGGCCTTCGTGGCGGCCGCGATGATCGGCGGCTCGACCATCGCCCTCGCCCAAGAGATCACCGGTGCTGGCGCGACCTTCCCGGCGCCCGTTTATGCCAAATGGGCCGATGCCTACAACAAGGCAACCGGTGCTCGCGTGAACTATCAGTCGATCGGTTCGGGCGGCGGCATCAAGCAGATCAGGGCCAAGACAGTGGACTTCGGTGCCACGGACATGCCGCTGACGGACGAGGATCTGGCCAAGGACGGCATGATCCAGTTCCCGACCGTGATCGGCGGCGTGGTGCCGGTGGTCAACATCAAGGGTATCGCCCCGGGCCAGATCAAGATCACCGGCCAGGTGCTCGGTGACATCTACCTGGGCAAGATCACCAAGTGGGACGATCCGGCATTGACCGCGCTGAACCCTGGAGTGCCGTTGCCCGACGCTCAGATCGCGGTGGTGCGCCGCGCCGACGGCTCCGGCACGACGTTCATCTTCACGAACTACCTTTCGAAGGTGAACGCCGAATGGAAGGAAAAGGCCGGTGAGGGCACGGCGGTCAAGTGGCCGACGGGCGCGGGCGGCAAGGGCAACGAGGGCGTGTCGGCCTTCGTGCAGCGCCTGCCGAACTCGATCGGCTACGTCGAGTACGCCTACGCGAAGCAGAACAAGATGTCGCATGTGCTGCTGAAGAACAAGGACGGCAACTTCGCCGCCCCTGACGAGGCGAATTTCAAGGCGGCTGCGGCCGGCGCCGAGTGGGACAAGAGCTTCTATCAGATCCTGACCGAGCAGCCCGGCAAGGACACCTGGCCGATCAGCGGCGCGACCTACATCCTGATGTACAAGTCGCAGGACAAGCCCGAGAACGCCGCCAATGCGCTGAAGTTCTTCGACTGGGCCTACGCCAACGGCGACAAGATGGCCTCCGAACTCGACTATGTGCCGATGCCCGATTCGGTCAAGGAACTGGTTCGCGAGCAATGGGCGGCCAACATCAAGGACGCCGGCGGCAAACAGATCGCGTTCAAGTGATGCGTTGACTCCCGGCTTTCGGGCTGGGAAGCGGGGTGATGCCGTCGAGGCACGCCCCGCTTTTACGTTGCAGGAGGACCGAACGTGGCCGCTACACTGCCAGCTACCCCTTACGACCACGAAAAGAAGATGGATCGATCGGACCCTCGGGGGCGGCCGCCCCCTGGCAGGCGGACATCGCCGTGGGTCGACACGCTGTTTTCCGCCCTCGCGCATGGCGCAGCCCTTTTCACGCTGGCGATCCTGGGCGCGATCATCGTGACACTGGTCATCGGCGCCTGGCCGTCGATCAGCGCTTACGGCCTGAGCTTTCTTTGGCGCAGCGAGTGGGACCCCGTGCAAGACGAGTACGGTGGCCTGGTGATGATCTACGGCACGATCATGACCTCGTTCATTGCGCTGCTGATCGCGGTGCCGGTCAGTTTCGGCATCGCGTTGTTCCTGACCGAGCTGTCGCCAAGTTGGCTGAGGCGCCCGCTGGGCACGGCGATCGAACTGCTGGCCGCGGTGCCATCGATCGTCTATGGCATGTGGGGTTTGCTCGTGTTCAGCCCCATTCTCACGACCTTCGTGCAGCAGCCGCTGCAAAACGCCTTCGGTGACGTGCCCGTGCTCGGGGCTCTCTTCAGCGGTCCGCCGGTGGGGATCGGCATCTTGTCGGCGGGGATCATCCTGGCGATCATGATCATTCCTTTCATCGCGTCGGTGATGCGCGACGTGTTCGAGGTCACGCCCCCGATGCTCAAGGAGTCGGCCTACGCGTTGGGCTCGACCACGTGGGAGGTCGTCTCCAAGGTCGTGTTGCCCTATACCAAGACGGGTGTGGTCGGCGGCATCATGCTCGGTCTCGGCCGGGCTCTGGGCGAAACCATGGCCGTGACCTTCGTCATCGGCAACTTCAACCAGCTCGATTCGCTGTCGCTGTTCGAGGCCGCCAACAGCATCGCATCGGCGCTCGCCAACGAATTCGCCGAGGCCGACGAGGGCCTGCACCAAGCGTCGCTGATCTACCTCGGTCTGGTGCTGTTCTTCATCACCTTCGTCGTCCTGTCGTGCTCGAAGCTGCTGCTGATGCAGTTGCAAAAGGGCGAGGGGAGGCGCTCATGAGCAGCATCACGACCCCGGCTACGGCCGAGCATCAGGCGCGCCGCATGAGCAAGCACCGGGCGCGCAAGCAGGTGAACGCGATCGCGCTGGTGCTGTCTCTGGCCGCCATGTCCTTCGGCTTGTTCTGGCTGATCTGGATCCTGATCGAGACGGTGCGTCTCGGGGTCGGCGGTCTGTCGCTCTCACTGTTCACCGAGATGACGCCGCCGCCGCTGGCGGAGACCGGTGGCCTGGCCAACGCGATCTTCGGCTCGCTGCTGATGGTGACCCTGGCCACCGCGCTGGGCACGCCGATCGGCATTCTGGCCGGCGTCTACCTGGCCGAGTATGGCCAGAAGACCTGGTTGGGCTCGGTAACCCGCTTTATCAACGACATCCTGCTGTCGGCGCCTTCGATCGTCATCGGCCTTTTCATCTACGCGGTGGTGGTGGCGCGGTTCAATTCCTTTTCGGGGTGGGCGGGCGTCCTGGCGCTCGCACTGATCGTGATTCCGGTGGTGGTCCGCACCACTGAGAACATGCTGGCATTGATCCCGAATTCGCTGCGCGAGGCGGCCTATGCGCTGGGCACGCCGAAATGGCGGGTGGTCATGACGGTCACGTTGAAGGCGGCGCGCGCCGGCGTGGTCACCGGCGTGCTGCTGGCATTGGCGCGCATCGCCGGCGAAACGGCGCCACTGCTCTTCACCGCGCTGTCCAATCAGTTCTGGACCAGCGACCTGAGCAATCCGATGGCCAGCTTGCCGGTGACGATCTTCAAGTTCGCATTGAGCCCTTACGAGAACTGGCAGCAGCTCGCCTGGGCCGGCGTCTTCCTGATCACTTTCGGCGTGCTGATGCTCAACATCCTCGCGCGCGTGCTGTTCCGCAACAAACACTGAAATCGGAGGACGCTTCGACATGGACGCAAAAGTCGAGATGCCGGTGACCGAAAAGCCCAAGCTTTCGGTGCGCGGCCTGAATTTCTACTACGGCCACTTCCTGGCGCTCAAGCACATCGACCTCGACATCCCGGAGAACAAGGTCACTGCCTTCATCGGCCCCTCCGGCTGCGGCAAGTCGACGCTGCTGCGTT
>NZ_JACDCW010000189.1 GCF_013817345.1 Methylibium sp.
CGCCACCAAAGAGCTTGCTCAGCACCGTGGTAATGGCCGCCGTCAGCGTGGTCTTGCCATGGTCAACGTGCCCAATGGTCCCAACGTTCACGTGGGGCTTGGTGCGTTCGAATTTGCTTTTTGCCATCTCGATCTCCTGAAGGCCGCTGGTGACAGTGACTGAGAATGTTCTCTGAGGGTGGTGCCCATGGCGCGGATCGAACGCGCGACCTCTCCCTTACCAAGGGAGTGCTCTACCACTGAGCCACATGGGCATCGATACTGGTCTGAGCCCGGAGTCGCGTCCCCGGCACACATCACTACCGACTCGTCTTGAATGCTTCTTTGATCAACGCTTTCCGAAAGACCAAGAGGCCCCGGATGAGCCTCGGCAATCGCATGTCTGGAGCGGGAGACGGGAATCGAACCCGCGTCATTAGCTTGGAAGGCTAGGGTTCTACCATTGAACTACTCCCGCCCTGGGAGCCGCCGCGACCACCCGTGCGGCCTTTTGAACCCCTGCCGCTCTATTCACTTTCATCGTTTCGCCTTGGTGGAGGAGGCTGGATTCGAACCAGCGTAGGCGTAAGCCAACAGATTTACAGTCTGCCCCCTTTAGCCACTCGGGCACCCCTCCCGGACGAGCCCGCGACTATATCACGGGGCCCCAACGGCTCACAACAGTCGCCGGGCCGGGTAAAGCCGAGCGCGTTCTTCAAAGGGACCAGTCGAAGGGACGGCCGGTCGCGCCGAGAAACGCCGCGGCAGCTCCGAAATGCGCACACCCGACGAAGGGCTGCGGAGGCCGGGCGGCCGACAAGGGTGAGGGGTGATTGGCAGTCCAGACCCGATGCCCGCTACTGGCGGCCGCAATGCGTGCCGCCTTAGCCTGTGCGGCAGCACCCCACAGCAAGAAGGCGAGCGGTGACGGCTGCGCTGCAATCGCATCGATCAACATGTCAGTAAGTGCTTCCCACCCTTGTTTCGCGTGACTGGCCGGCCTCCCCTCTTCGACCGTGAGCACGGTATTGAGCAGCAGCACACCCCGGCGAGCCCAGGGCAGCAGACTTCCTGATCGGGGCGACGGCACACCGAGATCGCGTTGCAGTTCCTTGAACATGTTGCGCAAGCTGGGCGGCGGCTTGACATCGGCAGGGACCGAAAAAGCCATCCCTTCGGCTTGGCCGGCGCCGTGATACGGGTCCTGGCCGAGGATCACGACCCGTGCGGCCTCGAGCGGCGTCAGCCGCAAGGCCCGCAGCGGATCGGCAGGAAAAACCGTCGTGCCGGCCGCAACCCGTGCGTCGATGAACTCGATCAGGCGCCGGCCGGTGAGGCTGGTGCGAAAGGCCTCGGTCACAGGCCGCCAGCCGCCCTCGATCTCGTCGAAGGCCTGGTCCAGCGGTCGCTCGAGACGACCAGTCACCGTTCAGCCGAACAAGGCCGCGAGCGCGGCGCCGGGATTGCTGGCGCGCATGAAGGCCTCGCCGACCAGGAAGGCATGCACGTTCGCATCACGCATGCGGCGCACGTCGCTCGAGGCCAGGATGCCGCTTTCGGTGACGAGCAGCCGCTCGGGCGGCACGCGCGGCAGCAGCGCGAGCGTGGTTTCCAGCGAAACCTCGAAGCTGCGCAGGTTGCGGTTGTTGATGCCGACCAGCGGCGTCTTCAGCCGCAGCGCCCGCTCCAGCTCCGCGCCGTCGTGCACCTCCACCAACACCGCCATGCCCAGCGCGTGGGCAGTCGATTCCAGATCGGTCATCTGCGCGTCGTCCAGGACGGCTGCGATGAGCAGAATGCAGTCCGCCTGCATCGCGCGTGCCTCGAACACCTGGTACTCCGCGATCATGAAATCCTTGCGCAGGACCGGCAGCGCGCAGGCGTCTCGGGCCTGCAGCAGATAGGCCGCCGCGCCCTGGAAGAAACGTTCGTCGGTCAGCACACTCAGGCAGGCCGCGCCGTGCTCGGCATAGCTTTCAGCGATCTCGGCCGGCACGAAATGCTCGCGCAGCACGCCCTTGCTCGGGCTGGCCTTCTTGACTTCGGCGACAACAGCCGCCTTGCCTGCGGCGATCTTCGCCCGCATGGCGCCGACGAAGTCGCGCAAGTCCCCGCGCCGCTCGGCCGACTCGGCCTCTTCGCGCAGCGATGCAAGCGAGCGCCGCGCCTTCGCGGCGGCGACCTCATCGCGCTTGACCTCGACGATGCGCTCGAGAATGTCGCTCATGCCGACGCCGCGAGCCGCGCACTGACGGTGACGAACTGATCGAGCTTCGCGCGGGCTGCTCCAGAGGTGACTGCCTCCCGCGCCCGCTTCACGCCCTCACGGATGGAAGCGGCCACATCGGCGGCGTACAGCGCCGCGCCGGCATTGAGAAGCACGATGTCGCGCACGGGGCCGTCTTCGCCGGCCAGCGCGCGGCGGATGCAATCGACCGACTCGGCCTGCCCCGCCACCTTGAGCACGCGCGTGTCGTAAACCGGCAAGCCGAAGTCGCTCGGGTGCACGGTGTACTCGCGCACCTCGCCGGCCTTGAGCTCACCGATGAGCGTCTCGCCGGAAAGCGAAATCTCGTCCATGCCGTTCATGCCGTAGACGATCAGCACATGCTCGGCGCCCAGACGCTGCAGCACGCGCACCTGAATGCCGACCAGATCGGGATGAAACACGCCCATCAACTGCCTCAAGGCGCCGGCCGGATTGGTCAGCGGCCCCAGGATGTTGAAGATGGTGCGCACGCCGAGTTCCTTGCGGATCGGCCCGGCGTGCTTCATCGCGGGGTGATGGTTGGGAGCGAACATGAAGCCGATGCCGGTCTCGGCGAGGCATTCGGCCACCTGCGCGGGCTTGAGGTCGATGCGCGCGCCCAGCGCCTCCAGCACATCGGCGCTGCCCGAGGTGGACGACACGCTGCGCCCTCCGTGCTTGGCCACCCGGGCACCGGCCGCGGCGGCGACGAACATCGCCGCGGTCGAGATGTTGAAGGTGTGCGCGGCATCGCCGCCGGTGCCGCACAGGTCGACCAGGTGCGTCTTGTCTTCCACCGGCACGGGCGTCGCGAACTCGCGCATCACCTGGGCGGCGGCGGCGATCTCGCCGATGGTTTCCTTCTTCACGCGCAGGCCGACCATCAGCGCGCTGATCATCACCGGCGACATCTCGCCGCTCATGATGCGGCGCATCAGGTGCAGCATCTCGTCGTGGAAGATCTCCCGGTGCTCGATCGTGCGCTGCAGCGCGGCGCTGTCGGTGATGGGCATGGTGCGAGCCTCTTCGTCAGTCAGTGCGTGTGGTCGAGAAAGT
>NZ_JACDCW010000013.1 GCF_013817345.1 Methylibium sp.
GCGGCGGCTCGATCTTGTATTCGATTGTCGGCGGCACGGGTGCCGGCGCCACCGTGATCGGCGGCGGGGCGGGCACCGGCGGCGGCTGGATCCTCGGCGGCGGCACGTAGGGCGGTGGCGGCGGCGGCTTGGGCGGCGGTGGTTTGGGAGGCGGCGGTGGCGGCTTGGGCGGTGGCGGCGGTGGCGGCTCCGGAGGCGGCGGCGCAGGGGGCAGCGGCGGCGGCGCGAGCGGCAATGGTGGCGGAGGCGGAGGCGGCTCGGCGATGATCTTCGCCTCGAGGGGCTTCTTGACCACTTCGACCATGTCGCGCGCCAGGCCCGACACCAGCGCGTAGAAGATGAACAGGTGCAGCACGACCACGGCCGCCAGGCCGATGAGGCGCCTCGATGCCGGTTGCCGCTGGTAGTTCAGATCCATGCCGAAGGTTTCATTGCGGCCCGGCGCAGCCGGGCATTGCCACACCCGGCCGCGCTCACGGCGCGAATTGCTCGCTGCCGACGATGCCGAACTTGGTGAGGCCCAGGCGCTGCACGCCGGCCATCACCGAGGCCACGGTTTCGTAGCGAGCCCCCCGGTCCGGGCGCAGGTGCAGCTCGGGCTGCGTCTCGAGCGGCAGCGCCGCCAGTTCGCGCAGCCGGGCGTCCACTTCCACCGGGCCCGCCAGCACCTCGCCGTTCCAGAACACACGGCTGCTCGCATCGATGTCGACCTTCACCACCTGCGGCTGCACCAGCGGCGGCGGTGGCGGGTTGCCGGCCGGCAGGGCCAGATTGACCGCGTGCAACTGGATCGGGATGGTGATGATCAGCATGATCAGCAGCACCAGCATCACGTCGATCAGCGGTGTGGTGTTGATGTCCATCATCACCTCGGGCTCGCCGTCGGCGCTGTTGCCGCTCGAGACGTTCATCGCCATCGCTCAGCCTCCCCTGGCCGGCGGCTCGGTGATGAAGGACACGCTGGTGATGCCGGCGAGCTGGCAGGCATAGACCACCCGGCCCACCGACTCGTAGCGTGCCGCATGGTCGCCGCGGATGTGCACTTCGGGCTGCGGCCGCATGACCGAAACCTTCTCCAGCCGCTGCACCAGAGCCTCGGTGCTGGACACGCGGGAGTCGTACCAGTAGATCGCGCCGCTGCGATCGACCGAGATGACGACGTTCTCGGGCCGGGTCTCGCGGATCTCGATCGCTTCCTTGGGCAGTTGCACCGCGATGGAGCTGGTGACGACCGGGATGGTGATCAGGAAGATGATCAGCAGCACCAGCATCACGTCGACGAGCGGCGTTGTGTTGATGGTCGAGACCACCTCGTCTTCCTCCCCGAACGGGGAGCCGGTCTGCATCGCCACGGGTCAGCCCTCGCCGGGCCGCCCCAAGAGAGCTGAGCGCCCCCTCGGGGGGCAGCGCTGAAGGCGCGTGGGGATCGTCATCTCAGCCTTTGAATTTCACCGAGGCCAGCAACACCGAATGCAGGTCGCTGCCGAAGGCGCGCACGTCGTCCATCGCCGCCTTGTTGCGGCGGACGAGCCAGTTGTAGCCGAGCACGGCCGGCACCGCCACGGCCAGACCGAGGGCGGTCATGATCAGTGCTTCGCCGACCGGGCCGGCCACCTTGTCGATCGAGGCTTGGCCGGCCACGCCGATGGCAGTGAGGGCGTGGTAGATGCCCCAGACCGTGCCGAACAGGCCGATGAAGGGCGCCGTGGAGCCGACCGTGGCCAGGAAGGCCAGGCCGTCCTGAAGGCGGCTCTGCACGCGTTCCATAGCGCGCTGGATCGACATCGTCACCCAGCTGTGCAAGTCCACGTGCTCGAACAGGCCCCCGTGCTTCTTGGTCGCCTCGATGCCTGCCTCGGCGATGAAACGAAAGGGACTGGCCTGCTCCAGCGTGTCGGCCCCCTGGCGCACCGTACCGGCGCTCCAGAAGCTCTTGGTGGCGAGCTTGGCCTGCCGCCCGATCTTGGCTTGCTCAATGACCTTGACGATAAGGATGTACCAGGTGCCCATCGACATGATCACGAGCACCAGCAGCACCGCCTTGGCCACGCCGTCGCTGGTACGCCAGAGCGATTCGAGACCGTAAGGATTGTCGATTGCCTCGGCGCCGTTGGGCGTGGCCGGCAAGCTCATGCGTGCCGCTGTCGCGGCGGCTGGCTTCGAGGCCGGAGGGGCCGCTTCGCTGGCCGCTCCAGGCGCGCTGGCGGGGGCCTGCGCCTGCACGTCACGAACGGTGATGCCGGCGGCGGTCGTCACGACGGCCATCGCCAACAGCAGCGCTGCCACGGGACGAGAAAACGAACGCAACATGAAGTCTCCGGTGAGCGCAAGGGTCGAAAAATCGAAAGGCGGCCTCTGCCGCCCGTGAGGAATGTACCGGAGCCGGGCCCTGCGTCGCGGAGGGTGTCGCCATAGGCCACCGTCGCGCGCTGCCATGCAGCGCTGCCCGCCTCAATCGAACTGCAGGTTGAGCCGCGCGTACAGCGCACGTCCGGTCGGATCGCTGAAGCGCGGGTCGTAGCCCGACTGGAAGGTCGAACCCTGGTTCGAATAGCGCGGATCGGTGTCGAACAGGTTGCGGATGCCGGCTGCGAGCGTGAGTGTGCGGGTCGGCGACCAGCCGCCGAACAGGTCCCAGAGCGAATAGGGCTCGACACGGTTGGCGAATTCGGGCTCGACCCGGTTCTCGTCCGCGTAGCCGCTTTGGTAGCGGTTGGTGATGCCGACGGACCAGCCGCCGGCGTCGAAGGCGGCGGTGACGGCGTGCTTCCAGCGGAAGATCGGCCGCACGTCGGCATAACGGCCGAGGTTGTTCGTGAAGTCCCCGCCGGGTTCGTTCTGGTAGTCGTAGCGGGTGATGTAGCTGCCGTTGAAGGCCAGCACGACCGCCCCCGCCCCGCTCACGGGCCGCCGATAGTTCGCCGACAGATCGATGCCGCTGGTGCGGATCTCGCCCAGGTTCTCCTGTGCGGCGATGATGAAGCCCGGGTCGTCGGCGAACGGGTCCAGCGTGCCGTCGGCACCGGGGCGGATGCGGTCGGCGTACTTCGCGGGATCGTCGAAGATGGCCGTCGCCGGAAACTCGCCGATCGAGTTGCGCAGTCGGATGAACCAGAAGTCCACGCCGGCGTTGAAGTGGCGGCTCGGCTCGTAGACGAAACCGAAGGTGAAATTCCTGGCCTTCTCCGGCTCGAGATCGCGGGTGCCGCCGATCTGGGCAAGGACGAACTGATTGCAGGCGGTCGCGGGGTCGGTGCCGGCGCTCGGCACGCCGCCGGGGCACAGCAAGGGATCGTTGTAGCCCCGCGAAAAGGTGAGGAAGCGCGGGCTGTAAAGCTCGTACAGCGAAGGCGCGCGAAACCCCGTGCTGTAGGTGGCGCGGGCCACGAGCGATGGCGCGGGCTGAAAGCGCACACCGAGTTTCGGGTTCGTGGTGCTGCCGAAATCGCTGTAGCGGTCGTGACGCAGGGCGATCGTGCCCTCCAACGTACTCAGCAGCGGCACGTTGAGTTCGCCGTACAGGGCCGAAATGCTGCGCTTGCCCGCGGCATCGGGGTCCGGGTTCGAGTCGATATCGAAGCCGATGCCGAAGGACTGCGAGACCACCGGCACGTTGATGTCATCGGTGAAGGACTCCCGGCGGTACTCCGCGCCCAGGGCCAGCGCGGCCGGCCTGCCGGCTCCCAGCCAGTCGCCCAGCTCGCGACCGATGCGCACGTCGACCGCCGACACCTTGCCCGTCGCGGTTCGCACATTGCCGCGCAGCCCCGCTGCGGCGAGGTAGGCCGCGCCCTCGGCGGTCTGTTCGCCGAAGGGGTTGAGGATGCCGCCCGCAACGCCCGCCGCAATCGCATCATCCTGTGTCCAGCCATCGGTCAGCGGATCGGTCAGCTTGCTTTCGTTGTAGGAAGCACCCAGGCGGTAATCCCAGCCCGCCGCCAGGCCGTCGAGCTCGAAGACAAGGCGCTGGGCGCGGTTGTGATTGGTCTGCGCTCGGCCACCGGCTGCCGCTGTGCGCCAGTCCAGATCGATCGGCTGGCCGGGATCGATGGCGAAGTTCACGGGTGCCGGCGTGATGCCGTTGCCGGGAAAAAAAGGCGAGCTCGAATCCAAGGTGAGCGGGCCCACGACGCCCGGGCTGACCACCGTGCGTACTTCGTTGCGCGTGAGGAAGTACTCGACCGAAGCCACCGTATCGCGGTTCAGCTTGAAAGACGCTTTGCCGAACAGCGAGGCTCGCTCCACTTCAGGCATGAGATCGACGAAAGGCGTGGGGTCGTACCTGCACAGCGGCTGCCCACTGCCCGTGTCGATGGAGCCGCCCTTGCCTACCGGCGCACAGCCCGGAAACGACGGATTGGCGCTGAATTCACCCTGGAAATAGTTGGCCGGCGTGGTGACCGACGAGGTGCCATCGACCCCGCGCTCGGGCCGAAACCCGCGTGAGCCGAAAGCACGCTGCTGCGAGTTGATGCGCTCGGTCTTCCGGTAATCGACGCTGCCCACGAAGTTGTAGCCGTCGCGCTCCAGTTCGCCGAATCCCACGCCCGCACTGATGCCGCGGCCGTCGCCGCCCGCGTGCTGCGGCACGGTCGCATCGAGCGAGAGCTTCGTGCCTGATTCGCCGCTTCGCGTGATGAAGTTGATGACGCCGCCGATTGCGTCCGTGCCGTAGAGCGCCGAAGCGCCGTCGCGCAGCACCTCCACCCTGTCGAGCGCCGCGAACGGGATCATGTTCAGGTCCGGCGCCGAGCTGTCGACCGCGTTGCTGGCGATGCGGCGTCCGTTGAGCAGCACCAGCGTCTTGTTTGCGCCGATGCCGCGCAGGTCGGCGAACGAAGCGCCGCCGGTGCCCAGCCCGATGACCTGGCTGGTGGTGAGGCTCGACTGGTTGAAAGGCAGGCGCTGCAGCACCTGCTCGACCGAGGTGATGCCCTCGCGCTCGAGGTCTTCCATTCGCAAAATAGTGACCGGCACGGCGGACTCGGCGTCGATCCGCCGGATCGCCGAGCCGGTGATCTCCACGCGCTCCAGCCGCTCGGCCGGCTGCGCGCGCACGGCGCCCGGCACGAGCCACACGATGCTCGCGAAGGCCGCCGCACTCGCGACAAACCGGATCGATCTGCCCATGAGGTCAATGAGCCCAACCGACCAGAGCGTCCCGGCGCTCGATGATCAACTGCACACGCCGCCCGACCGGCAGGCACACCTTGGTCGGCACGTGGCCGAAAGGCAAGCCGGTGAGGATCGGCGTGCGCGTGAGGCTGCGCAGTTGCGCCACCGCGGCGTTGAGGCCGTAGCCGCGGTCCAGCGGCGACTTGCGGAAGTCGCTGAAGCTGCCAAGCAGGACCGCCTTTTGCGCGTCGATCACGCCGGCCTGGTGAAGCTGCAGCAGCATGCGCTCCACGCGGTAGGGATGCTCGTTGACGTCTTCCAGAAACAGCACGCCGCCCTTGACGCGCGGCCAGTGCGGTGTGCCGAGCAGCGATAGCAGCACCGCAAGGTTGCCGCCCCAAAGCAAACCGCTGGTCTGGAGCCCGTCGAAGCCGGCTTCGGTGCGAAAGCCGACCGCCTCGAGCTGCCCGTGCATCGCCTCGACGAAGCAGCCCTCGGTGACTTCGTCGATCAGCGAAGCCGGCTTGCCGCCCTGCCTTTCGGCCGCCTCGGATACGCGGCCGAAGTCGTAGCAGGCCAGCGGGCCGGCCCAGGTGCTGCGCTTCGTGTGCGCCAGCACGGCGAGCTGGAAGGCGGTGCAGTCGCTGTGGCCGACCCAGCGCTTGCCGGCATCGATGGACTTCGCGATGAGTGCGTAGTCGATCCGGTCGAGCAGCCGCGTAAGGCCATAGCCGCCGCGTGCGGCCAAGGCAATGTCGCGTCCGTCACCGGCCACGCGGTGCAGCGCCGCGAGGCGCGAGTCGTCATCGCCGGCGAAGCGCTGATGGCCGGCCCGCGCCGCCTCGTCGAGCTGCGCATCGAAGCCGAGCTTGCGCAGGTGGCGCAGCGCGCGGGTCAACTCGGCGCCTCGCGTGACCCGGCCGGCGGGCGAATGGAGGGTGAGGCTCAGCACCGGAGCAGCGTCGTGACCGGGTTCGGGGGCCGGCTCGTGAGCATGCTCATGGGCGTGAAGGCGGGCGTGCTCGTGCATCAGTTGTCGGAATGTTGGCCGGGCAAGGTGTCCTGCATTTCGATCACTTCCACGATGTCGTAGTCGGGCTCCGCGTCCGACAACGCGACCGGCGCGGCGGCTTGCCCGCGCAAGGCGCGGGCCTGGGCGCGCCGCTCCGCGAAAAACTCGCGCAGCAGTGCGCCGCAGGGTTCGGCCAGCACGCCCGAGACGATCTCGGTATGGTGGTTCAGCTGCTTTTGCGCAAAGAGGTCGAGCACCGAGCCGGCCGCGCCGGTCTTCGGGTCGATCGCGCCGAACACCACGCGCTTGAAGCGCGCATGCAGCAAGGCCATCGCGCACATGGCACACGGCTCGAGCGTGACGTACAACTCGCACTCGGGCAGCCGGTAGTTGCCGAGCAACTGCGCGGCATGGCGCAGCGCCACGATTTCGGCGTGCGCGGTCGGGTCGTGGGTGGTGACGGGGCGGTTGTAGCCGGTGGCGACGACCTGGCGCACACCCTCGACGTCGCGCACGATGACCGCGCCGACCGGCACTTCGCCGACCAGCCACGCGTTGTGCGCCTGGTCGAGCGCCAGGCGCATGCCGGCTTCGTCGTGCAGCGCCTGCTCGGCTGGCTCGCTCATCGGCTCGCTCCCTGCACCGGCCGCATCGGCGTCGTTTTCATTGCTCGCCGCGCTCGATGCGCGCCGGCGCCTGCTGCATCAGCCGGTTCACGTCCTCGGTCACCTTGCGCTGCAGCTGCCGCGACTGCTGCACTGGCGTGCCGTCCGGCGCCGCGGCGCCGGCCTCGGATACGACCGGCCCCTGAACCGTCTGCAACTGCTTCTTCAGCAGCGAGCCCACGATCGCCAAGACCACCAGCAGACTCAACACACCGAATACCAAGCGCACGCTGCACCTCATTTCAATGTTTGCGGGTCGTCGCAATTCCGCACGAATGCTAGTCCATAGGTCTCGATAAAGACCGACGCCTGAACGCCCCGCGCAGAGCAGCCTCAAGTTCTGCGGCCGTCCGACGACAACACAAAAGCAACGGGCTGCCCGCAATGGCGCAGCCTCCCATCACTTCAGGAGAGCAGTATGAAGTCGATCCGTCACACCCTGACGCTGCTGATCGCGTCGAGCATCGTCGCCACCAGCGTGTTGACCGCCGTGTCGCTCAGAGGAGGCCACGCTTCGGACGCCGCCGTGCAGCGCACCTTCGTCGGCAAGGACGTCACCGCCGACATCCTGCCGCCGCCCATGTACCTGATCGAGCTGCGGCTGGTGCTGTCTCAAGCCGTGGAAGGCAGCATGCCGGCCGAGCGGGCCACCGCCGAGGCCGCCCGGCTCGAGAAGGAATACGCCGATCGGGTCGCCTACTGGAAGGCCAACCCGCCGTACGGGCTGCAGGCCAAACTGCTCGGGCACCAGCATGAAGCAGCCGGTCTTTTCATCAACGCCTCTCGCAAGGTGTTCGAGGCGATAACCGCCGGCGATGCCAGTGGGGCGCAGGCGGCCCTCACGCTCGCCGATGCCGCCTATCTGCAGCACCGTGCGGGTGTGGACGACACCGTCAAGGCCTCGACCGCCTTTGCCGGTGACGCCGCCTCCAGCTTTGCCGCCACGCTGAGCCGCGTCGCCTGGACACAGTGGATGGTGTTCGCAGTGTCTTCAGTACTGCTCGTCGCTTTGGGCGGGTGGGCGCGCCGATCGATCTGGTCCTCCGTGGGCGGCGAGCCGGCCCAGGCGGCGGCCATCGCCAACGCGGTCGCGGCCGGCGACCTGGCCGTTCACGTTGATTTAGCGCCCGGCGACACCACCAGCGTGATGGCCGCGCTGCAAAGCATGTGCGAGAGCCTCACGCGCGTCGTCGGCGCCGTGCGAACGAGCAGCGACTCCATCGCCACCGGCTCGCAACAGATCGCCAGCGGCAACACCGACCTGAGCCAGCGCACCGAGGAGCAGTCGGCCAACCTCCAGCAGACCGCGGCTTCGATGGAAGAGCTGAGCTCGGCCGTGAAAAGCACCGCCGAAGCCGCCCGCCGCGCCACCGACCTGGCGAGCGCTGCCAGCGCCGCGGCCACGCAGGGCGGCGAAGTGGTTCACCGGGTGGTCTCGACCATGGACGAGATCGCGCAGAGCTCCAGGAAGATCGGCGAGATCGTCGGCGTGATCGACGCGATCGCTTTCCAGACCAACATCCTCGCCCTGAATGCGGCGGTCGAGGCGGCCCGTGCCGGGGACCAGGGACGCGGTTTCGCCGTCGTGGCGAGCGAGGTGCGCGCCCTGGCCCAGCGAAGCGCCGATTCGGCCAGGGAGATCAAGAGTCTGATCGGATCGAGCGTGCAGTGCGTGCAGGCCGGCTCGGTGCTCGTCGGTGAGGCGGGCAGCCACATGGTCGACATCGTCGGCCAAGTTCAGCGCGTGGCGGCGCTCGTGGCGGAGATCGGCAACGCAAGTGCCGAGCAGACCTCCGGCATCGGCCAGGTCAGCACGGCGGTCACGCAGTTGGACCAGGTGACGCAGAAGAACGCCGCGCTGGTGGAGGAATCGGGTGCGGCGGCCGAGAGCTTGCGTGACCAGGCCCGGCAGCTCGTTGCAGCGGTCGGCGCGTTCAGGCTCGGCAACACCGCCACGGCGGCGATGCACGGCGCGTAGGCGGTCTGCCGACGCGCAGGAACGCCTGCGACTCGGGCCGGCAAAGCGCCGGCTCTTCGGCGTGCGACGCTGCTGAATGCCAAGCTGTTCACACCTTGGTGCTGCGTTACGCGGCGCTACGGGCTGACCCGGTGCTCAGCAGCCTGCGCCAGTGGGACGATGTGCCCAACATTGATGCCTCTGTTTCGCCGATCTTCCACGCGGAGACGGCGCAATGATGCGCACACAGTGCCGCAGATCATGTTGTTCCTGCGCTGTATTCGAGACCTGAAGTAATGAACCTCGAAGAAGTCGCTCGCCAGCGGACCGTGCCACGTGCACCGACGCCTGCCGAGCTTGCGCCCCAGCCCTCACGGCTTTCCCGCAGCGGCGCCGTGCTGGCGTTGCAGGCGCGCGCCTTGTGCCATGAACGCTTTCATGCGTCGGCCACCGCCGTGGCCACCGAACTCGCGCTCATGCTCGGCTGCGAACGCGTCAGCATCGGCTTTCTCCACAGGGAGCGGGCGCGCGTCGGCGTGGTGTCGAACGCCGCTGACATCCGCGAGCAGCAAGCCATCGTGCGCGCCATCGCTGCGGCCATGGACGAAGCGATCGATCAGGGCGCCGTGATCGTGCACCCGCTGCCGGGCGGCAGTTCGCCCTCGGTATCGCTTGCGCACGCCGAGCTGACCCGCAAGAACGGCAATGCCTCGATCTGCACCGTGCCGATCATCGGCCGTGGACGTGGGCGCGGCCGCATGCTCGGCGCCATCGTGTTCGAGCGGCGAGACGGCTTCGACGCTCGCGCGGTGGAGATCGCGAAAGACGCCGCCACCTTCGTGGGCCCGGTGCTCGAACTCAAGCACCGGCTCGACCAGCCGATCGGCACGCGCATCGCCCGGGCGGTCGCGCCGCGCGGCGAGCACGCGGGCCCCTTCCAACCGGCCGCCTGGCATGTCGGGCTCGCGCTCATCGCCCTCGGCCTGCTCGTCGCCGCGCTGTGGCCGTCGACGTTCCGGGTCGTCGCACCGGCCAGGGTCGAGGGCGAAGGCCAACGCATCATTTCGGCGCCGGTCGACGGCTTCGTGCGTTCGTCGGCGCTGCGCCCCGGCGCGCCGGTCAAGGCCGGACAGGTGCTGGCAACGCTCGAGGACCATGAACTCGCGCTCGAACGCGAGAAGTGGAACGCCGAAAGCGAGCAGCTCGACAAGCAGTACCGCGAGGCCCTCAGCCAGGACGACGCAGCGCAGATCGTCATCTCGCGCTCCAAGCTCGAGCAGGCGCAGGTGCAGCTCGCCCTCGTCGAGAGCCAGCTCGATCGTGCGCAGCTCAAGGCGCCGTTCGACGGCGTGCTGGTTTCGGGCGACCTGAGCCAGTCGGTCGGCATGCCTGTGATACGTGGGCAGGAATTGATGACGGTGGCGCCGGACAACTCCTTTCGCATCGTCGCCGAAGTGGACGAACAGGACATCGGCGCACTGCGCGAAGGCCAGCGCGCACGGGTGATGTTCGGCGCGCTGTCGAGCCGCCCGGTGCAGATCACCGTGACGCGCATCGCGCCGGTCGCCGCGCCGCTGGACGGGCGCAACGTGTTCGAGGTCGACGGCCGCATCGAAGGCTCCGCCGAGGCGCTGCGCCCAGGCTTGCGCGGTGTCGCCCGCATAGAGATCGCTCGCCATTCGCTCGGCTGGGTGTGGTGGCCCCGCACGAGCGACTGGATGCGGCGCACCTTGTGGCGGGTGCTGGGGTGAGCGTCCGCGAGCCGCTGCTCTCGCACGACTGGTACCGCGTCGCCGCCATGCGGCCGCGGCTGCGCAGCGGCGTGCGGGTGTCGCGCCAGCGGGTGCGCGGAGAGACCTGGTACGTGCTGTCGGACCCTGTTTCGGGTCGGCATCACCGTTTCAACGACATTGCCTACGCCCTGATCGGCTCTTGCGATGGGCACGCCACGCTCGACGACGTGTGGACCGCGCGCGTGAGCGCCGAAGGCAATGCCGCGCCCTCGCAGGCCGAGGCCATCCGCATCGTCGCTCAGGCCTTTGCGGCCAACCTCTTCATCGGCGACATCGCGCCCGACGCAGCGGCGCTCATCAAGGCACACGTGCGCACGCGGTCGCGGCGCCGGCGCGGGCAGATCAACCCGCTCGCCTTTCGGGTGCCGCTGTGGAATCCCGACCGCTTCCTGTCCGCCCACGTCGACCGGGTCGGTTGGCTGTTCAGCCTCGGCGCGCGTATTGCCGTCGGCCTGCTGATCGCCATCGGCGCGCTGTTGCTGGCGGTCAACGCCGGTGCGGTGAGCGACTTCGCCCACCGCGAACTCGGCAGCGGCCGCATGCTGCTGATGATGTGGCTGACCTACCCCCTGATGAAGGCGCTGCACGAAATGGCGCACGCCTTCGCCGTGAAGGTGCATGGCGGCGACGTGCACGAAATCGGCATCACGCTGTTGATGCTGACGCCGGTGCCGTATGTCGATGCGTCGGCATCCATCGCCTTCGACAAGCGGCGCCGCATCGGCGTGGCGGCGGCCGGCATCGTGGTCGAGGCCGTGCTCGCCAGTCTGGCGCTGATGTTGTGGCTTGCGCTCGAGCCGGGACTCGCCAAGGAGTTCGCATTCGCGGTGGTGTTCGTCGGCGCGCTGTCCACCGTCGTCGTCAACGGCAACCCGCTGCTGCGCTTCGACGGCTACTACGTGCTGTGCGACGCCGCCGAACTGCCCAACCTCGGGGTGCGCAGCACGCGCTACTGGCAATACCTGGTCAAGCGCCGGCTGCTGCGGTTGCGCCATGTGCGCTTCGGCGGCCGAGCGCGCGGCGAGCGGCCTTGGCTGCTCGCTTACGCGCCGCTGTCGTGGGCTTACCGCACCGCCATGATCGCGCTGCTGGCGGTGTTGGCGGCCGAATGGAGTGCCACTCTCGGGCTTGTGGTGCTGGCGCTGGGCGTGTGGTGGGTGCTGCTCAAGCCCGCCTTCGCCGCCCTGCGCTGGGTGGCGCAGTCGGGCGAGGCGCGAGGCCATCGGCCGCGTGCCGCGTTCGCGGCGCTGGCGGCGTTTGCCGCACTCGGCGCCCTCGGCCTCGGGTTGCCCCTGCCGCAGCGCACCCTCGCGCCCGGCGTGGTCTGGTTGCCCGACGACGCTCTGGTGCGGCTCGGCAGCGACGGCTTCGTCGAGCAGTTCCTGGTCCGCGACGGCGATGCCGTCGAGGTCGGCACGCCCATCGCACGCCTGAGGAACGAGCTGCTCCAAGTGGATCTGGCGCGTGCCGAATCGCTGCTCGCACGCCAACAGGTCGAACGCTCGCTCCACTTCGAATTCGACGCCCGTCGCGCCGCCGCGGCCCTGGACCAGCTGACGCAGCTCAGCGCGGAGCGCGACCGTCTGCGCGAGCGCCTGGACTCGCTGACCGTGCGCGCCGCCATCGCCGGGCGGGTGGTGATCGATCCCCGGCGCGTCGTGGTCGGGCAGTACCTGCCGCAGGGCGAACTGATCGCCCAGGTGCTGCCGGGTGGCGCACCGCTGGTGCGCGCTTTGGTGCGCAACGAAGACATCGCGCTGGTCCGCGAGCGGCCGGGCACGATCACCGTGCAGCTCGCGCACGCCGGCGGCGACGCGCTGCCTGCCACGTTCGACCGCGCCGTGCCCAGGGCCTCGGCCGAGCTGCCCACGCCGGCGCTCGGCGAAGCGTCCGGCGGCAGCATCGCGCTCGACACCAACGACGCCAGCGGGCGCACCGCGCGCGAGCCGCGTTTTTCGGTCGACCTCGAGCTCGACGCCGGCACCGACGCGCGCATCGGCGCCCGCGCCCTGGTCACCTTCCGCCACGGTGAAGCGAGCGCGGCAGAGCTGGCGGCTCGTTTCGTGCGTCTGTCCTTCCTGCGGCACTTCGAATGATGCGCACCGCCAGAACTCCGACAAGGCGCTCGCGTCCGCACGTGGAGCCGGCGCAAACCGCCCGGAACGTCCGATGAGTCACGCAGCGCTTCCCTCGCGCGGCCTGGCTTTCGGCGAGTACCCGCAACGCGTCGGCGCCGGCGACGCCGCCGCGTTCGAAGGTGCGCGGCGCTGGGTGTTCAGCCACTTCGCCCGCCCGACTGCGGCGCGACTGCCGGACGGCGTCGCGCAATCTTTGGGCGCGGCCCGCAAGCGGCTGCGCGGGCTCGACGCAGCGATGTTCAAGTGCGAGACCGACACGCTCCGGCAGCGCCTGCGCCGCCACGGCCTCGACGCCGAAACGGCCGGCGCAGCGCTCGCACTGGCCGGCGAGGCGATGGCGCGAACGCTCGGCAAGACGCCCTACGACACGCAAACGCATGCCGCCTGGCTGATGCTGAACGGCCGCCTGGTCGAGATGGCCACCGGCGAAGGCAAGACGCTCGCCACGGCGCTGGCCGCCGCAGTGGCCGCCCTCGGCGGCGCGCCGGTGCACGTGCTGACCGCCAACGACTACCTCGTCCGGCGCGACCGGCAAGACCTCGAGCCCTTCTACGCCACGCTGTCCCTGAGCTGCGACTGCATCACCGGCGGCATGGCCGCAGGCGCGCACGCGCAGGCCTGGCAACGCGACATCGTCTACACCACCGCGCGCGAGCTGGTTTTCGACTACTTGCGCGACCACCTCGTCCTGCGTGGCGAGCGCGATGCACGCGTGCTGCGGGCACACGCGATCGCCGCTGCGGACGAGGGCGCCGCCGGCACGGCCGCCGCTACGCCCGCTCTGCCCGGCCTGTGCCTGTGCTTCATCGATGAAGCCGACAGCCTCCTGCTCGACGAGGCCGTGGTGCCGCTCATCATCTCGGCGCCGACGCAAGCGCTCGACGCCGATGCCTACCGCCGTGCCTACGAGATCTCGTGCACTCTGCAGCGCGAGCGTGACTACACGCTCGTGCCAGCGCGCCGCGCCCTGGTGCTCACCGACGCCGGGCGCGGCCGCGTGAGCGCGGCGGTCGAGGGCGCCGGCGGCGTGCTGGCACCGGCGCGCCGCGCCTGCGAGCTGATCGAGGCCGCGCTCGCAGCGCGGCTGCTCTACCGTCGCGACCGCGAGTACGCGGTGGCCGGCGGCAAGCTGCAATTGATCGACGAGCTCACCGGCCGCATTGCCGAAGGCCGCCAATGGCAGGGCGCGCTGCAACCCATGGTCGAGCTCAAGGAAGGTTTGGCGCCGAGCCTGCCGACCGCCACCGCCGCACAGATCACCTACCAGCGCTTCTTTCCCCGCTATCTGCGGCTCGGCGGCATGAGCGGCAGCCTGCTCGAATCGCGTCACGAACTGCGTCTGCTGTACGGCGCGCCAGTGGTGCGCGTGCCGCTCGCCAAGCCGAGCCGCAGGCGCTGGCTCGGGCTGAGCGTCTGCGTTGATGCCGCGCACAAGTGGAGCGCGGTGCTGCATTCGGTTCGCAAGCACGCCGGCGCGGGCCGGCCGGTGCTCGTGGGCACCGACAGCGTGGCCGATTCGGCGCAGCTCTCGGCACTGCTGCAAAGCCACGGCGTGCGCCACCAGCTCCTGAACGCCACACAAGACGCCGCCGAGGCCGAGCGCATCGCCCTTGCCGGCACGGCGGCCATGGTGACGGTCGCCACCAACATCGCCGGGCGCGGCACCGATATCCGGCTCGACGCGGCGGCCGCAGTGAACGGCGGGCTGCATGTGATCGCGACCATGCGCAACCGCTCTCGCCGCATCGACCGCCAGCTCATCGGCCGCGCCGCGCGCAACGGCGACCCCGGCTCGGCCGAGGCCGTGCTTGCGCTCGACGACGCGCTGCTGGCGCGCGTGTGGCCCGCCGCGCTCTTGCGCGCAGTGGCCGCTTGCGCGCACGGCCCCCGGCACGAGCTGCCGATGTGGCTTGCGCGGCCCCTGTTCACGGTGGCGCAGCGCGTCACCGAATGGCGCGACCGCGGGCAGCGGCGTGATCTACGCCACGCCGACCAGCGCGCCGCGGAGCTCTACGGCTTCAGCGGCGGCACCGAATGACGAAGACTTTCTAGTGGAGAAGTAACGATGTACCACGCTCTCATTGCCGCCGCGCTCACCGTGCTGGCCGGCGCTGCCAACGCGCAGACCTCGTCGGTCCCTGCCGTCGGGCTCGACTGCATGATCCAGCCGCACCAGATCGTGCAGGTCGGCAGCCCTGCGCCCGGCGTGATCCACAGCATCGCGGTCGATCGGGGGGACCTCGTCGAGCTCGGCCAACCGATCGTGCAGCTCAATGCGTCGCTGGAGCGCGCCGCCCTCGCCGTGGCGCGAGAGCGCGCGGCGCACAGCGGCGAGGCAACGGTCGCGACCAGCTCGCAGGAACTCGCGCAGCGCGAACTGCAGCGCACGAGCGAGCTGTACCAGCAGAACTTCGTCAGCAAGACCTACCTCGACCGGCAGCACGCGGAAGCCCAGGTCGCGGGCGGGCGCACCGACCAGGCGCGCGAGAAGCGCAAGCTCGCCGTGCGCGAGCTTGAATTCGCCGCCGCGCAGCTCGAGCAGCGCACGATCCGCGCACCCATGGCGGGCGTGGTCGTCGAACGCTTCCTGTCGCCGGGCGAGTATGTCGAGCAAAAGCCCGTGCTGCGCATCGCGGCGATCGACCCGCTGCGCGTCGATGTGCTGGTGCCGGCCGCGGCCTTTGGCCAGATCGAACCGGGCATGACGGGCACCGTCGTGCCGGAGCTGTTCAACCGCAGCCTGCACGTCGCCACGGTGAAAACCGTGGACCGCGTGATCGACGCCGCCAGCAACACCTTTCGCGTGCGGCTCGAGCTGCCCAACCCGAGCGGCCGCCTGCCGGCCGGCCTGCGCTGCAAGGTCGATCTGGGCATCGAGTTGCCCGAGTCGGTGGCGCGCAGCGCCAGAGCCGTGCCCACCCAGCTCGGCACCGTGACGCCGACCGTGCTGCGCCGCTGAACGCGAGACGCCCGATGCTGCTGCACCGCCTTGCCGCCTGGTTCGACCTCGAGGCCGAACGCTCCGCCGTGGTCGAAGAGTGCGAGCCGCGCATCCTGTACTCGGCCGACCTGAACCCTTTGATGTGGTCCGGCAGCGATGAAGGCGGCAGCACCGGTGCGATCGTCGGCACGCTGGATCCGGCGGCGCCGTCATCGCCGTCGGAACAGAGCTCGCTGCTTCAACAGCAGCAGCAACGCCGCCACGAGATCGTGTTCGTCGATACCCGCGTCGAGAATTACGGGCAGCTCATCGAAGGCATCGACGCCGACGCCGAAGTCGTGCTGCTCGACCGCCACCGCGACGGCATCGAACAGATCGCCGCGCACCTGCGCGGGCGCACCGGCATCGATGCCGTTCACCTGATCGGCGAAGGCAACGCGGCCGAACTGCACCTGGGCAGCGCCTTCGTCACGCAAGGCGCGCTCGATGGTCGGTACGCCGACCTCCTCGCACAGATCGGCCAGAGCTTCTCGTCGGATGCCGACCTGCTGATCTACGGCTGCAACTTCGGCCAGGGCGAAGCGGGGCTGGCCGCCATGCAGACGATGGCGCGGCTCACCGGCGCAGACGTCGCGGCCAGCACCGACCGCACCGGACACGCGGCGCAGTTCGGCGACTGGGAGCTCGAGCGCGCCGTGGGCGGCATTGAGACGGACGTGGTCATCGGTGCACAGACGCAGGCGGCGTGGCAAGGCGCCCTCGCCACCTACACCGTCACCAACATCAACGACAGCGGCGCCGGCTCGCTGCGCCAGGCGATCATCGACGCCAACGCGAACGCCGGGACCGACAACATCTCGTTCAGCATCAGTGCTGCGCTGGTCGGCGGCGCGCACACGATCAACCTCGCCTCCGCACTGCCGACCATCACCGGCACGGTGATCCTCAACGCGGCGACCGAGCCCGACTTCGCCGGCGCGCCCATCGTCGAGCTCAACGGCGCGAGCGCCGGCGTGGGCGCCGATGGACTGCGGCTGGGCGCAGGCTCGGCCGGCAGCACGATCCGCGGACTGGTCATCAACCGGTTCGGCGGCGACGGGATTGAAATAACCGCCAGCAGCGGCGGCAACACCATCGTCGGCAACTACATCGGCAGCAATGTGGCCGGCACGGCCGACCTGGGCAACGGTGAAGCGGGGATCTACGTGCTGTCCGGCAGCAACCTCATCGGCGGCACCACGGCTGCCGATCGCAACGTCGTCTCCGGCAACGGTCTCTCCGGCATCATGCTGGAGGGGGCCGGCGCAACCGCGAACATCGTCCGCGGCAACTACGTCGGTACCAGCGCCAACGGCGCGAGCGGCCTCGGCAATGACGGTGCCGGCGTCGAGATCTATTTTGGAGCCAGCAACAACACCATCGGCGGCACCGCAGCCGGTGCGGGAAACGTCATCTCCGGCAATCGTGACGGCGTTGCGCTCCTCGACACCGGCACGTCCGGCAACGTGGTGCTCGGCAACCTGATCGGTTTGAACGCGGCCGGTAACGCCGCGATAGGCAACGGCTTCGACGGCGTCTGGATCGCCTTCGGCGCCAGCAACAACACGGTTGGCGGCACTGCAGCTGGTGCAGGAAACTATATTTCGGGCAACGTCGATGGCATCAACGTGGAGGGCGTGGGCACCTCTGGCAACCGGGTGTACGGCAACTACATCGGCACCGACAGCACCGGCACCGTGGCTCTCGGCAATACGAGTGACGGCATCGCCATCGGCGACTCCGCTTCCGGTAACAGCATCGGCGGCACCTCGGCAGGCCAAGGCAATTTGATTGCGTTCAACGCGTCCAAGGGAATCCTCCTCCGGCCTACGGCGGGTGTTGGCAATGCGTTGCTCGGCAACTCGATTCACTCCAACGGACAACTCGGTATCGACCTCGACAACAACGGCGTGACCTTGAACGACGCGGGCGATGCCGACACCGGACCCAACAACCTGCAGAACTACCCCGTGCTGACGAGCGCCACCTCGGACGCCACCGGCACCACGATCAGCGGCTCCATCAACAGCGACGCCGGCACCACCTACCGTATCGAGTTTTTCGCCAACCGGCCGAGCGTGGCTGACGCGAACAACGGGGAAGGCGAGCGCTACCTGGGCTTTGCGACCGTCGTGACCGACGGCGCCGGCAATGCGGCGATCAACGCCACGCTCGCCGGCCTGTGGATCAACAGCGGCGACAAAGTCACCGCCACCGCCACGGTCGATCTCGGCGGCGGCACCTACGGCAGCAGCTCCGAGTTCGCCGCGAACGTCACCGCCACCACCAGCGGCATCGTCGTGGTCGACACGATCAGCGATGTCAGCGACGGCAGCACGACATCGATCGCGGCGCTCGGCGCGGGGCGCGGCGCCGACGGCCGCATCTCACTGCGCGAGGCGATCACCGCGACGAACAACACGGTCAACGGCGGCACGCCGGACAAGATTGTCTTCGCCATCGCAGATACGGGGTGGAACACCATCCGCCTCGACTCGGTGCTGCCGACGATCACCGACACGGTGATCCTCGACGCCACCACCGACAACAGTTTCGCCATCAACGGCAACCGGCCCGCGGTCATCCTCGACGGCGAGAACGCCCTCACCGGCCTGGTGCTGGGCAGCACCGCCGACGGCAGCACGATCCGCGGGCTGGTGATCCGCGACTTCTTCGGCGACGGCATTCGCATCGAGGCCGGCTCGGACAACAACACGATCGTGGGCAACTACATCGGCACCCTGACGGGCGCGGGCCTCGACGCTGGCACGGTAGAGCGCAACAGCGGCGAGGGCATCCTCGTGCTGGGCGCCAACAACACGATCGGCGGCACGGTCGCGGCGGACCGCAACGTGATCGCCGGCAACCAGTTGTCCGGCATCGGCATCAGCGGCGTGGGCGCGATCGGCAATGTGGTTCTGGGCAATTACATCGGCACCGACTTCAGCGGCGCGACGGCGCTGGGCAATGCCGGTGACGGCGTGTCCATCTCCGATGGCGCAAGCGGCAACACGATTGGCGGTACGGGCGCGGGCGCGCGCAACGTGATCTCGGGTAATTCCAGCGGGGGCATCAAGATCGACGCAAGCAGCGGCAACGCAGTCGTCGGCAACTACATCGGCACCACTGCAGCCGGCACGGCGGCCCTGGGCAACAGCTTGGCAGGCGTCTGGCTGCTCAATGCCTCGACCACCAACTCCGTGACGGACAACGTGATCTCGGCGAACGGCTGGGAAGGCATCTGGATCGAAGGCGCAGGCACGAACGACAACGCAGTTCGCGGCAACTATCTCGGCACGAATGCGCTCGGCACCCTCGCGCTGGGCAACGTGTTGACCGGTATCACCGTCGGCGGCGGTGCGAGCGGCAACATCATTGGCGGCACCACGCTCGCTGAACGCAATGTGATCTCCGGCAATCTCGACCACGGCATTCTGTTGGTCAGCGCCGGCACCACGGGCAACATCGTCCAGGGCAACTACATCGGCACCAACGCGGCAGGTACCGGCGCCCTGGCCAACGCCGCGAATGGCGTGATGGTCGAAGCCGGGGCGAGCAGCAACACCGTCGGGGGCACGGCGGCCGGCGCGCGCAACCTGATCTCGGGCAACACCGGCAATGGCGTCGAAGTCACCGCCAGCAGCGGCAACTCGATCGTCGGCAACTACATCGGCACCGACGCGGCCGGCACCGCAGCCCTCGGCAACGGCATCGCCGGTGTCAAGCTGTCCAATGCCGCGACGCTCAACTCGGTGAAGGACAACGTGCTCTCGGCCAACGCCGAGGAAGGCCTGTGGATCGATGGCCTCGGCACAGACGGCAACACGGCCCGAGGCAACTACATCGGCACCAATGCGGACGGCACGGCGGCGCTGGGCAATGCCCTTGCAGGCATCTACATCAGCGCCGGCGCCAGCGGCAACACGATCGGGGGCACGGCCACCGCCGACCGGAACGTGATTTCGGGCAACACCAGCTCCGGCATCAGGCTTTTCAATGCCAGCAGCAACGTCATCCAGGGCAACTACATCGGCACCGACGCGGCAGGTGCCGTGGCAATGGCGAACAGCGTCAGCGGCGTGCGCGTCGAGGGTGGATCGGGGAACATCATCGGCGGCACGACGACCGGCGCGCGCAACCTGATTTCCGGCAACACCTTGCGCGGAGTGCACATCACATCGAGCGACATGAACGAGATCGTCGGCAACTACATCGGCACCGACGTCTTTGGCACGACAGCTCTCGGCAACAGCCGACAGGGGGTGCGAATCGACAACGGATCGGAAGACAACACGGTGGCAGGCAACGTGATCTCCGGCAACGCGGAGGAAGGCATCTACCTCGTGAATGCCACCACCACCGGCAACATCGTTCGCGGCAACTTCATCGGCACCGACGCGGGCGGCACGGCCGCGCTGGGCAACGGCTTGCACGGCATCGGGATCGACGGTGGCGCCCAGGGCAACCTGATCGGCGGCACGACGGCGGCCGACCGCAACGTGATCTCCGGCAACGCGAACTACGGCATCGTCATCTTCAACTCGAACACCAACACCGTCCGAGGCAACTACATCGGCACGAACGCAGCCGGTACAGCGGCGATCGCCAACGGCATGGGCGGCGTGCTGCTCGATGCCGGTGCCAGCAACAACAGCATCGGCCAAGGAAGAGCCAACGTCATCTCCGGCAACACGGGCAACGGTGTTCTCCTGCGCGGCGTGGGAACCACGGGCAACGCCCTGGAAAGCAACTTCATCGGCACGAACGCCGCGGGCACCGCGGCGCTCGGCAACAGCGTCGATGGAATCCGGCTGCAGGACGGCGCGGCCAACAACCGGATCGGCGGCCCCTTTGCCGGCCAGGGAAATCGCATCGCGTTCAACGGGGCGAACGGCATCACGGCGCTGTCCACCGCCGGCGCGGGCAACAGTTTCGTGCGCAACATCATCCACTCGAACACATTGCTGGGCATCGACCTAGGCAACGACGGTGTCACCGCCAACGATGCCGGCGATGCGGACACCGGCCCGAACAACACTCAGAACTTCCCGCTGTTGACGGACGTACGAACCGACGAAGCCGGGCAACTCGTCGTCACCGGCACGCTCAACACGGTGGCAAACCGCACCTACCGCATCGAGTTCTTCTCGAACACGACCGGCGATGCCAGCGGTCATGGCGAAGGACAGATCTATCTGGGTTCCCGCAACGTAACCACCGACGCCTCGGGCAACGCCACGATCAGCACCACGCTGTCCGCCACGGTGCCCATCGGCTCCGCGATCAGCGTGACCGCCACGCATGCGCCCACCAGCTCCAGCTTCGCCGACAGCTCGGAGTTCTCGCAGAACTTCGTGGCGATCAGCGTCAACCGAGCGCCGGTCAACACGGTCCCCGGCGCACAGTCGGTCGCCGAGGATACGCAGCTTTCCTTCAGCGGCGGCGCGACGATTTCGGTCGATGACCTCGACGGCAACCTCGTCTCGACCCGGTTGGCCGTGGTGAGCGGCGTGCTGACGGTCAGCCTGGCGGGCGGTGCCACGGTGAGCGCCGGCAACAACGGCAGCACCACGCTCACGCTCGCCGGCTCGCAGGCGCAGATCAACGCCGCGCTGGCGACACTCACGTACCAGGGTGCTGCCGATTTCGCCGGTGGCGACACGCTCACCGTCCTTTCGACCGATGGCGATGGCGCGACGGACAGCGATACCGTCGCGATCACCGTCACGAACGTCAACGACGCGCCCGTGCTCGACAACACCGGCACCATGATCCTGCCGACAATCAACGAAGACGCGATCACGGCCACCAACACCGGCAGCCTCGTCTCCGAGATCATCGCCAGCGCGGGCGGCAACCGCATCACCGATGGGGACGCGAGCGCTGTGGAAGGCATCGCCGTCAACAGCCTGGACAGCGGCAACGGCACCTGGCAGTTCTCGACCAACGGCGGCACTTCGTGGACCGCCGTCGGTGCGGTCTCGGACACGTCGGCGTTGCTGCTGCGGGCGACGGATCGCCTGCGCTTCGTGCCCGACAGGCAGAACGCCGACTCCGCCACGGTGGCCTTCCGGGCCTGGGACCAGACCAGCGGCAGCACGGGCACGAAGGTAGACGCCAGCGTCAACGGCGGCACCACCGCCTTCAGCACGGCCACGGAAACGGCTTCGATCACCGTCACTGCCGTCAACGACGCGCCCGTGGTTGACAACGGAGGCACGATGACGCTCACCACGATCGACGAAGACGCGGTGAACAACAGCGGCAACACGGTCGCCGAAATCATCGCCAGCGCCGGCGGCGACCGCATCACCGATGTGGACGACGGGGCGGTGGAAGGCATCGCCCTGGAAAGCCTGAACGCCGGCAACGGCACCTGGCAATACTCTCTCGACGACGGCGGCACCTGGAGCGGTGTCGGCGCGGTCTCGAACTTGTCGGCCCTGCTCCTGGGCGCCGACAATCGGCTGCGCTTCGTGCCGGACGGCGCGAACGCTGACGCAGCCAGTGTCTTCTTCCGAGCCTGGGACCAGACGAGCGGCACGGCAGGCACGAAGGTCTGCGCCAGCACCCTCGGTGGCACCAACGCCATCAGTATTGGTGCCAGAACCGCTTCGATCACCGTGACGGCGGTCAACGACGCGCCCGTGCTCGACAACACCGGCACCATGACCCTGCCGACGATCAACGAAGACGCGATCACGGCCACCAACACCGGCAGCCTCGTCTCCGAGATCATCGCCAGCGCGGGCGGCAACCGCATCACCGATGGGGACGCGAGCGCTGTGGAAGGCATCGCCGTCAACAGCCTGGACAGCGGCAACGGCACCTGGCAGTTCTCGACCAACGGCGGCACTTCGTGGACCGCCGTCGGTGCGGTCTCGGACACGTCGGCGTTGCTGCTGCGGGCGACGGATCGCCTGCGCTTCGTGCCCGACAGGCAGAACGCCGACTCCGCCACGGTGGCCTTCCGGGCCTGGGACCAGACCAGCGGCAGCACGGGCACGAAGGTAGACGCCAGCGTCAACGGCGGCACCACCGCCTTCAGCACGGCCACGGAAACGGCTTCGATCACCGTCACTGCCGTCAACGACGCGCCCGTGGTTGACAACGGAGGCACGATGACGCTCACCACGATCGACGAAGACGCGGTGAACAACAGCGGCAACACGGTCGCCGAAATCATCGCCAGCGCCGGCGGCGACCGCATCACCGATGTGGACGACGGGGCGGTGGAAGGCATCGCCCTGGAAAGCCTGAACGCCGGCAACGGCACCTGGCAATACTCTCTCGACGACGGCGGCACCTGGAGCGGTGTCGGCGCGGTCTCGAACTTGTCGGCCCTGCTCCTGGGCGCCGACGATCGGCTGCGCTTCGTGCCGGGCGGCGCGAACGCCGACGCAGCCAGTGTCTTCTTCCGAGCCTGGGACCAGACGAGCGGCACTGCAGGCACGAAGGTCAGCGCCAGCACCCTCGGTGGCACCAACGCCATCAGTATTGGTGCCAGAACCGCTTCGATCACCGTGACGGCAGTCAACGACGCGCCCGTGCTCGACAACACCGGCACGATGAGCTTGCCGGCGATCACCGAGAACGCCACCAACACCAACGGTCGCCTTGTCTCGGACATCATCCTGAGCGCCGGAGGCAACCGCATCACCGACGTGGACACGGGGGCCCTGGAAGGGATCGCCGTCAACAGCCTGGACAGCGGCAACGGCACCTGGCAGTTCTCGACCGACGGCGGCACCGCATGGAGCAACGTGGGGGCGGTCTCGGACACGTCTGCGCTGCTGCTGCGGGCGACCGATCGCCTGCGCTTCGTGCCCGACACCGAGAACGCCGACACCGCCTCAGTGACTTTCCGGGCCTGGGACCAGACCAGCGGCAGCACCGGCACGAAAGCGGACGCCAGCGTCAACGGCGGCACGACGGCCTTCAGCACGGCCACGGAAACTGCTTCGATCACCGTCACCGCCGTCAACGACGCGCCCGTGTTGGACAACACCGGCACCATGACGCTCACTACCATCGACGAGGATGCGGCGAACAACGGCGGCAACACGGTCGCCGAGATCATCGCCAGCGCTGGCGGAAACCGCATCACCGACGTGGACAACGGCGCGCTGGAGGGCATTGCACTCACGGGGCTCGATGCCGGCAACGGGACCTGGCAGTACTCGCTCGACGGCGGCGGCACCTGGGGCGATGTCGGCCCGGTCTCCGACTCGTCGGCCCTGCTCCTGCGCGCCGGCGATCGGCTGCGCTTCGTGCCGGACGGCGTGGACGCCGACGCAGCCAGCATCACCTTCCAGGCCTGGGACCGAAGCGACGGCACCGCAGGAACGAAGCTGGGCACCAGCCCCGCCGGCGGCACCACGGCGTTCAGCACGGCCGCTGCAACGGCGTCGATCACCGTCACCGCGGTCAACGACGCGCCCGTCATCACCAGCAACGGCGGTGGTGCGACCGCGAGCGTCAACCTGGCCGAGAACAGCACGGCCGTGACCACGGTGACCAGCGGCGACGTCGATGGCGGCGCGCCTTCCTACAGCATCGTCGGCGGCGCCGACGCCGCGCTGTTCCAGATCAACGCCACGACCGGCGCGCTGAGCTTTCGTGCCGCTCCGGACCGCGAAGCGCCGGGTGACGCCGGTGCCGACAACGGGTACGCCGTGACGGTGCAGGTCACTGACGGCGCCGGCGGCAGCGACACGCAGGCCATTGCCGTCACCGTCACCTCGGTCAACGACAACCCGCCGGTGATCACGAGCAACGGGGGCGGCGCTTCGGCCACCGTCAACGTCGCCGAGGGTGGCACTTCGGTCACGACCGTGACGGCCACCGACGCCGACCTGCCGACACAGACCCTCACCTATTCGATCACCGGCGGCGCCGATGCAGCACGCTTCACGATCGACGCGGCCACGGGCGCACTGGGCTTCGTCTCGGCACCCAGCTTCGAAGCGCCCGGCGACACCGGCGCCGACAACGTCTACGACGTGATCGTGCAAGCCAGCGACGGCAGCTTGACCGACACACAGGCCCTCGCCGTGACTGTCACCCCGGTCAACAACAACGCCCCGGTGATCATCAGCAACGGCGGCGGCGCCACGGCAAGCATCAACGTCACTGAGAACAGCATCGCCGTGACCAACGTCACCGCCACCGACGCCGACCTGCCCGCACAGACCCTCACCTACTCGATCGCCGGCGGTGCCGATGCGGCGCGCTTCACCATCGATGCCAGCACCGGCGCGCTGATCTTCGCCTCGGCACCCGACTATGAAGCGCCGGGCGATGCGAACGCCGACAACCTCTACGACGTGCTCGTGCGGGTCAGCGACGGCAGCTTCGCCGACACGCAGGCGCTCAGCGTCACGGTGATCAATGCCAACGAAACGCCGAACGGCCTTGCGCCGGCGGCCGTTCAGATTGAAAACAAGGCGCCAGCCGGCACGGTGGTCACCACGGTGATCGCTTCCGACCCCGATACCGGCGAGACGTTCAGCTATGCGCTGGTGCAGGACGCCGCAGGGCGCTTCTCGATCGATCCGACCAGCGGCCGCATCGTCGTTGCGCCCGGCGCCGTGCTGGACTTCGAGGCACAGGCGAGCTTCGATCTCAGGGTTCGCGTCACCGACACCGGCGGCCTGAGTTTCGAGCAGTCGCTGCGGGTCGCGCTTCGCGAGCCGACGCAGACCGACCCCGGCCCCATGACGCCGCCTGTTCCTGCACCCGAACCGCCCCCGCCCCCCCCGCCCGGCAGCACCGTCCCGCCGGCCCCGCCGCCGGCCGAGCCGGAGCCTGAAACGCCGCCCCCCGCCAGCGGCGATTCGGCCCCGCCAGCCCCGCAGGAAGGCGAAGGCGACGACGGCGGTATCGGCGGTATCGACCCCATGGCGCCCGAGGCCGGCGGGCCGGATGCCGCCGATCCTCGCGGCATCGGCTCGACGCTTCGCGTGCCGCTGCGGGAACGCGACAACGCGGGCGACCTGGCCTCGATCTCCTTCGGCGACTTCACGCTCGGCGAGGCTCCTGCCCTCATCGCCATGAACTGGGATCAGGCGGCCGTCCCGGGGGCACCGAGCCGTCCTTGCGCAGCGCCATGCTGCTGGCGCGCGACACCGCCATCGAGGCCGATGCGACGAGGACGGACCGCCGCGGCGACGCCGCCGGCAGCCCGTCATCCTTCACCGAGGCCGCCCGCGACCCGATCCGGGTGGCCAGCGTGACCTTCACCGCCGGCTTCGTCTGGTGGCTCACGCGCAGCGGCGGGCTGATCACCACCATGCTGATGGGCGTTCCCGCCTGGCGCCACGTCGACCTGCTGCCGGTGCTGGCGCGCTCGAACGACGAAGCCGAAGACGATGACGACCGCGGCGACGACAGCGACGACGACAGCGGTGGCAACTTTGACACCAGCTCAACACCGACCGACCACGAAGACAGCGCGGTGGCCGAGCTCTTCGAAGCCGAAGTCAGCGCGCGCCACTCGGTGATCCGATGAAGAAGCCCAGCCCCCTCCTGCAGATGACGCTTGCGCTGGTCGGTCTTTGCGGCACGCTGGTGCTGCTGGCCGATCTGTTCTTCGGCGTGCTACCCGACAGCACCGCTCAGACCATGGAGTTGCGCAAGCGCATGGGCGAAGCCCTGGCGGTGCAGGTCGCGGCACTCCTGCAGACCGACGACCGGGGAGCGCTGCAGCGCACGCTCGACAGCGTCGCCACGCGCACCGACGACGTCCGCTCGCTCGCCATCCGCCGCGCCGACGGGGCGATCGTGTTGCAGGGCGGCGACCATGCCCGCAACTGGCAAAGCCGCGACACCGACGTATCGAATCTCGAGCAGGTGACGGTGAAACTCAACGCCGACGGCGCGCCCTGGGGCAGCTTCGAGGTGGCCTTCGCCCGGGAGGAAGGCAACGCGGTGCTGCGCCTGCTGCGCCAGCCGCTGATGGTGATGCTGCTGTTCATGTCCGCCGCCGGCATGCTGGTGTTCTGGCTGTACATGCGGCGCGCGCTGCAGCACCTGGACCCGTCTTCGGTGATCCCCGAACGCGTCCAGGGCGCCTTCGACGCGATGGCCGAGGGCGTGGTCGCGCTCGACGCCCGCGGCCGTGTGCTGCTCGCCAACAAGCATTTCCGTGGGCTGCATCCCGAGGCTGCGGCCGTTGGAGTCGGCAGGAACCTGTCGGATCTGCCCTGGCTGTGCGAGAACCTGAGTTCCACTCGCAGCGAGCATCCCTGGGCGCTAGCAATGTCCGATCGCGCCGCCAGTGCGGGCTACACACTGGAGGTCGGCACCGGCAGCCCCGACGCGCGGCAACTGGTGATCAACTGCGCGCCGATCACCGACCCCGGCGGTACCGTGCGCGGCTCTCTCGTGACTTTCAATGACGTGACGGCACTGCAGCGCGCCAACGAATCGCTGCGCCAGACCATGACGGCGCTCACCTCCTCGAACGAAGAAGTGCAGCGACAGAACACCGAGCTCGAGCGGCTGGCCACGCGCGACCCGCTCACCGGCTGCCTGAACCGGCGCGCGTTCCTCGATGCGTTCGAGGCGCGGCTGAGCGAGGCTCACGCCGCGAACAGCCCGCTGAGCTGCGTGATGCTCGACATCGATCATTTCAAGCTCGTCAACGACGACCACGGCCACGTGATCGGCGACCGGGTGATCCAGGAGGTGGCGAAGAAGCTGTTCGACTCGACACGTTCAGCCGACCTGGTCTGCCGCTATGGCGGCGAGGAGTTCTGCGTCGTGCTGCCGGGCCTGGGCATGGCCGCTGCGGCCGCGTTCGCCGAGCGCGTGCGCGAGCGCATCCTCACCGAATGCGGCCCGGGCGTGCGTGAGGTGGAGAACCTGCGAATCACGGTCAGCCTCGGCGTGGAGGCACTGTCGAGTCAAGCCGTTGCCGCGCCGGCGCTGATCGACCGGGCCGACCAGGCGCTCTACCGCGCCAAGCGCTCGGGCCGCAACCGCGTGTGCGCATTCGAGCCGGAGGGCGCCGCGCCTGCCAACTCGAGCGATGCCGATGTTCTGCGCGCTTACCTCACCCCCGCTGCGTTCCAAAGCGCCTTCATGGCGCTGCTGGGCGACGCCAGTGTTCGCTCGGGGGTTCTGAGCGGCGTCAAGCTGGCGGTGGACCCGTACCGGGCCTTGCTGGCCGGCCCGGGGCCGCAGGCGGCGGACCAGGCGGTGCGCATGGTCGCCAGGGTGCTCAAGCAATGTGCGCGGCCCAACGATCTGCTGGTGCGGATCGACGCCGAGCATTTCGGCATCGTCTCGCCGGGCTTGTCGATCCAGGACGCGCTGGCCTTCGCCGAACGGGTACGCGCTCAGGTGCAAAGCGAAGGCGCCGATGCCGCGCAGGAGCACCCCGCGCGCCGGTTGACGGTCACCGCCGGTGTGGACGCGCTGCCCGCCAACGCGCTGGGCGCGTCGACCTTGATCGAGCGTGCCGGCAAGGCGCTGCTGCGAGCCAGGCGCAACGGCAACAACCGGGTCGGCAGGTTCGCCGCCGGCCAGGAAACCATTGCCCTCAATGAAGCGCCGGCATCCGCGAAAACCGAAGAATCGCTCCCGTGACGCGGCGGCAGCTTCAGCCTGGCGAAGCGGCGGCGTCAAAGGCCTCGCCGGCCATCAGCGTGTAGCCCACGCCCCGGATCGTGTGGATCAGCGACGAGCCGCCCGCCACCGCCAGCTTGCGGCGCAAACGGCCGATGTGAACGTCGATGACGTTGTCCAGCGAGGTCGCGCGGCTCTCCACCTGCCAGACCTCGCGCGCGATCATCTCGCGCGTGACGGTGGTCTCGCTGTGCAGCGCAAAGTATTCGAGCAGCACGTATTCGCGCCGCGTCACCTCGATCGGGATGCCGGCGCGGAACACGCGCCGGGCGTTGCGCTCGATCTCGAGATCGGCCACGCGCAATGTCGACGCCCTCGGCAGCGCGTGTGCCGGCACCGCAGCGCCCCAGGCAGGCGCCGCGCCGACCAGTTGCGAGCGCAGCCGCGCGGCAATCTGCGCCAGGGCGAAAGGCTTGCAGGGATCTCGCTTGACCGCGCCTTCGGGAGAGGCACTGCCGGCGCACGCGGTCTGCGTGTCGGTGATGAGCAGCATCGGCAGGCTGTGCGACCCCTCTTCGAGCTGCCGGATCACGCCCGGGCCGCAGACCATCGGCCGCTTTCTCGCGATCAATGCCACGTTCGGGCCCGAACTCGAAGCCGCGGCGATGGCCGACGCGACATCGTGGACAACCTCGACAGAGTAGCCCAGTTCGGCGAACCCGGCTGCGATCGAATCGACGACGCGAGCCTCCTGATCGGCAAGAAACACTCGATGCATGAAACGCTCCAGGGATGTGCCGGCTACTACGACGCCGGCTTGCAAGCGCGTCGCAGAGTGCCGCGACGCTTCGCTGACGGGGCCAAGGTAGGCCGCAGGGCGTTTCAGGCGCGTTTCAGGTGCCGTGCTTCGACTGGAATTGCGCGCAAACGGCAAGGAGTCGTCGCTTCGCCTTCGACGTCGGCGCAACGCGCCCACGCGATCGGGGGGTGCGCAAAGGGGTCACCCGCCGCGAGTCGGTTTGAAATCGGGTTTCGCTTGCAGGAGGGGTCGAGCAAGACCGCAAGCGAATAGTTCGCGCAGTAACCGGGAACCCAGATGATTTCAATGAACAGCGTTGGCGTAGAGCGTTCTGCAGAGCGACGCGGGCTGGACCGACGTGCAGCGGCCAGGCGTTCCGGCTCGGTGTCGTCATGGCCACAGCGCCGCGGCGGCGTGGGCTTGTTCATTGCCCAGGGCATCGTGCTGGACGACGGACAGCGCACTCCCGCACGGCTGCGCGACCGCGCTGCCGTGCTGATGGCCCTGCTCGCAACCGAAGGGCCGCGGCACCGGCAGGCCGTCGCTGCCCTGCTGTGGCCCGACTCCCCGGCCCCTCTGGCGCGCAACAACCTGCGCACGCTGGTGCACCGCCTCGTTCGCCGCCACGGCGAGCCGCTGTTCAGCGAAGGCGAGATGCTTGCGCTCAACCAGAACGTCGTGCAGGTCCATCACGAAACCGCCAACGAGCTCGCCGAACGGGTTGTGTTGCTCGGCGCCGACCGCTGCACGCTGCTGCCCGATGTTTCGCTGGATGTTGTGGAGCAGACGGATTCATGGCTGTCATCGGCGCGCACGCGCCATCGCGAGGCGCAGTTGCGGCTGCTTACCGGCGCCATGGCCCAGGCCGAGCGCCTCGGCAATCACCCTCGCTGGGTGGCCCTGGCCTGCGCCAAGGTCTTGCTCGACCAGACCAGCGAAGCCGCCTACCGTGAACTGATGCAGGCCCACCTGGCGAACGGTGACCGGGGCGCTGCTCTGGCTACTTACGAGCGTTGCCGGGCAACGCTGAGCGAAGCCCTGGGCGTCACGCCCGAGCGGCAGACGCAGGAACTGCATGTGCAGATCCTGAAATCCATGCGCTGCGCAGAGCCCTGCGACACGATGTCCTCACCAGAAGACGCATAGCAGGCCGCGCGCGCTACTCCCACTCGATCGTCGCCGGCGGCTTGCTCGACACGTCGTAGGTCACACGGTTGATACCGCGCACCTCGTTGATGATGCGGCCCGACACTTTCTTGAGCAGCGCATAAGGCAGCTCGGCCCAGTCGGCCGTCATGAAGTCGCTGGTCTGCACGGCGCGCAACGCGACCACGTAATCGTAGGTGCGGCCGTCGCCCATCACGCCCACGCTCTTGACCGGCAGGAACACCGCGAAGGCCTGACTCGTCAGCTCGTACCAGCTCTTGCCGCTGGCCGTGTCGAAAGTGCCACGCAGCTCCTCGATGAAGATGGCGTCGGCGCGGCGCAGCAGCTCGGCGTACTCGGGCTTCACCTCGCCGAGGATGCGCACGCCCAAGCCCGGGCCCGGGAAGGGATGGCGGTAGACCATCTCTGGCGGCAGGCCGAGCGCCACACCGAGCTCGCGCACTTCGTCCTTGAACAGCTCGCGCAGCGGCTCGAGCAGCTTCAGGCCCAGCGTTTCGGGCAGGCCGCCGACGTTGTGGTGACTCTTGATCGACGTCGCCTTCTTGGTCTTGGCGCCGCCGGACTCGATCACATCGGGGTAGATCGTGCCCTGGGCCAGCCACTTGGCCTGCTGCAGCTTGGCCGCTTCGCGCTGGAACACCTCGACGAACTCCCGGCCGATGAGCTTGCGCTTTTGCTCGGGATCGCTCACGCCCTGCAAGGCGCCGAGAAACTGCTCGCTCGCATCGACATGAATCACCTTCGCGTGCAGCTTGCCCGCGAACATCTCCATCACCATGCGGCCCTCGTTCAGGCGCAGCAGGCCGTGATCGACGAACACGCAGGTGAGCTGCTCGCCGATGGCGCGATGGATCAGCGCTGCGGCCACGCTCGAATCAACGCCGCCCGAAAGGCCGAGGATCACCTCTTCGCTGCCGACCTGCTCGCGAATGCGTGCGACGGCTTCTTCGATGTAGTCGCCCATCACCCAGTCGGGCTTGGCGCCGGCGATGTCGAGCACGAACCGGTTGAGCAGCGCGCGGCCCTGCAGCGTGTGCGTGACCTCGGGGTGGAACTGCACGCCGTAGTAGCCGCGTGCCTCGTCGGCCATGCCGGCGATCGGGCAGCTCGGCGTGCTGGCCATCAGCTTGAAGCCGGTGGGCAACTGCGTGACCTTGTCGCCGTGGCTCATCCACACCTTGAGCATGCCGTGGCCTTCGGCGGTTGAGAAATCCTCGATGCCCTGCAGCAGCTTCGTGTGGCCGTGCGCCCTCACCTCGGCATATCCAAACTCGCGGTGCGTGCTGGCTTCCACTTCGCCGCCCTGTTGCACGGCCATGGTGAACATGCCGTAGCAGATGCCGAGCACCGGCACGCCGAGCTCCCACACTGCCTGCGGTGCACGCAGATCGTGCTCTTCGTAGGTGGAGGCATGGCTGCCGGAGAGGATCACGCCCCGGGGTGCAAAGGCGCGGATGAAATCGTCCGACACGTCGTTCGGATGGATCTCGCAATACACGTGCGCCTCGCGCACGCGCCTCGCGATGAGCTGCGTGACTTGCGAGCCGAAGTCGAGGATGAGGATCTTGTCGTGCATGGTGTGAAGGGGATCGGAAGAATTCGTTCAGACGGCGGATTCGGCGGCGGCGCTCGCATGTGCTGCGCGCTCGGCTCTGAAGTGGCGCAGCGCCAGCAGCATGGCCACCGCCTGCAGCGCGGCGCAGAAATAGAACGGCGCGCCGATGCGCCAGTCGCCCGGCGGCAGGTCCGAGACCAGCACCAGCAGCGGCGCGGCGATCACCGGCGCGGCAACAGCCATCAGGCTGTTGAGCGACGACACCGCGCCCAAGGTCTGGCCCTGCGTGCGCGGATCGGCGGCGTTGGAAACGATGCTGTGCAGCGAGGCGGTGACCGCGAAGCCCAGCACATTGCAGCCGATCACGACATACAGCATCCAGCCTTCGCTTGCCGCGCCCCACATCAGGTACGACAGGCTGGACGACACCAAACCCATCACGGCCAGCCGCTGCGCGGAGAAGCGCTTCAGCAGCCGGCCAAGCAGGAAGCCTTGCACGAGCGTGGACATCACGCCCACCGCGAACAGCGACCAACCGTTCTCCAGCGGCCCCCAGCCGAACTTGAAGGTGGTGTAGAGCACCCAGGTGGTATGCAGCATGAACTGCGCCAGGCTCGAGAGCGCAATCACCACGACCAGTGCACCCACGCCCTCGAGCTGCGCCAAACCCTTGAGTGAGCTGATTGGGTTGGCCTTTTTCCAGTCGATGCTGCGACGGCGATCGAGCGGCAGCGACTCGGGCAGCACGAAATAACCGTACAGCCAATTCACGAGCGCCAGGCCCCCCGCCACGAAGAAAGGCAGCCGCACATCGATCGCGCCGAGCAGGCCGCCGAGCACCGGGCCGAGGATGAAACCCAGGCCGAACATCGCCCCCAGCAATCCGAAGCGCCGGGCCCGTTGCTCGGGCGGCGTGATGTCGGCCACATAGGCATTGGCGACGGCCGCATTGGCCTGCATCGCGCCGCCGAACAGCCGCACCGCGATCAGCATCCACAAGGCCGTGGCCAGCGCGGAGGCGAAGAAGGTGAGCGCGAGACCGCAAAAGCCCATCAGCAGCACCGGCCGGCGGCCGTAGCGGTCGGAAAGCGCCCCGAGGACGGGCGAGCCGAAGAAGCTGGCGATGCCGAAAGCGAAGGCCACTGCGCCGTACCAGAAGGCCTGGTCAGCCTGCGAGCCGGTGAAGCCGCCGACCAGCGCCGGCATCACCGGGATGATCAGGCCGATCGACACCATGTCGATCAACACGACGATCAGGATGAACGGCATGGCCGCGGCACGCGCGGGCGGCGCGGCGCCTTCGAGGACCGTGGTCATGTCGACGTCCTTGCCGGAAGTGCCGTTGCGCGGCTGATCGACCCCTGAGGCTTCAATCAGTCAGCCCGGTAGTTCGGCGCTTCCTTCGTGATCTGCACGTCGTGCACATGGCTCTCGCGGATGCCGGCCGTGGTGATTTCGACAAAGGCGGCGCGCTCGCGCATCTCGTCGACCGTGGCACAACCGCAGTAGCCCATCGAGGCCCGCAGGCCGCCGGCCATCTGGAACACGATGGCGATCGCCGAGCCCTTGTAGGGCACGCGGCCCTCGATCCCCTCGGGCACGAACTTGTCGGCGTTCGGGTTGGCGCCGCTGGTGTCCTGAAAGTAGCGGTCCGCGCTGCCTTGCTGCATGGCGCCGATCGAGCCCATGCCGCGGTAGCTCTTGTAGCTCCGGCCCTGGAACAACACGATCTCGCCCGGCGCCTCTTCGGTGCCGGCGAACATGCCGCCCATCATCACCGTGTGCGCGCCGGCGGCCAGCGCCTTGGCGATGTCGCCCGAGTAGCGCACGCCGCCGTCGGCGATGAGCGGCACGCCCGACCCCTTGAGCGCCGTGGCCACGTTGTCGATCGCGGTGATCTGGGGCACGCCCACGCCGGCGACGATGCGCGTGGTGCAGATGGAGCCCGGGCCGATGCCGACCTTCACTCCATCGGCACCGGCCTCGGCCAGCGCCTGCGCCGCCTCGCCCGTGGCGATGTTGCCGCCGATCACATCGATCTGCGGGTAGTTCTTCTTGACCCAGCGCACCCGCTCGATCACACCTTTGCTGTGGCCGTGCGCCGTGTCGACCACGATGGCATCGACTCCGGCCTTGACAAGCGCCTCCACGCGTTCTTCGGTGCCCTCGCCTACGCCGACCGCCGCTCCGACCCTGAGCTTGCCCTGGGCATCGCGCGCCGCATTCGGGAAGTTGGTCTGCTTGGTAATGTCCTTGACCGTGAACAGGCCGCGCAGTTCGTTGGCCGCGTTCACCACCACCACCCGCTCGAGCTTGTGCTGGTGCATCAGCGCCTTGGCTTCCTGCAGGGTGGCGCCCTCCTTCACCGAGATCACCCGCTCCCGCGGCGTCATGATCTCGCGCACCGGGGCGTCCAGGCGCGTCTCGAAGCGCAGGTCGCGCCCGGTGATGATTCCCACGACCTTGCCGTCGTCGACGACCGGAAAGCCCGAGATGCCGTGCGCCCGCGACAGCTCGATGACATCGCGCACCCGCACGCCCGAAGAGATGGTGATCGGGTCCCGCAATAGCCCCGATTCGTAGCGCTTGACGCGCGAAACCTCGGCGGCCTGTTGCTTCGGGCTCAGGTTCTTGTGGACGATGCCGATGCCGCCTTCCTGCGCCAGCGCAATGGCCAGCCGGGCCTCGGTCACCGTGTCCATGGCGGCCGATGCGAGCGGCAGGTTGAGCAGGATGTTGCGGGAGAAGCGCGTCGCGAGCGAGGTATCGCGAGGCAGGACCTGGGAGAACGCGGGCACCAGCAACACGTCGTCGAAGGTGAGCGCTTTGCCAAGAAGGCGCATGGGAAAAGCTCCTGTCGCAAAAGCAAATTATAGAGACGCCAGTGCCAGCCCCTGCGGCGTGACTTTCATCTCGAAAAGGGCCGCGGGGCGGCGCTGCCCTGCCACAGGGCCACCGCTACACTTTCTCGATGACAGCCGCAACGACCGCCCTTTTCTCGCGTTGCCTGATTGCCGCGGTGGCGGCCGGCGCCTTGCTGACCGGCATGAACGTGCATGCTCAGTGGAAATGGCGCGACGACCGAGGCCAGGTCCAGTACAGCGATACGCCGCCGCCGCCCGGCACGGCAGAGAGCGACGTGCTGCAGCGCCCGCGTACGCCGGCTCCGGTTGTCACGCCTGTCAGCGCCCCGGCCGCTGCTGCCTCGGCGGTGCAGCCGGCGCTGCCCGCTAGCGCCGGCATCGATCCCGCCCTCGAAGCGCGCCGCAAGCAGGCCGAGGCGCAAGAGGTCGTCAAGAGCAAGGCCGAGGAAGACCGCGTGGCCCAGGTCCGCGCACAGAATTGCGAGCGCGCACGCGCCTACATGCGTTCGCTGGAAAGCGGCCAGCGCATGGCCCGCACCACCGCGAAAGGCGAGCGCGAGGTCTTCGATGACGCCATCCGCGCCCGCGAGACCGCGCAGACCCGTCAAGTCATCGCGTCCGAGTGCCGTTGACGGCTCGTTGCCCAGGCTTCGCTACAGAGGCGAAGCGAGGCGTTCGGGCCAAAGACTCCGCAGGTCCTAGCGCTTGTTCGCAACGCTCCTTTGGCGTTGCTGCCGCAGCCGGCGCGCTTCCTTCGGATCCACCTCGAGTGCCCGGTACAGCTCGAGCCTGTCTCCCTCACGAAGTACGTCGTCCGGCCGGCACGCCCGGCCCCACACGCCCATGCGCTGCAGGGCCAGGTCGATGCCGGGATGACGCTGCAACAGGCCGCTGGCCTGCAAAGCATCGGCCACCGTGCTGCATTCCGGCAGTTCGAGCTCGATGTGATCGACCTTCCCCTCGCACGGGCTGTACGCCACTTCGACTCTCAAGCCGAGCCCTCTTCAGCGCGGGCCGTACACCTTTTCGGCACGCTTGACGAAGCCGTCGACGAAGGTGTTCGCGATGCGATCGAACACGGGGCTCACCACCATCTCGAGCGGTTTGCTGCTGAAGGCATAGCACAGCTCGAACTCGATGCGGCAGGCGCGTGGCGCCTCGGCGCCCGAGGCGGTTTCCCCACCGCCCAGCGCCACGAAACGCCAGGTCCCGTCGAGCCGCGAGAACGGACCGTCGACCAGCGCCACCAGCACCGATTCGCCCGGTACCTGCGTATTGCGGGTCGTGAAGGCGTGGCGCACGCCGTGGTAGTTGAGGTGCAGCCGGGCGGTCATGCCGGTGTCGCTCGCCTCCAGCACCTCGGCGCGCTCGCACCAGGGCAGAAACTGCGGGTAATCCGGCACGGCGACCACCAGGTCGTACATCTCGCGCGCCGAATACCAGAGAAGGACCGATTTCTTGACGTGCTTCATGGCTTCTTAGAATGGCCTGATTCTATTGAGAGGCTTCATGGCCGCCATTGCAGACAACAGGAAGGCCCGCTTCAACTACACGCTTGAGGAAGAGTACGAGTGCGGCGTGGTGCTCGAAGGCTGGGAAGTCAAGGCGGTGCGCGCCGGACAGGTGCAGTTGACCGACGGCTACGTGGTCATCAAGGACGGCGAGCTGTTCATGATCGGCTGCCGCATCAACCCGCTGCGCGAAGCCTCGACCCATGTGCACCCCGAGGCCGACCGCACCAAGAAGCTCCTCATGCACAAGGAGGAGATCCGGCGCCTGATCGGCAAGGTCGAGCAGAAGGGCTACACCCTGGTGCCGTTGAACCTGCACTACAAGGGCGGCCGCGTGAAGGCCGACATCGCGCTGGCCAAGGGCAAGGACCTGCACGACAAGCGCGACACCGAGAAAAAGCGCGACTGGGAGCGGGAAAAGGGCCGGCTGATGAGACACAAGGTCTCGTCGAAGCCGAGGGGTTGATCAGCGAAGCGCGACCGGCACCAGCCGTTCCGAAGGCTTGACCTCCGACTCGGGATCGAGCTCGATCGCCACCTGAGTGCACACGGCCCGGCAGAGCATGGCCACCCGCTCGCTTTGCAGCCGGTAGTACATCTGCGTGCCCTCGCGGCGCTTGGCGAGCACGCCGCTGCGGTAGAGCGTGGCGAGGTGCTGCGACATGTTGGGCTGGGTGGTGTCGATCTCGGAAAGCAGCTCCGACACGTTCTTCTCGCCCTGGCACACGGCGCTGATGATCTTCAGCCGGATCGGCGTGGACAGCACCGAAAAAAGCTCGGCGACCGAATCGAACACCAGGTCTTCGCTGCGCTTCGCATCCATGCACGTACTTCGGTGGTTGCAGATGCCAAAAATTGTATTCGGAACCACCGATATTTCAATTGGCCGGCTTGAAGCGGTAGTGATCGCGGTCGAGCACCGCGGCGATGGCCGTCACCTCCTCGGGAAACAGGCCCAGGTTCATTTGCGTGTTGCACTGTTCCACCATGCCGCGCAGGAAGCCCGGCGTGTTGATGCGCCCTTTCGGCCGGTAGATGGCCGAGCCGTCCCCGCCGACCGTCTTGGTGTGGCACTGCGCGCAGCGATGCTCCTCGATCAAACGCTCGCCCAGGGCCAGATCGGCGCCCTCGAAGATATCGGTGCCCTTTTGAGCCGCAGCTTGCGGTCCGCACAGGGCACAGGCGAGCATGAACGCAAGGTGGTAGAACTTCATGGTGGCTCCCGGCTGCGGCGTGGTTGCCATCATGCACCCGGCGCGCAGTCCCGAGCGCTTCTCGTGCCGGTCATGACGCTTCGAGGTTTCCCTGAGTCAGGCAGGGCAAGCACCGTCGCGTCGCGCCTGCGAGGCGCAGCGCGACAATTGCGGTATGCAAGACGTCGATCATTCGGCCATTACCAGTCAGGTGCTGTGGGGCGCCTTCCTCCTCGCCGCGCTGTTCGGCGCCATCGCGCAGCGCACCCATTTCTGCACCATGGGCGCCATCGCCGATGTGGTGAACATGCACGACTGGACGCGCGCGCGCATGTGGGCCCTGGCCATCGCGGTGGCGATCCTCGGCTTCAACGCGATGGTGGCACTGGGCTGGGTGAGCGCCGGCAAGACGATCTACGCCGGCCCGCAGGTGCTGTGGCTTTCGGGGATCGTCGGCGGCGCGATCTTCGGCTTCGGCATGGTGCTGGCGTCCGGCTGCGGCAGCAAGAGCCTGGTGCGCGTGGGTGGCGGCAACCTGAAGTCGCTGGTGGTCGTGGTGATGCTGGCGGTGGGGGCCTTCGCCACGCTCAGGGGCATCACGGCGGTGCTGCGCGTGTCCACCGTGGATCGCGCGCTGATCGAGCTGCCGCGGGGGCAGGATCTGCCCACGCTCTTGTCCGGAGCGACCGGCCTGGCGACGCCCACGTCGGCGGCGCTGCTCGGCCTGGCCTTCGGAGCCGCCCTGCTGCTGTGGGTGCTGGCCAAGCCGGAAGGCCGCACGCTCGATGTCTGGCTGGGCGGCCTGGGGATCGGCGGCGTGATCGTGGGCATGTGGTGGATATCCGGCGTGCTGGGTTATCTGCCCGAAGACCCGAACACCCTGGAGGAAGCCTTTCTCGCGACGAACTCGCGGCGCATGGAATCCTTGAGCATGGCTGCGCCGGTGGGTTACGCGCTCGACTGGCTGCTTTTCTTCAGCGACGCGAACAAGCTGCTGACCCTGGGCGTCGTCAGCGTGGTGGGCGTGGTGGTCGGCTCGGCAGCCTGGGCGCTGCTGAGCGGCAGCTTCCGTTGGGAAGGTTTCGGCAGCGTCGAAGACACCGCGAACCACCTCACCGGTGGCCTGCTGATGGGGGTGGGCGGCGTCACCGCGCTGGGCTGCACGATCGGCCAGGGCTTGTCGGGCGTCTCCACCCTGGCGATCGGCAGCTTCATCGCGCTGGCGGGCATCGTTGGGGGTGCGGTGTTGGCGCTGCACTATCAGATGTGGCGCCTGGAGCGCATGTGAGGCGTCGCCCGTGCTGCCGGACGCGGCAGCCGTTGCAAAGCGAGGTACCCGCGAGCCGAACGGTGGCAGCGAGTGCCGAGTCGAGTACGCACAGTACTGCCCTATTCAGCGCGGGCCCTGCTGCTCCATCAGCAGATAAGTGTTGAAGGCGTTGATGCGATTGGCCGCGCCGAACAGCGGCATGCGTTCGTAGCGCGACCAGTCGGTCCTGGCGTAGGCCTCCTCGAAAGGTTCGAGATTGCGCGCCGCCTCGCCCATGCTGCTGCGCAGATAGAGCAGGTAGTCGCGCGTAAGGGCCAGGTCGGCGGCAGGCTCCATCGCTGCCGGGCCGTGGCCGGGAATCATGATGCGCGGCTCTAGCGCAATGAGCCGGTTGAGCGATTCGATCCAGCGCCGGCTGTCGGCCTGGCCGACGAAGGGAATGCGGCCGCGAAACACCAGATCGCCTGCGAACAGCACGCCGGCAGCCGGCACGTGGATCACCAGATCTTCGGCCGTGTGCGCGGGCCCGACACGGTGGATCTCGAACTGCGTCGAGCCCACCTGCAAGCGGGTGCTCTCGGTGTCGAGCCAACGATCGGCGGGCACGAGGCGGGTGGTCTCGTCGATCCAGGGAAACATTTCCTGGCGACCGGCTTCGAGCCGTCGCTGGGCGGTGTCGGAGGTGAGGTATTCGCGCCCGGCGGTGTGCGCCACGATGCTCGCGCCGGCTGCCTTAAAGGCCTGCAGCCCGTAGATGTGATCGGCGTGGTAGTGCGTCACGATCACATGGCGGATCGGCTGCGCGGTCACGCGCCGTATCTCGGCGATCAGCTCTCTGGCGAGCGTGGGCGAGCCGAGCGCGTCGATCACGACCACGCCGTCGTCGGTGACGACGAAGCCGGCGTTGGAGATGAAGTTGCGGTTGCCGGCGGTGCCGAGTGCCGCCTCGCCTTGGACGAACCAGACATCAGGCGCCACACGGACCGCACGAACCGCAGGTTCGGTGCCCGCCGCAACAACGGCCGGGCTCAAAAGGCCGGCGACCAGCGCGACGACGCAGGCGATCCGGTGCCGAGCCGTTGTGAAAGGGCCTCGCATGTTCGCCGACCCTGCGTTCAGCGCCGCCTGCAAGGCGCCGTGTTCACGGCTTGATGTACGAGTAGCCTTGCCCCTGCAGCTTCGACAGGCGCACCACGCCCGAAGGCGTGAATGACGCTTCGGGAATGAACTGCTTGGGCTCGAGCTTGCGATTTTTCAAGGTGATCTCGCAGACCTCGAACTTCACGCCCCGCCCCACGAGCTGCTGCACCGCGACCTCGTAGGGGTTGCCGTTGCGGTCCTGCGCGTCGTACATGAGGAAGTCCACGCCACCCGCGTGAGTGACGACTGTGATCTGCGCCTTGGGGTCGGTGTCCAGATGGTTCTTCACGTTGCGCAGGCCCGCCAGAGCCTGCGTGGCGCTGTCGTTGATGTGATACGCCACCTTGTCCTGGGCCAGCGCGCAAGTGGCCGCAAGGGTGAGGACGAGCGCTGTGGAAACCTGGCGAATGCTCATGAAAATCTCCTTGCAGGAAATGGCGTGGGGCATCACGCCGGTGCCTGGCGCGATGCAGCTGCGAACGGCTACCGAGGCGGATCGGCGCGAACAGGCATTCTGCGACCGGGCCAGCTAGAACTCGATCGCGTCGGCGATCGCCTTGATGCCGGCATCGGCACAGGCCTCGTCGGCTTCGCCGCCCGGCGCCCCGGAAACGCCGATGGCACCGAGCAGGCTGCCGGCCGCTTCGATGACCTGTCCGCCTCCCGCTGCCATGACGCGCGGCACGGCACGCAGGCCACTCATCGGCTTGCCGGCCTGCGTCTCGGCTGCGAGCGACGAGGTCGGAATCTTGAAGCTGGCCGCAGTCCAGGCCTTGTCCGTGGCCACCTGGATCGTGTGCGCGCCGGCGTAGCGGTCGCGCAGCAGCGCCTGCAGCACGCCCGAGCGATCGACCACCGCCACGGCCACCTGGAAGCCTTGTGCGCGGCAATGCGCCATCGTCGCACGCGCGGCCGCGAGGGCCGTCTCGGGCGTCAGCGATTTGACGGTGAAGCTGCCTTCCTCCTGGGCAGACGCGGGTGCAGCCAGCAGCAGCGAGGCACTCAGCGCGACTGTGGCGAGCGAAAGAAGTTTTCGAATCGACATCACGCTCGGCCCTCCACGATACCGGGGTTGCCCTGCACGCCGACAAGCTTGGGCGTGTTCAGCGAGCGCGCCTTCACGCGACCGCCCTGCCCCTGCAGCCAGGTTTCAACGACCTCCCACACCGGCTTGGCGCCCGGCGCATCGCGGGCTTCCTCGGCGACCGGCGCCCAACCGGCCACCTTGTACTTCCTGTCCGCCTCGATCGGCTTGCCAGCCAGGCGCATGTCGGTGATGCGCCCGCCCATCTGCCCGCCCGGCGTGCAGGTGTAGGCCAGGCCGCCCACGCGCACCATGTCGCCGCCCTGCTGATAGTAGGGATCGGGGTTGAAGAGGTTGTCGGCCACGTCTTCGAGGATGGTCTTGATCGTCGCGCCCGTCATTTCGTTGACCGTGGCCTGCGGGTACGTGATGGCAAGCTGGTCCATCATCAGTTCGCGCGTGATCGTGTCGCCGGGCAGCAAGGAGGTGCCCCAGCGGAAGCCCGGCGAGAACGCGATTTCGGCGCCCTGCACGTCCATCAGCGCATCGCAGATCAACTGGTCCCAGGAGCCGTTGAAGTTGCCGCGCCGGTACAGCATGCCGTCCGTGACGGCCAGCTTCTCGGCGAGCTTGGCCTCGAACGGTTTGCGCACCTGGGTGATCAGCGCGTCCATCGCCGGGTCGGCGGCAAGCTGATTGGCGAACACCGGCAAAAGGCGGTAGCGGAAGTCAGCCACCTTGCCGCCCTTGACGTCGAAATCCATTACGCCCAGGAACTTGCTGTTGCTGCCGGCGTTGGTGACCAGCGTCTTGCCGCCGGCGTTGCTCACCGGCACGGCCACGGGCACGCCGTCGTGCGTGTGGCCGCCGAAGATGGCGTCGATGCCGCGCACGCGCGAGGCCATCTTCAGATCGACGTCCATGCCGTTGTGCGACAGCAGCACGACGACCTGCGCGCCCTTGCCGCGCACCTCGTCGACCACCTTCTGCATATTCTCGTCCTGGATGCCGAAGCTCCAGTCGGCGACCAGCCAGCGCGGATTGGCGATCGGCGTATAGGGGAAGGCCTGTCCGATGATCGCGCAGGGCACGCCGTTGATCTCGCGCATCGCGTAGGGCTCGAACACCGGGTCGCCGAAGTCGTTGGTCTTGACGTTCTGCGCGACGAACGCGACCTGACCCTTGAAGTCCTTGGCGAGGACTTCCTTCACCCGTTCCATGCCGTAGGTGAATTCCCAGTGGCCGGTCATCACATCGACGCCGAGCAGCTTGGCGGCATCGACCATGTCCTGCCCGTTCGTCCACAGCGCCGTGGCAGAGCCCTGCCAGGTGTCGCCGCCGTCGAGCAGCAGCGCGCCGGGGCGGCTGGCCTTGAGCTGCTTGACCAGCGCGGCCAGGTGCGCGAAGCCGCCGACCTTGCCGTAGCGCTCGGCCGCCTGCTGGAAATCGAGGCAGGTGAAGGCATAGGCGCGGTCCGTGCCGGGCCGCAGGCCGGCGGCCTTGAGAAGGTGCTCGCCAACGAGATGGGGCAACTGCCCGCGCATGTCGCCGATGCCCAGGTTAACGCTCGGCTCGCGAAAGTAGATGGGCTTGAGCTGCGCATGACAGTCGGTCATGTGCAGGAAGGACACGTTACCGTAACGCGGCACGTCGTACAGCGCGCTTTGCGCGGCAGCGGCATCAGCATCTGCATGGCGCCCCAGCGCCATGCCGGCCACCGAGGCGGCGCCCAGCATCTGCAGGAACTCGCGCTTCGAAAGATTCATGGTTCAGCAATCAACGATATTGCTCGAATGAAAAAGCCCGCTCTGCGCGGGCTCGAAAGCTCGCACCGCTTACTGGTTGACGGGCGATTTCGGATCGAGCAGCAGGGCCATGACATTCTTCAGCTGCGCTTCGTCGAGCAGCCCCGCATGGCCGAAGCGCGGCATGTCCGAGCAGGCGATGAAGGCCTTGGAGTTGTACAGCTTGGCCCAGGTGTATTCGACGATCGGCCTGGACGCAGCACTCTGCGGATCGCTGACGCCGCGCAGCTTGCCGTACTGGTACAGGCTCGGGCCGATGGTGCCGAAGGAGAGCTCGGCCTTGCCGATCTGGTGGCAGTTGTAGCAGTTGCCGCCGTTGGCGCTGGTGGCCGTGGACTTCTCGTTCCAGGTCATGCCGCGACCGTTCTGTGCGAGCTTCTCGCCGGCTTTCCAGTCGCCGATGAACTGGCCGTCGCTCGGCATCTTCACCGTCTTCAGGTTGGCCGCCTCGATGGCCTTGGCGGTGGCGGGCGGCAGTTCGGCGCCCGCGGCCTTGGAGCAGGCGGCGTTCGCCGGGTTCTGCTCCAGGCGATCGACCGTGGCGATGCCCCGGTCGCGGAAGGAGGACTTCATCATCTCGGCGGTGAGCGCGTCGTAGTCAGGCTTCGGCGACAGGGCCGCGCAACCCGCCAGCAGCGCGGTCGTGCCGACGCCCAGGGCGATCCAGAGGTGCTTCTTGTGCATGTTCATGCTCCTTCAGCGCTTGAGGGCCGGGGCGATCGATTCCGCCCCCTTGGCATTGACGCCCATGTACACGCTGAGCGCGGTGATCACTTCGGAGCCGTAGCCCGGGTAGGGAAAGCGCTGCTGCCGAAAACAGTCGTTGAGGCGTCGCTGCATGCCCCACATCTGACCGTTGCTCACCCGGTAGGCCGGCCACGCGGCGAAGCCGATGCCGTCGCCCGGGTTGACCGTGAGGTTGGGCAGGTCCTGTAGCCGCACGCGCTTGCCGTCCGAGCCGTGGCACGAAGCGCAGGAAAAATCGTAGGGTCCGGCCCGGTAGAAGAAGGCCCGCTCGCCGAGTTCGAGCATGGTGCGCTCTTGCTCGTGCCCCTGCGGTACATTGAATTTCATGCCGCGCGAGGCTGTCGAGATATACGCCACCAGCGACTCGATGTTGGACTGCTCGCCCTTGCCGAACGGCGTGGCGGCGATCTCGGCGGCGTCGAAGCCCTGCTGGCGCTCCATGCAGGTGAGCAGGCGCGACTCGAGGTCCTGCACCTTGCCGGTGTCGGCAAAGTAGCGCGGCAACTCCACGAAAGCGCCCTTGACCTGCCCCGGGCCCTTGCCCAGATCGCACTGCTCGAGCGAGGCGTTCTTCGGGCCGCGCTTCTTCTTCCAGAGCTCCTCGCCCTTCATCTCATACAGCTCGGCCGGGTTGCCGTCTTCGAGCATCTTGCGGTACTCGGCAATGCCTTCGGCGGTCGATTTCTGCGCCACCGCGGCGACCATCGTTGCCATCAGGGCACTCGCGATCAACATTCGCTTCATGATTCGTCTCCCTTTGTCTTTCTGTCGAGTCAGGCCATGGCGCTCGCGAGTGCGCTCACAAGCGGCGTGCCGAGGTCGGCACGCCGTAATGGGCTCAGGTCACCGTGGCCTCGTCGCTGCGCTTGTCGCCCCTGTTGTCGACCCAAGTGATGGTGATCTTGTCGCCGGCCTTGGCGCCCTTCACCACGAACTGGAGGTAGGGATTCTTTGCGACGGCCGGCCCCCACTGGGCACTGAGAACCGGCTTGCCGTTGTGCTGCGCCGTTACCTCCTGGATGAACCAGGCCGGAATGGGTTTGCCGGCGGCGTCCTTGCGCTGGCCGGTTTCCATCTCGTGGCTCATGAGAACGCGAACGGTAGCTTTGTCGCCGGCGGCTTGAGCGCGAATGCGCATCGGATCTGCCATGTTGAACTCCTTCGATCAATTAAGGTTGCAGTGCACGGCGTTCGGGTTCACCCACCGCAACCGCCGAGCGTGACCTTGACTTCTTTCTTGGCGAACAGCACCTTGCCGTCGCCCATCATTGCCACGGCGTAGACGTCCGAGGACTGACCCATCTTCACGCGCGTGGAGAAGTTCGCCTCGACTGATTCGTTCACGTCGAACATCGCCGAGAGCACCGACGGGTTCTTCTCGACCAGCAGCAGCAGGCGTTTCGCGCCCGGCAGCGTGGTCGCCGCGCCGATCGGCACGACGGCGCCGTTCTCGGCGATGTCGGGGCCGGTGATGGTGACGTCCTTGCTTTCGACCGGCTTGCCCGCGCCCAGCGCCTTCATCAGGTCGTCGATGGTCTTGGCTTCGAAGGCGGCCTTGTTGTAGTCGCCCGCCGCCTGGGCCAGCGACACGGAGGGCACCAGGCCAGCGCCCGCCAGCATGAGCGCCACCTTGGCCGAATGGGAAAGCATGTCTCGACGAGTTTGCATATCGAACTCCTTTATCTGCATATCCTAATGAAGCAGGATGCTTCGACGATCGGTGCCATCCCTAGGGTGGCGGTTGCCCGGCGGGCTCACTCGCTGGCTCCGTCGGCCAGCCACTGCGCGATGGCCTGGGCATCGGCCTCGCCGAGCGCTTGTGCCGGCATGGGAACGGCGCCCCAGACGCCAGAGCTGCCTGCCTTGATTTTGCCGGCGAGATACGCCACCGTGTTTTCACGGCCCGCGTACTTGCCGGCCACTTCGTGAAAGCTCGGGCCGACGATTTTGCTCTCCATGCCGTGGCACGCGACACACGCGTGCTTTCGGGTGAGCGCGATGGCCGCCGTGCCACTGCTCGGCACTGCCTTCGGGCCTGCACCGGTCTCGGCCGCCGCCCTCGGCGCGGATGCAGCCGCCGCCCCGGCCGTGCCGGCTCGGGCGGCGTTCGCCTCCAGCGACGCAGCGGGTGGCCGGCTGGTGTCGGCGCCGCGCTGCGCGCCCACCGTGCGGTTCTGCTCGGCGAGATTGCCGTGGGCATTGCGTGCGTGTTCCGGCAAGAAGGAGCGCAGCTCGGGCTCGGTGGCGCAGTCATTCATGCAGGCCGTTGCCAGCACGTCGGGCTCGCGCTGGCTCGCGCCCTCACCCGGCCACAAGGCATGGTCTGTGGACTTGCCGTTGCGGTTGGGCAGCCGCGACTGCACCTCGGCGATGTTGCGATCCGAGAGCACGAAATCATTCGCGACGATGCCGCCCATGTTCAGGATGTACGCGGTGACGCCGTACACCTCCTCGGTGCTGAGCGACTTGGGCTGCGCCCAGGGCATGGCGCGGTTGATGTAGTCCCACAGCGTCGACACCGAAGACAGCTTCATCAGGGTGGTGCGGCCGGGATAGTCGGCATCGGTGAGCCGGGCGACGCGGCCGGACTTCATGTCTTCCTTGGTCGTGCCGCCCACGATCGGCATGAAGACCTCGTTGCTTTCGCCGAACACGCCGTGGCAGGAAGCGCACTTGCTCTCCCAGACCTGCATGCCCGCATCGACCGAACCGGCGCCCGCAGGCAGGCCCTTGAAGTCGGGCCGCACGTCGATGTCCCAGGCGGTGATTTCCTTCGGCGTCGCCGCACGGCCGATGCCGGGATAGGCATCGGCCTGCGCTTGCGCTTGGGTCTGCGTCTGCGCCTGTGTGGCCAAGGCGCTGCACAAACCAACGGCGATCAGCAGCTCACGCCAGCTGAACATTCTTGATCTCTCCGCTTTCCTGCACGAGCCAGGTCTGCACGGCGTTGTTGTGATAGATCGAGCGCGAGCCGCGCACCTTGCGAAGCTGCTGATAGGTCGGCTGCACATAGCCGGTGTCGTCCATCGCCCGGCTCTGGATCATGGCCGGCTTGCCGTTCCAGACCCAGTCGAGGTTGAAGCGGCTCAGGCACTTGCTCAGCAGCGGTGTTTCGAGCCGCGCGCTGCGCCAGTTGCGCCCGCCGTCCGTCGATACATCGACCCTTTTCACCTTGCCCTTGCCCGACCAGGCCAGGCCGGTGATGTTGTAGTAGCCCTTGTCGAGCAGCACCTGCCCGCCCGAGGGCGTGGTGACGACGCTCTTGCACTCCTGCGTGCTCGTGTACTGGCGGTGGCGGCCGTCGGGCATGAGGTCGGCGTAGTGCAGCACTTCGTCCTTGCTGCCGTAGGGCTTGTCGCCGACTTCGATGCGGCGCAGGTACTTGACCCAGCTCACACCTTGCACGCCGGGCACGACCAGGCGCAGCGGGTAACCGTTTTCGGGGCGAAGCATCTCGCCGTTCTGGCCGTAGGCGACGAACACCTCGCCGCTTTCCACCAGCTCCATCGGCAGTGTGCGCGTCATCGAGGAGCCGTCGGCCCCTTCGCCGAGCACGAAGCGGCCGCGCTTGTAGTCCACGCCGCACAGCTCGAACAGCGTTCGCAGCGGCACGCCGGTGAACTCACTGCAGCTCAGCATGCCGTGCGTGTACTGGCAGGTCGGCACCGCGGCATTGCCCCACTCCATGCCGGTGTTGGCGCCGCATTCGATGAAGTGAAAGCGCGACACCGAAGGCAGACGCATGAGCTCGTCCATCGTGAACACGCGCGGGGTCTTCACGAGGTTCGCGTCGGAGCCATTGATCATCAACCGGTGTTTGGATGGGTCCACGTCCCACCAGCCCTGGTGATGCCGCTCGAAGTGCAGTCCGCTGGGCGTGACGATGCCGAACAGCGACTGCAGCGGCGCAAAAGACACCGAGGCCTGCGTCGTCTGCGTGAGGCCCGGGCTGCGGCGGCGCTGCACGTTGGCTTCGAACTTGGAGGGATTGCCGTAGCCGTCGGTGGCCACCGGCTGGCCCAGGCCCAAGCTGTGTGCGGGCAGGTTCAAGATGTGCGGGTCGCCCCCGTCGGCCGACACCGGATCGGCCGCCGCCAGTGCCAGGGGCGCCGTCGCCGCAGCGCCAGCCGCCGCGAAGGCCTGTCGAATGAAGTCCCGGCGCCCGCTGCGGGCTTCGGCGAAGACTTGCCGTACGCCCGCCGCATCGACGAAGTTTTCCGGTGCCTTGATCAAGCGCCCGACCGGTTTGCCTTGTGAATCCACACTGCCCTTTCGCGACTCGAAAGCACCGGTCTGCGGCGCGCCTGAAAAGCGGCTCAGCCGGATATCATTTGTGGCGAATATTAGCGATTGCAGAAGTTATTGCGATGGGGGGAAACCCGCCGAGGAATCCGGGCCGTTCCTCGGGCCGTTGGCCGGGCCTATGCTCTCCAGCGTCGCGTTTGCCTTCGCCACCATGATCCCCCTCCACGCCCGCCACCTTCGCCTGCGCCTGCTAGCTCCTTTTCTCGCGCTCGTGCTTGCGCTTCTCGGCGGGCCGGGCCTTGCGGCCGGCACCTCCAGCGAGTCCGCACTGCCCCGCGTGCCCCTGGTGACGCTGGAGGGAGCTCCGGTCGATCTGCCCACCTTCGCCAAAGGGCAGCCGACCGTCGTCAACCTGTGGGCCACATGGTGCCCGCCGTGCCGCGAAGAGATGCCGATGCTCGCGCTGGCCCAGGAGCGCGAGACCGCGGTTCGTTTCGTGTTCGCCAACCAGGGCGAAAGCGCGGCCGTGGTGCGGCGCTACCTGTACGAGGAAATCCTCGCGCTCGACAACGTGCTGCTCGACGCTGCTTCGGCGTTGCGTCCGGCGGTCGGCGCCAGGGGCCTGCCGACAACGCTGTTCTACGACGCCGAGGGCCGTTTGGTCGCGCGCCATGTCGGCGCCATTTCCAAGGCTGCGCTCGCGAGCAAGCTGAAGCTGCTGCGCCTGGGCGACTGAGGGGCATCGCCAGTCGGTCGCCCGGGCCGGGGCTGGCTCGGCTTGATCAGGCCGATCAGGAAAGAAACGGCACCACGCTTGCGAGCAAGGCCTCGGGCGCTTCCTCGGGGATGTAGTGACCGCAGGCAAGTGCTTCGCCCTTCACGTCTCGCGCGACGCGGCGCCATTCATCGAGCGGGCGGAAGCACCGGTGAACGACGCCCTGCTCGCCCCAAAGCGCCAGCAGCGGTTGCTCGAGCAGGCGGCCGGCATCGCGGTCGGCGCGGTCGTGTTCGAGGTCGATGCCGGCCGACGCGCGGTAGTCCTCGCACAGCCCGTGCGCGGCGCCCGGAAGCGCAATGCAGCGCTCGTACTCGGCCAACGCGCGCGGATCGAAAGCGCCGAGGCCGGCGCTGCCTCGGCTCATCACGTCGCGAACGTAGCTGGCAGGGTCGGCCTGGATGAGCCGTTCGGGCAGCGGCGCGGGCTGGATGAGGAAGAACCAATGCCAATAGGCCCGGGCAAACGCCTCGGTCGTCTGCTCGTACATCGCCAGGGTGGGTGCGATGTCGAGCAGCACGAGACGTTGGACTGCCTCGGGGCGGTCCATGGCCAGACGGTGGGCGACCCGCGCGCCGCGGTCGTGGGCCAGCACATCGAACCGTTCGAAACCGAGCGCGTGCATCAGTGCGAGCGGGTCACGCGCCATGGCTCGCTTCGAGTAGTTCTCATGATCGGCCGCGCCACTCGGCTTGGTCGAGTCCCCGTAGCCGCGCAGGTCGGCAGCGACCACGGTGCGATGCTGCGCAAGAACGGGCGCAACGCGGTGCCAGATGGCATGCGTCTGCGGATGGCCGTGCAGCAACAGCAGCGGCGCGCCGGTGCCTCCGATGACCGCCGCGATGTGAATTCCGTCGCCCACCTCCATGCGAAGCTGTTCGAAACGGGGGAACAGGGGCTGCTCGAAAGCGTTCATGGTGAATGGCCGATGGGCTTACTAAGGGGCGGGCGCCTGCCCCGGGACAGGGACATCGGGCGCCCGGTCGAAAAGCCGCAGCACGACGATCAGCGCCAGCGCCGCGAAAGGCATCGCGATCGGGTTGACCAGGCCGGCGCCGATCGGCGCCACGAAGAGAAACAGACGCAGACCCCAGCTGTACAACACGCTGGCGCGCTGCACGTATGCCGTGGCCATCGGGTTGCGACGCTCGCGCGCCGGCGAGCCGACGGGCAGCGAAAGCACGAAGCCGGCCTGGCTGAAGTAGCGCATCGCCATGGCCGAACACAAATAGGAAGCGAACAACGTGGCCAGCAGCATCAGCTCCAGCACAAGCCGCGCCGAGTTCTGCGGCGGCGCCCACAGCGTGCCGTTCCTGATGGCAGACGAAGCAGCGAGCGAAACGCTGCCCATCAGTGCGAGTGCTGCGGTCGATGCCGTGATGGTGGCCGACATCAGCGAATTTCTGAGCGTCTGCACGGCAAGGATTTCCGAGCCCGGCTGCACCGCGAGCGCCGCGACCCACTCGCCCCGCAGCCGGGAATGCGCCGAACGCGCCGTCGCCTCGGGGCTGCGGTGCCCGGTCAGAACAAGGTGCAGTTCGTAGGCGCCGATGAGCAAGGTGGCCGCGGCAATGGCCAGCCAGGGAAGCAGGGGGTTCATGCGGCATCCTATCGGCCCGGCGATCCGCGCTGGCTTCCCGAACGCGTCTGACAGGCAGCGGCAGGCGCCCGGCACAATCGCGGGTTGTTTTATCGAGCCAGTGCGGCGCGTCGCCAATCCCGATCATGGAACTTCAACTCGACCCTGAAACAGCCACCCAGGCCGTCGTCTGGGGCGCTTTGCTCATCGGCGTGCTGCTCGGCGCGGCGGGGCAGGCTTCGCGCTTTTGCATTCGCGGCGCCATTGCCGATTGGTTCGTCTTTCGCGGGCAAGCCCGCCTGATGACCTGGGTGCTCGCAGTGGCGGTCGCCGGACTCGGCTCGCAGCTGTTGATCGGCTTGCAGGTGTTCGATGCCGAGCGCTCGCTGCCGTGGAGCGAGCGCTTCGTCTGGCTTTCCTACCTGGTTGGCGGCGTCCTGTTCGGGTACGGCATGGTGCTGGCGGCCGGGTGCCCTCAGCGCAGCCTGGTCAAGGCCGGGTCCGGCAATCTCAAATCGCTGGTGACGCTGCTCGTCGCGGCCGTGGTGGCACAGATGACGCTGCGCGGCGTGCTGGCGGAAGTCCGCGTGCAAGGGCTCGACACCTGGAGCCTTCAGCTCGGCCGGCCGCAAGACCTCGGCTCACTGCTCGCCGTGCTGCTGCCCGCATCGGCCGCCATGTTGCGATGGGTCGTGCTGCTGGCCGTGCTGGGCATCGCCGGCACGTGGCTGTGGCGCGCTCGGGCTTCGATGAAGCCGGTGCACTGGATGGGCGGGGTCGTCGTGGGTGCGCTGGTGCCCGTGTGCTGGTGGCTTACCGGGCATGTCGGTTTCATTTCGGAGCACCCCGAAACCCTGGAGGCGGCCTGGCTCGGCACGCAATCCCGGCGGCCTGAAGCGCTCAGCTTCACGGCCCCGCTTGCGCACGTGCTGGATCTGCTCACGTTCTGGACCGACCAGAACACCAGAGCGAGCTTCGGCGTCTTGCTGACCCTGGGCGTGGTGCTGGGTAGTTTCGTCTCAGCGCGGCTGCGCGGCGAGTTTCGCGTGGAGTCTTTCAAGACGGCCGACGAACTGCGCGGTCATCTTGCCGGCGGCGCACTGATGGGTTTCGGAGGCGTGACTGCTCTGGGCTGCTCCGTCGGTCAGGGCGTCACGGGCCTGGCCATGCTGTCCGCGGGCGCCTTGCTGGCGGTTGCCGGCATCGTGGCCGGCGCATTCGCCGCCTTGAACGTGCAGGCGATGCGGGTCGGGCGGGAAAGCGTACCCAGCCTGGCGACAAGCTGAGCGGGCTGCCTAAGCAGCTCGAGGATCACTCGCCGCGGTAACGAATGGCGTCGACCTTGCGGTCGAACTCGATCACTTCCTTGGCGACGCGCGGGATCAGCGGCTTGTCGAGCGGGCGGCAGATGCGGCTTTGCAGGCGGCCCAGACGATCCGAACGCTCGATGGCCTGGAGCACCGTCTCCGGGTCCATCAGCAGTGCAAAAGGGTTGGACGGAGTACGAATCGGCAGCATGGGATCACCTCGGTTGGCTGGCATGACCGCAACTGTAGGCAGCCCGGGGCGTGCGCCGTAGTCGGGGCAGCGCCATAGACGGTGTCGGAATTCACCTGACACGCGCTGCGGCTGTCGCAGGCGGTCGGAACAGTGCATATGTCGCAAGGTAGCTGAGGCGCCGGCGCGACAAACTTTCTACACGGCGACCCGGAGCGCGCTGCCCACCCCGAACGGCGCACCGCTCGTCCCCTCAGCGCCCGGTAGTTGACCCGTCGGCACGTTCCGCCAGCTTTCGAGCCAGCCACTCCCGACCTCCTGCGCCGGCCAGGTCGGCTGCCGTGGCACCGTCCCTTTCGCGTGCGCCCAAGTCGGCGCCTGCGGCCAGCAAGGTCTCGACCAGCCTCTCGTCAGCGTAGAGCGCGGCCATCATCAACGGCGTGCGGCCGTTGGGTGCGCGGGCATCCACCGCCGCTCCCTCCGCCAGTAGCAGCCGCAGGGCCGGGAGCGAATCGCCGGCCGCCGCGTAATGCAAAGGCGTCCAGCCGGGCCGGTTGACGTCGGCGCCGCGTTCGATCAGGGCGCGGCACAAGGCGATGTTGCCTTTCATGGCCGCCTTCATCAGCGGCGTTTCGCCGTCCGGGTTTTGGACATTGACGTCGGTGCCGGGCAGCCGGGCAATCGTCAGCGCCACGTCGCTCGCGCCGGCATCGAGCGCGCGCATCAGCGCCGGCTGGCCTCTCGGATCGGGGGCGTTGGGATCGAAACCGCGCGCGACCAGCGCTTCGACGGCTGCGGCGTCGTTGCCGTGGACAGCCCGAAAAAAATCCTCGTACGAACCAGCAAGCGAAGAAGAAAATCCAAGTTCAACAGCCAGATAGGCGATGTACTTCATGTCGTTTATCAAGTCACTACGAACTGCCAGCGGCCGGAACATTGAACAATCTCTCGAAATTGTGGCGAGTTGCTTCAGCCACGGCTTCGACGCTGCAGCCCTTGAGCTCCGCCAGCCTGGCAGCCACCAGAGGCACGAAAGACGGGTTGTTGATCTTGCCCCGATGGGGCACCGGCGCGAGGTAGGGGCTGTCGGTCTCGATCAGGCAGCGATCCAGTGGCACCTCGCGCGCCACCTCATGAAGCTCGGTCGCGTTTTTGAAGGTCAGGATGCCCGAAAAGGAGATCATGAAGCCCAGGGCCAAGGCCTCGCGGGCCACCTTGCGGGTTTCCGTGAAGCAATGAAAAACGCCGTGTGCCGGAGTCCCCGCACCGGAAACGCCGTCCTCGCGCAGGATCGCCAGCGTGTCCTCGGAGGCCGAGCGCGTGTGGATGACAAGCGGCAACCCGGCCTGCCGCGCCGCGCGGATGTGCACGCGGAAACGCTCGCGCTGCCAGGCCATGTCGGCCACCGTGCGTTCGCCCAGGCGGTAGTAGTCCAGGCCGGTCTCGCCGATGGCCACCACGCGCGGTTTGGCCGCCAGCTCGAGCAGGTTCTCCACGCTCGGCTCGCGCACGTCTTCGTTGTCAGGATGCACGCCGGCCGAACACCAGAAGTTCTCGTGAGCCATCGCCAGAGAATGAACCGTCTCGAACTCCTCCAGCGTGGTGCAGATCACGAGCGCACGGTCGACGCGCTCGCGCGCCATGGCCGCGCGGATGGCGGGCAACTCGGCCTGCAGTTGCGGGTCGCTGAGGTGGCAGTGGGAATCGACGAACATGGTGCCGACACTGTGCCTCAGCAGCTGGAGCACGTGTTTTCTAGGGCCGCGTCGCGCGAAGCTGCGTCAATACGCGACAGAACGACTCAGAGCGTTTGCGTCGGCTTGGCCGAGGAAAGCGAGGTACCGAGGATCTCCTCGATCCTGACCTTGAGCATGCGCGTTTTCTCATCGGTGGGAAAGCGCACGCCCACGCCCTGCGTGCGCCCGCCCGAGGCGTTGGCCGGCGTCACCCAGCCGACCTTGCCGGCCACCGGATAACGCTGCGGATCTTCCGGCAGCGACAGCAGCAGGTAGATGTCTTCGCCGAGCTTGTATTCGCGATTGGTCGGCACGAACAGCCCGCCGTCGGTGAAGAGGGGGATGTAGGCCGCATACAGCGCGCCCTTCTCGCGAAAGACGAGCTGGATCACGCTCGGCCGCGCGGTGGTGGCGATCGCCGGTGGGCTCCGCAGGTTCACTTCACTCATGGTTTCAGTGTATCCACCGGACTCTATTCGGCAGCGCGCCGCAACGTCGAAGACCGTGCGACTTGCGGCAGAGTTGTCGGCAACGTGGCCGGCTGCATTGCCCGGCGCAATTGCTGCACCAGCGCTTCGATGCCGAGCGCGGCATTCCAAGGGTGTTCGGCACGGCGCATCTCGCCGCGAAGCACGGCGCCGCAGGCGGTGAGTCGGGCCACGTCACCCGCTTTCGGAACGCTTTGCGCGCCGAAGTAACGCGGCGCGGCGCCGACCGCTGCGGCCAGCGCATCGTGGCAAAGCTTTTGCAGCGCGTCGATCGCCAGCGGCAGCGGCCAGGCGGCCAGCGTGGCGCTTTGCCCGGCCTGCACCTCGCGCGGCAGCCGCAGCCAGGCCTCGGCGGTGATGCCCAGTGCAAGCCGCTCCAGCGCTTCGAGCGGCGCGCCGCCCGCTGCGGCGAGCAGCACCTCGGGTTGGCTCACACGCTCGGCTTCGAGCCAGTCGATTGCATCTTGCTGCGGCGGCAGTGGCAGCCGCAGCGCCTGGCATCGGCTGCGCACCGTGGGCAACAACTGCTGAGGCGCGGCGCTCGCCAGGATGAAGCGCGCACGGCCGGGCGGTTCTTCAAGCGTCTTGAGCAGCATGTTGGCGCTGGTGGGGTTGATCCGCTCGGCCGGGTACAGCACGCTCACCTTCGCGCCGCCGCGGGTCGATGTCTTCTGCGAGAACGCCACCGCGGCGCGCACCGCTTCCACGCGGATCTCCTTGCTCGGCTTGCGCCCCTTGCCGCCTTCGCCGTCGGCGGCTTCCTCGGTGGTGCTCCAGCCGAGGGTCTGCTGCAGCGCCTCGGGCACCAGCACCAGCAAGTCCGGATGCGTGCGCGCGGCGATCAGCCGGCAGGCGCCGCAAACGCCGCAAGCCTGGCCCGAAGGCCGCGCCTCGGGCTCGCCCTCGCACAGCCAGGCGGCGGCAAGAGCCAGGGCCAGCTCGAACTGGCCGACACCGCGCGGCCCGTGAATGAGCAGCGCATGGCCGCGCGTGGTTTGCAGTGCCTGCGCAAGCGGCGCCAGCAGCCAGGGAGCGAGCGCGGCGCTCACCAGCCACGCTCCTGCAGCACGCCGACGATCTGCGCGGCCACCTGCTCGCGCGGCTGCGCCGCGTCGATGCGGGCGAAGCGCTGGGGTGCTGCGGCCGCGCGCGTTCGATAGCCGTCTCGCACGCGCCGGAAGAAGGCCTCGTCCTGCTGCTCGAAGCGATCGGGCGTGCGCGCGGCGGCGACGCGCCCCGCAGCCACGGCGGGATCGAGGTCGAACCACAAGGTCAGGTCGGGCTGTCGCGTGCCGCCCCCCGTGGCTTGCACCCAGCTTTCGAGCGCAGACAGCACTGCGAGATCGAAGCCGCGGCCTGCGCCCTGGTAGGCGAAGGTCGCATCGGTATAACGGTCGCACAGCACCACCGCGCCGCGCGCCAGCGCCGGCTCGATGCACTGCTGCAGGTGATCGCGCCGCGCCGCGAAGATGAGCAGGGCCTCGGTCAGCGCATCCATGCTTCGGTGAAGCACCAGTTCGCGCAGGCTCTCCGCCAGCGGCGTGCCGCCGGGTTCGCGCGTGCGCACGACCTCCAGGCTCTGCCCACGCCACCGCTCGGCCACCGCCTCGAGATGGCTCGACTTGCCGGCGCCGTCGATGCCCTCGAAAGTGACGAAGCGGCCTGCTGCGGTGCTCACCGCGGTGTGTCGCGGCCAATGCCGCGCTGGTACTTTTTCACCGCCCGGTTGTGGTCGCCGAGGTTGGTGCTGAAGACGCTGCTGCCGTCGCCGCGAGAAACGAAGTAGAGCGCCTTGGTCGCCTCCGGCTTCACCGCGGCCAGCAGCGAAGCCTTGCCCGGCATGGCGATCGGCGTGGGCGGCAGGCCGCGCCGCGTGTAGGTGTTGTAGGGCGTATCGGCCTGCAGGTCGCGCTTGCGCAGGTTGCCGTCGAAAGACTCGCCGAGGCCGTAAATGACCGTCGGGTCCGTCTGCAGCGGCATGCCGATGCGCAGCCGGTTCACGAACACGCCCGCGACCTTGCCGCGATCGTCGGCCTGGCCGGTTTCCTTCTCGACGATGGAGGCCAGGATCAAGGCCTCATCGGGACTCTTCAGCGGCGTGGACGCGTCACGCTGCGCCCAGGCGGCCTCCAGACGGCCCTGCATCGCGCGATAGGCCCGCTGCAGCACCGACAGGTCGGTCGCGCCCTTGTGATAGCTGTAGGTGTCCGGGAAAAAACGGCCTTCGGGCGCGACGCCGGGCGTGCCCAGAGCCGCCATCAGCTCGGTGTCGTTCATCGCTACGGTGCTGGGCACGAGCGCTTCGGCCTTGGCCAACTCGGCCCGCAACTGACGAAAGTTCCAGCCTTCGATCAGGCGCACCGTGGCCATGGTGACGTCGCCGCGCACCATCATGTGCAGCAGCGACACGGGGGTTTCGCCCGTGCGGATCTCGTAGCTGCCGGCGCGGATATTGCGCGCCTCGCCAGACCATCGGAACCATTCATAGAGCAGCCGCGGCGGCACCTGCACGCCGGCGTCGACCCAGGCTTGAGCGATCTGGCGCGGTGCCGTGCCGGACTCGATCGACAACTCGACGCTCGGAGCGGCGAGCGGCAGCGGCCGCTGCAACCACCAGAAGGCCGCCGCGGCCGCGCCCACCAGCAGCACCAGCGCCAGCAGCAGCCCTAGCTTGAACACGCGCTTCATCGTCAGTGGGGTTGTTCCATGCGGCGCTGATGATAATCAGCGCATGACATCTACTCCTGCGACCGAGATTGCGCCCGAAGGTGCCGTGCGCCTCGACCACACCGGCCTGATCGGCGCACGTGGCGCCGACGCCGCGGCCTTCCTGCACAGCCAGTTGACCAACGACTTCACCGGCCTCGGCCTCGGCGAAGCCCGGCTGGCTGCCCCGTGTTCGGCGAAGGGTCGCATGCTGGCGAGCTTCGTCGGCTTCAAGCGCAGCCACGACGAGATCTGGCTGGCGTGCCGAGCCGATCTGCTGCCTGCAACGCTCAAGCGCCTGCGCATGTTCGTGCTGCGCGCCAAGGTGCAGCTCGAAGAAATCACCGCGCCGGTTTCGCTGCTCGGCTTGAGCGGTGCGCAGGCCGGTGCCTGGCTGCAGGCCGCCGCCAGCGGCACCGCGGCCCTGCCCGTCTGGGGCCACCGGCTGCTCGAAAACGGCGTCAGCGTCGTGCGCCTGCCCGACGGTGCCGGCCAGCCACGCTGGCTGTGCGCGGCGCCGGCCGAATCGGCGGCCGAAATACTCGAAGCCCTGCCCGCCCTGAGCCTGCCGGTCTGGGACTGGCTCGAGGTGCAGAGCGGCGTCGCACCGGTGCAGGCCGCCACCGTGGAAGCCTTCGTGCCGCAGATGTTGAACTACGAACTGGTGGGCGGCGTGAATTTCCAGAAAGGCTGCTATCCGGGCCAGGAGGTGGTCGCGCGCAGCCAGTACCGCGGCACCCTCAAGCGCCGCGCCCTGCCCTTGCACGGCGAGGCGCCGATGGCCGCGGGGCAGGAGGTGTACTGGAGCGGCGACGCCGGCCAGCCGAGCGGCGTCGTGGCCGCAGCGGCGCCGGCGCCGGGCGGCGGCCACGACGCGTTGGTGGAGCTG
>NZ_JACDCW010000014.1 GCF_013817345.1 Methylibium sp.
GCGTTTCGAAGGCAGGCAAGGGCATGTCGCGCAGGGCCGCGTCGAGCCTCAGCAGCGTGGTGACGCGGTGGCCGCGCGCCAGCAGGCAGCGGATCACGGGCGAGAACTGCGGCAGGTAGTAGAGCTGTTCTGCGAAGAAGGCGATGTGCATGGGATGGCTTCGGCTTTGCTGGCTTGCGGGGCCCGTCGGGCGCATGAGGGAGCCTGTCGGGAGGAGCGGGACGCCGGGAGTTCCGCGGGTGAGCGAGTGCCGTGCTCAGCGCGGCGCACGAGCCGCGAGCACTGCACGGTAAACCTCGCGGTTGCCGTCCACCATGGCGTCGAGCGAAAACTCGCGCAGCGCCAGCTCCCGCCCGGCGGCGCCGTAGCGCTCGCGCAGTGCCTCGTCGCCGAGCAGCCGCACGAGGTGAGTCGCCAGCGCCGCAGCATCGCCCGGCTCGATCAACTCGCCGTTGAGACCCGGCCGAACGATCTCGGGAATGCCGCCGGCGCGCCCGGCGACGATCGGCAGCCCGCAGGCCGCAGCCTGCAGGAGTGCCACGCCCAGGCCCTCCATCTCGGCGGGGTGCACCATCACATCGACGCAGGGCAGCACGCGCTCGAGATCGCTGCGAAAGCCGGCAAACACCACGCGCTCGGCAAGCCCTGCCTGGTTCACGAGGCGGCGGACCGGCTCCAGCTCGGGCCCCTGGCCGAACAGCAATACCCGCGTGTGCGGGTGCGCCGTCAGCACCGAAGGCAGCGCTGCGAGCAGCGTGCGATGGCCCTTGCGGGCAATGAACTGCGCGGCCATGGCGAGCGTGAGTTCGTCGCCGGCCAGCCCGAATTCCGTGCGCAACCAGGCCCTGCCGGCGCGGCCCGGCCGATACCGTTTCGTATCGACCGCGCTGTGTACGCACACCACGCGCTCGGGCGGCACGCCCTCGGCCAGCAGCACTTCGCGGATGCCGTTGGAGATGGCGATCACGCGCGCATAGAGCCGGTACTTGCGCGATACCCACCAGCGCGGCTCCGGGTTATCGACGCGCCGGCTCAGCACTGCGGGCACAGCTTCGCGCCGCGCGGCGAGTCCGCCCCAAAGGTCGCTGCCGCGGCGGCTGTGCAGGTGCACGATGTCGGGCCGCTCGGCGCGGATCAGGCGGCGCAGCCGGCTCACCAGGCCGATATCGAGGTCGCCTTTCATGTCGATCTCGTGCACGCGCGCCGCATGCTGCCGGGCCGCCGCCGCGATGGCGCTGCCGCGGGGGCAGACGAGCACCGCTTCCTCGCCACGCGCCCTGAGCCCCTGGAGCAGAAAGACCACCTGCAAGGCACCGCCGTACAGGTGCATGCCGGCCTCGACGTGCAGCGTCTTCACAGCGGTGTCAGCCGGATGCTCACCGTGCCGGCCAGCACGCGCAGGGCGTCGTCGAACACGCGTTCGGCTTCGAAGGCGCGCATGCAGTCGAAGCGGCCGCCGCAGGTCGGGTGGCGGCGGCAGGGCGCGCAGGGCAGGTGCTCGTAGAGCACGACGCTGCGTGCCGAGCCGGTGTCGAGGTAGGGCCGGGTCGAGCCGAACAGGGCGACGCTCGGCACGCCGAGCGCCACCGCCATGTGCGTGAGGCCGGTGTCCACGCCGATCAGCACGGCGGCGTCGCCGATGGCGGCGACGCTTTCATCGAGCGGCAGCACGCCGGCCAGGTTGACGAGGCCCGGCACGCCAGCGGCGATACGCTCCGCGGCCTCGCGGTCGCTCGGGCCGCCCAGGAGGACCGGCCGCAGGCCGCTTTCCAGAAAGCGCTGCGCCAGTGCCTGCCAGCGGTCTTCGAACCAGTGTTTCTGAGGGCGGGTGGTGAAGGGGCAGAGCACGACGTAGCGGGCGGGCGAGGCCGCGGCCGGTGACGCCGCAGGGCCCGGCTCGGACGAGGCCGCCCGCAAGGCCGCCAGGGCGCTGTGTTCGCGGGCGGCCGCCCGCAGCTCGGCACCGGCGAGTTTGTCGCGGACCTTGCGCCGCGCCTCGTCGCCCACGGCGAGGTCGAGCCGAAACGCCTCGGCCGGCGCGCCGAGGTGCTTCGCGAGGTGCCGGTACTCCGCCCCGATCAGTCGCATGCCGACCTGGGCCGGCGGCACGACGCGCTCGGTGGCGAGGCGGTGGCTGCTCTCGCGGCCGATCAGCGAGAGCCGCCGCGGCGCGCCGCTCAGCCACGACCACAGGCCGCTCTTGAGCAGTCCCTGGGCGTCGAGCACAAGGTCGAAGCGCCGCTCGCGCAGCGTGGCGCGCAGCGCGGAAAAGTGCCGCCACAGTTCGATGAATCGCCGCTCTCGCCACAGCCGCTGCCATTCGCCGCGCGGCCAGACGATCACCTCGTCGAGCCGGGGGTTGTGGCTGAGCAGCGGTGCCGCCGCCGGCTCGACCAGCCAGGCGATGTGCGCCTGCGGCCACAGCGCGCGCAGCGCAGGGATCAGGCCCGAAGCCATCACCACGTCGCCCAGCGCCGACAGGCGGATCACCAGGATGCGCTGCATCTCGCGGTGCGTGCGCTCAACCGGCGGCGGCCGGCGCGTCAGCCTCGGCGAACTGCAGCCGGTGCAGGCGGCTGTAGATGCCGCCGCGCTCGACCAGTTCGGCGTGACTGCCGACCTCTGCGATGCGGCCCTGGTCCATGACGACGATGCGCTCGGCGTTGACGATGGTCGAGAGGCGGTGCGCGATCATGATCGTGGTGCGGCCTCGCTTGAGGTTTTCGATGGCCGCCTGCACCGCTCGCTCGCTTGCGGTGTCGAGCGCCGAGGTGGCCTCGTCGAGCAGCAGGATCGGCGCGTCCTTGAGCAGCGCGCGGGCGATGGCCAGGCGCTGACGCTGACCGCCGGAAAGGCGCGCACCGTTCTCGCCGACCTGGGTGTGCAGGCCCTGCGGCAGATCGCGGATGAACTCCATGGCGTGCGCCGCCTCGGCGGCATCGGCGATCTGCGCGTCGCTCACCTCCCGCTCGGCGCCGTAGGCGATATTGGCGGCGATGGTGTCGTTGAACAGCACGGTGTGCTGCGTCACCAGCGCGATGTTCGCGCGCAGGTCGGCGAGACGGAGCTCGCGCACGTCGATGCCGTCGAGCAGCACGCGGCCGCCGTCGGGCACGTAAAAGCGCGGGATCAGCGCCATCAGCGAGGTCTTGCCGCTGCCCGAAGCGCCCACGAGGGCGAGCGTTTCACCAGGCCGGATGTCGAGGTTCACGCCGTGCAGCGCGTCGCGCTCGGCCTGCGGATAGCGCAGGCTCACGTCCTCGAAGCGCACGGCGCCCTGAGCCCGCTCGATGCGCCGCGTGCCGGTGTCGGGCTCGACCGTCGCATCGAGCAGCTCGAACACGCTGTCGGCCGCGGCCAGGCCGCGCTGCAGCACTTCGTTGACGTTGGACAGGCGCTTGAGCGGCGCCAGCAGCAGCGCCATCGCGCCGAAGAAGGACACGAAGCCGCCCACGGTGAGCTGGTTCTGGCGCGACTGCAGCGCGGCGTAATAGATGATGGCGGCCAGCGCCAGCACCGCGATGCCCTGCACCACCGGCCCGTTGGCCGCGGCAGTGGCGGTCACCTTCATGGCGTAGCGGCGCAACTGGTGCACGACCTTGAAGAAACGCCCGGCCTCGTAGCTTGCGCCTCCGAACACCTTGATCTCGCGGTGCGCCCGGATCGCTTCGTTGATCACGTGCACCATCGAGGCCTGCGTCTTCTGCTGTTCGCGCGACAGGCCGCGCAGCCGCCGGCTCGCCGCGCGGATCACCCAGGCGATCAGCGGCAGCACGGTGAAGAACACCAGCGAGAGCCGCCAGTTCTGATAGAGCATGTAGCCCAGCAGCCCCAGCACCGTGAGGCTGTCGCGCACCACCGTGACGAGCGCGGTGGTGATGATCGGCGTGACCTGCGAGGTGTTGTAGGTGAGCTTGGAGACCAGCGAGGCGCCGGTGTGGGTGTCGAAGTGGTGGGTCGGCAGCGTGAGCAGCTTGCCGAACAGGTCGGTGCGCAGATCGGCCAGCACCTTCTGCGCGACGCTGGCGAGCGCCACGCTGTGGCCGAAATCGGCCAGGCCGCGCACCAGAAACAGCAGCACGATGAGAACCGGCATCAGGTGGATGGCGCTCGGGTCCTTCTCGACGAAGCTGCCGTCGAGCAGTTCCTTGAGCAGCGCCGGCAGCGCCGTCTCCGTGGCGGCATAGACCACCATCGCCACTACACCCAGCGCGAAGGTGCGCCAGTACGGGCGAACGCGGCGCAGCAGCCGGCGGTAGAGATGGGTGCGAGGCGGGGCGGTCATGCGGTGAGTCGAGGCGGTTCGGGGATTGTCCACGCTTGGCATCGGACCACTGGCGGCACGATTCGTCCGTGGGAGCGAGAACGGCTGCCCGTGCGCGCTTTCAGCCACGGGTGACAATCGTCTCCGTCTCGGGTAGGGGAGAGTCGCTTGCCACAAAAGTTCTGGCGGAAACTGAAGCGCTCTTTGAGCAAACCGTGGCGACACAAGCTGGCTTCGATCAGCCAGGGCCTTCGGCGCCTGCTGGCGCCCGCTCGTACGCGCATAGAGTGGTGCCTGCCGTGGAGACGCCCGCAAGCGGCGAGCGATATCGCCATGCGCGTGTGCGTCACGCTGACGTCGTACCCGCCGCGCTTTCCGACCCTCGCGCTCACACTGAAGACCTTGTTGAACCAGTCGACGCGGGCGGACGAGGTCGTGCTGTGGTTGTATGCACCGCATGCCGCCCTGCTGCCGCGCTCGGTCACATGCCTGCAAGCCCGCGGTTTGCGCATCGCCTTGTGCGACGACGACTGGCGGGTGTACAAGAAAGCGATACCTGCCCTGATGAGCGATCCGGCTGCCGTTTGGGTGACAGCCGATGACGATGTCTGCTATCCGCGCGACTGGCTGGCCTCGTTGCTGGCGGGCCACCGTGCCCACCCTTCGGCCGTCATCTGCCAGCGGGCTCACCTCGTGCAGTTCGATGAGGCGGGACGGCCGCGGCGCTACCACGTCTGGCCCAAGCAGACCGAGCGCACCGGGCCGGATGCGCCGCTCTTCTTCACCGGCATCGGCGGGGTGCTCTACCCCCCCGGCTGCTTGCATTCCGACGCGACTGACGACGCGCGGTTCTTGTGCTTGAGCCCTGATGCGGACGATATCTGGCTCAACTGGATGGTACGGATGCAGGGAACGCCGATCGTTCGCGTGGGCGCTACCTCGGAGCCTGTGACTTGGCTCGGCAGCCAGAAGGCGTCCTTGTTCAAGAGCAACGCCCGCGGGTCGGGCAACGACGAGTGCATCGCCCGCATGGGTGCCGCCTACGGCTTTGCCTGCCTGCATGTGGCGGTCGACCCGTGCCGACAGGCCGAGCCGCTGCACCTACCGGATCAGCGGCTGTTGCAGGGCGGCGGCTCATGGGAAGAGGCGCTGTCCGAAGACGCGGCGGCGTTTCGAGACGGCGTTGCGAAGCTGTCGCCTGCGGCCCTCGGGGCTCAGACCGGCGCCTGAAAGCCCCCGGACCGATAAGTCAGCACGAGCGTGTCGCGCCAGCCCTTGGTGAGGGGATCGAGCGGCTGGATGGGTGTGCTCTCGTGGACCACGCGGGGGTCGTCGAGCAGCAGTGCGGTCCAGGGTTCTTCGAGCGTGAAGCGCACGCCCTGCGGGCCTTGCGCCTCGAAGACGCGCGTCTCGCCACCGAGCACGCCGCGCCGGCCGGCGAACACCACGGCGACGAAATCGACGCCGTCGCGGTGGGCACCTTCGGGGGTGGGCCGGCCCAGGCCATCGGAGGTGTCGATGCGGAAGGTGTGTGCCTCGATGTACCAGCGCCCGCCGGACGGCGCGCGCACCTTCGCGAACACGGCGCCCAGGCCGAGCAGCAGGGCGCCCCAGGCCGGCTCGCTGGGCAGTTGCGCGTCGAGCGGCTCGAACCAGCGCTCCATGCCGCCGTGCAGGGCGTTGTAGGTGGTCGGTTGCCAGTGGGCGCGGTGCTCCGTCGGCTGCAGCGCCGCCGTCTCCAGGGTCTGGACGAAGCAGCCGTGGCGGCGGAAGCGGTAGCGCCCGCCGTCCTTGAGGTACTGGTCGGGCGGCAGGTGCTGCCAGTAGCGTTCGAGCGCGTCGAAGGCTTCGAGCGGTTGCCGGGTGAGCCGCGTCATCGCTGCCGGGTTCATCACGCAAAAGCCTTGCGTTCGCAGTCGTTCCTGCGCCGTGGCGGGGTCGAGCGGCAGTTGTAGATCGACGTGCATGGCGGGCTGTCTTCGGACCGGCGGCGAGCCTAGCATGCACATTCGTTCGATTCGATCGAGTACAGCCATGACCGAAACCACCGCCGCCGCAACCGCCGCCGATCACCATGAAGACCTGCACCGCAGGTTTCGCTGGCAGGTGCCGCCGTTGTTCAATCTGGCCGAGGCCTGCTGCGGCCGCTGGGCGCGCGACGCCGCCACGCGCGAGCGCACTGCCATCGTCCACGAGGCCGAGGACGGCCGTATCGCACGTGTCAGCTATGCCGAACTGCAGGCCGAGGCCAACCGTCTTGCGCACGCCCTCGAACGCGCGGGCCTGCAGCGCGGCGATCGCGTCGCGCTGGTGCTGCCGCAGCGGCCCGAGACGGCGATAGCGCACATTGCGATCCAGCAGGTCGGCGCGGTGGCCATGCCGCTGTCGATGTTGTTCGGACCCGAGGCGCTGGAGTACCGGCTGCACGACAGCGCCGCACGGCTCGCGATCGTCGATGCGGGCGCGCTCGCGAATCTTCGAGCGGCGCGGCCGGCCTGCCCGCAACTGGTGGCGGTGCTGGTGGTCGGCGGCGATCCAGGAGCCGCGGCGGAGCCGGGTGAAGTCGGCTGGCAGGCCGCGCTGCAGCGCGAGTCCCCGGTCCATGCCGCCGTGACCACGCAGGCCGGCGATGGCGCCATCCTCATCTACACCAGCGGCACCACCGGCCCGCCGAAGGGCGCGCTCCTTCCGCAAAGAGCGCTGCTCGGCAATCTGCCCGGCTTCGTCTGCAGCCAGAACGGTTTCGACGGTGCGTGGCGCGAGCTGTGGCCGGGCTTGAATTGGCTCTCCCCCGCGAGGGGGAGCGGGAAGGGGGCGGGCCCATTGCAGGGCCAAGGGCCCGGCGGCCAAGGCCAGGACACGCAAAGCGTGTTCTGGTCGCCGGCCGACTGGGCATGGACGGGCGGGCTGATGGACGCGCTGCTGCCCACGCTCTACTTCGGCCGCACCGTCGTCGGCACGCAAGGCCGCTTCGACCCGCTGCGCGCCTTCGAGCTGATGCAGCGCCACGGGGTCACCCACAGCTTCCTGTTCCCGACCGCGCTCAAGGCCATGATGAAAGCCGCGCCGGCCCCGCGCGAGCGATATGCCCTGCAGTTGCGCGCCCTCATGAGCGCCGGCGAGGCGGTGGGCGACGCGGTGTTCGCCTGGGTCCGGCAGGCGCTCGGCCTCACCGTCAACGAGATGTTCGGCCAGACCGAGATCAACTACATCGTCGGCAACTGCGCCGGCGGCCTCACCGTCGAGAACGGCGCGAGCGGCGAGGGCCAGCCCGGCTGGCCGGCGCGCGCCGGCAGCATGGGTCGCGCCTATCCCGGCCACCGCATCGCGGTGATCGACGACGCCGGCGAGGAAGTGCCGCGCGGCACGCCGGGCGACGTGGCCCTGCACCGGCGCGACGTGCACGGCGAGCGCGACCCGATCTTCTTTCTCGGCTACTGGAACAACGATGCCGCCACCCGCGCCAAGTTCACTGGCGACGCCGACGATTCCTGGTGCCGCACGGGCGACACCGCCAGCATGGACGCCGACGGCTACCTCTGGTACCTGGGCCGCAGCGACGACGTGTTCAAGGTGGCCGGCTACCGCATCGGCCCGAGCGAGATCGAGAACTGCCTGGTCAAGCACCCGGCCGTGGCCAACGCCGCCGTTGTGCCCAAGCCCGATGCCGAGCGCGGCGCACTGGTCAAGGCCTACGTGGTGCTCGCGAGCGGCGTGCAGGGCGACGCCGCGCTCGTCGAAGCGCTGCAGCAACACGTGCGCGGCCGGCTCGCCCCCTATGAATACCCCAAGGAAATCGAGTTCATCGACGCCCTGCCGATGACCACCACCGGCAAGCTGCAGCGGCGCGTGCTGCGGCTGCAGGAGGAAGTCCGGGCGCGCGCGGCGGCGGGGCAGGGGTAGAGCCACCGCGTGGCGGCAACTTGCCCGACAACGACTGTGGGCTTTGCCGCCGGCAGCCCCGGCACGGGAGAATGCACACCCCCCACGAAGCCCCGCCTTCCCTTGGACGGGCTTGCCGACTCCTGGAGACACGATGGACCGCCTCGATCCCCTGCACGAAGGGCTCGCTGCGCTGGCGCAGCACCTGGCCGATCGGCGTGAAACGATCCTGCGCGCGTGGCGCACAGCAGTGCGTGGCGATCCCGCGCTGAAGACGGGTGCGGCACTGCCCCTGTCTCAACTGCACGACCACATCCCCGGCCTTCTCGATTCTTTCGAGCAGGCTCTGCGCGCCCGACCGGGCGAGGAGCGCGCCGCGTCCAGGGCGGACCAGGTGGAGGACGCCGCAGCGCACGGTCTGCACCGCTGGCACCAGGGCTACGACCTGCGGGAGGTGACGTGCGAGCTGGGGCGTCTGCACTTGTGCCTGGTCGATGAGCTGGCGGGGTTCGAGCGGGCTCGTCCCGAGTTGCCGCGGGAAGTCGTGTTCGCAGCCCGCCGCCGACTGGCCGAGCTGTTCAACGACGGCGTGAGCGAAAGCACGGCCGAGTACTTCGCGCTGCAGCAGGTCGAGGCCACGGGGCACGTGAAGGATCTGGAGCGCGCGCTGGAACAGGTGCGTGATCTCGAGCTGCAGCGCGGCGAGCTGTGGCGCCAGGCCGCGCACGACCTGCGCGGCAACCTCGGCGTGGTGTCGAACGCAACCACGGTGCTCCGCCGCGGGGATCTCGAGAGCCCGCTTCGCGACAAGTTCCTGCGCCTGTTGACACGAAACGTCTCCTCGCTGCATGCCTTGCTCGACGACGTGCTCGACTTCGCGCGGCTGCAGGCCGGACAGGAACATCGGCAGGTCCAGCCCTTCGACGCCGCGGCGCTGCTGCGCGAACTGTGCGAAGACCACCAGCCGCTCGCCACCGAGCGCGGCCTGGCCCTGAACGGTGATGGGCCGCAGCCCTGGGTGGTGGAGGGCGACGCGGTGAAAGTCAGGCGCGTGGCCCAGAACCTCATGTTGAACGCGCTGAAGTACACCGTGACGGGGGGCGTCTCCGTGCGCTGGGGCGAGAGCGCCGCGGACGACGGGCGCCGCTGGGTGCTGACCATAGAAGACACAGGCCCCGGTTTCCACGCCGGGCCGGGCGCGCCGCTGGCGGGTGCGATGGAGCAGGCAACGGCGGAAGCGAAGCTGCTGGACGACGACGCAGACGGCGACCGGCACGGCAGCGCGCAAGACGCTGGCCGCGAGCTTGCGCGAGACGACCGCCCCGTTCACCAGCAAGCCGGCGAGGGCGTCGGTCTGTCCATCGTCAAGCGGCTGTGCGAACTGCTCGACGCGACCATCGAGCTCGAGACGACGCCGACGGCGGGGACGACGTTCCGGGTGCTGTTTCCGCGCCGGTATGAGAACTGAGGTCGACGGCCGTGCGGGGACGCCCGCGACCGTCTTTCTCAAGCATGCGAAGCTCTCCTTCACCGAGCATTCCTACGACTACGTGGAGCGTGGCGGGACGGCCGAGTCGGCGCGCCAGCTTGGCGTCGACGAGCATGCCGTCGTCAAGACGCTCGTGATGCAGGACGAGAACGCCCGCCCGCTGATCGTGCTGATGCACGGCGACCGGCAGGTCGGCCTGAAGGCGCTGGCGCGCGAGATCGACTGCAAGCGCGTGGCGCCTTGCGAGCCCGAGGCGGCGCAGCGCCACAGCGGCTATCTCGTCGGCGGCACTTCGCCGTTCGGCACGAAGAAGGCCATACCGGTGTTCGTGGAAGCGAGCGTGATGGAGCTGCAGCTGATCTACATCAACGGTGGGCGCCGCGGCTTTCTGGTCGGCGTCGAGCCGCGTGCCGCACTGGCGCTCGTGAATGCACGATCAGTGCATTGCGCGCAGTGATGTCGCTCGGCCAGCCCGGGCCGGCCCTCACCCCAACCCTCTCCCAGAGGGAAAGGGAGCAAGCCTGCCGCCGGGCAAAATAGCCGAATGCCTTCCCTGTATTCCGCGCTCGCCGTTCTGGCCGCCTACCTGATCGGCTCGCTGTCGTTCGGCGTGATCGTGAGCCGCAGCTTCGGTCTGCCGGACCCGCGCAGCTACGGCTCGGGCAACCCCGGGGCCACCAACGTGCTGCGTTCGGGCAAGAAGGCCGCCGCCATCCTGACGCTCGTGCTGGACGCCGCCAAGGGCGCGGTGCCGGTGTGGGCCGTGCAGCAGTTCGGCGCAGGCTATGGCCTGGGGCAGGGCACGGTGGCGCTGGTTGGCCTCGCGGCCTTCGTTGGCCACTTGTGGCCGGTGTTCTTCGGCTTCAAGGGCGGCAAGGGGGTGGCCACGGCGGCAGGGGTGCTGCTGGCCTTCAACCCGTTTCTCGCGCTGGCCACGCTGGCCAGTTTCGCGATCATCCTGTTCTTCTTTCGCTACGTGTCGCTGGCGTCGATCGTCGCCGCAGCGTTCGCGCCTTTCTATCAGTTGCTCATCTGGCGGCCGGGCCCGCTGGCCGCGGTCATCGTGGTGATGAGCGTGTTGCTGATCTGGCGGCACAGCGCCAACATTCAAAAACTGCTGGCCGGCACCGAACGCAAGTTCGGCGAGAAAACCAAAGCCGCCGGCCACACTTCTGCCAAAGGACGCTCATGACGATTGAACGCTTCGATGTCGGCACCCGCTTGTCCGAGATGGCGGTGCACAACGGCACCGTCTATCTGGCCGGACAGGTCGCCGCCGACGGCAGCCAGGACATTCGCGGGCAGACCGCGCAGGTGCTCGACTCGATCGACGCACTGCTCGAGCGTGCCGGCAGCGACAAGGGCAAGCTGCTCCGTGTGCAGATCTTCATCGCCGACCTGAGCGACTTCCCAGCCCTCAACGAGGTGTACGAGAAGTGGCTGCCGGCCGGCGCGGCGCCGCCGCGAGCCACGGTGCAGGCGGCGCTCGCCAAGCCGGAGTGGAAGGTCGAGCTGGTGGTGACTGCGGCGGTGTGAAAAGGGGGCCCCGAGGAACCATATCGTCCCGATCGGCTCGCACGATGGCCCCACCCGTCTTGCGGGGCAGAAAGTGAATCGAATGCGCACTTCCGCACGCTCGTTGATCGGCCTCGTGGCGCTCGTCGCTGGCACGGCGCTGGTCAACGCCGGCTGGGGGGAGTGGCAGGCGCGGCGGCTGGGCGCCGAGGTGGCCGAGTCGGCGCGGGCCGGCGACATCGAGATGCTCTCCTCGGTGTCCTGTGCCTACTGCAACTGGGCGCGCGCCTGGTTCAGCGAGCACCGCGTACCGTTCCGCGAATGCTTCATCGAGCGCGACGCGGACTGCGCCGCCCGCTTCGCCGCACTGCAGGGCTTCGGCACGCCGCTGTTGATGGTGCGGGGCGAGCGGCAGGTCGGCTTCAACCCGGCGCGGGTGGCCGAGGCGCTGCGATAGAGACAGGGCTTCTGCGGCCCATGGGGTACGGCCGGCCGCACGGCATGAACAGGCCTTGCCTCGCGGCTCAATGCGGACCGGAGGGCATGGCGCCCTCGCGAGTCACATTGGCGACGTCGCGAGTCGCTCGCGCAGTGCCGCGACGGCGCTGTCCACCGTGGTGAGCACCGCAGGGCCGCCCGCGCCGAGTGCCTGACGCGCAGCCGGAGCGGCCCGCGCCATGCTGAACTGCGCGAAGGCGATCACGGCGCAGCCCTCGGCCTGAAGCGAAAGCGCTGCCGCGCGCACCGCCGCGTCATGCGCCGCAAAGTCGCCGGCGTTCAGAGCCGCCATCGCGTCTTCGACGAGGCGGGTGCGCAGCTCGACCCCGGCGCCGAATTCCGCCGGCATCGACTCCAGGGTCGGCGCGAAGCTGGCGATCAGACCGAGTCGCTGGCCGGGCACGAGGCGGCGCAGCGCCTCGGCCACCATCGCCTCGTTGGGCTTGAGCACCGGCACGTGCGGCCAGCGCCGCGCCACCGCCTCGATGCACGGCCCGAAAGCCGAGCAGGTGAACAGGAGGCCCTGTGCGCCGCAGCCGATCGCATAGGCGGCCAGCTGCTCGAAGCGCTCGTGCATGCGCGCATCGAGCCCGTTGCCGCCGCGGGCCAGGTCGGCCGAGAGGCTGTCGTCGAGCAGGTTCATGCGCACGCATTGCGGCCAATCACGCTCGAAGGCGGCATTCACAGGCGCCAGCGAATGCCCCAGTGCGTGGATCAGGGCTACACGGGGTGCGGTCGGTGTCATGGATTCTTCCTGGCGCTACTGCCGTTTCGGTGGGTCGTGATTTCGCCCAGGCCGACCCGCAAAGGGCTCACGCCGGTGCCAGCCGTGGTGCTGGCAGTCGCCGGCCTTGTGCCCACCACACCAGCGCTGCAAGCGCCAGTGCCGGCAGATAGAACCAGTGCGGGCTGGGTCGGTCGGTCGGCTGCTGTACGGCCGAAACGTCCCAGCCCTGCTGGAAGCCGGACTTGCTTGCGCGCGAGCCGAACTTCACGGCGCCAACCTGAAGCTGGTCGCCCAGCGGCAAGAGCTGCAGCCCGGCATCGGTGAGACGCTGCCGAGCGGACGCCCCGGCGCCCAGGTTGACGGCCACCGTCTTGGTGATGTCGTCGCCCTCGATCGTCGTGCCTTCGATGATCAGCGCCAGGCGCGCACCCGGCGGCAGGGTGTCGACGACCGCGTACACCTGCGCGGCCGGCAGCAGACGGTGCGCCGGCGTAAGCCGGTCCATGAAGTAGTCGGGCCTGAACAGCAGCACCACTGCGACGACGAGCAAGGCCGTTTCCCACCAGTGGCTCTTCACGCGGAACCAGTTCATCGTGACGGCCGTGAACAGCAGCATGGCCACGGTGCAGGCGAGCACCACGCGCATCAGCTCGAAGCCGCCGTGCACGTCGATCAGCAGAAGCTGCGGATTGAAGATCCAGATGAAGGGCAGGATGACGGTGCGCAGCGCATAGACCGCGCCCTGCACGCCGGTGGCAATGGCGTCCTCCCCCGAGATGGCGGAGGCCGCGAAGGTCGCCAACCCCACCGGGGGCGTGATGTCGCCCATGATTCCGTAATAGAAGACGAACAGGTGCACGGCAATGAGCGGAATGACCAGGCCTGAGCGCGCGCCCAGCTCGACCACGACCGGCGCCATCAGCGTGGCCACCAGCACGTAGTTTGCGGTGGTCGGCACGCCCAGGCCGAGCACCAGGCAGACGAAGGCGACGAACAGCAGCATGACGATCACGTCGCCTTGCGACACGAACTCGACGAACTCCGTCATGCGCAGGCCCAGGCCGGTAAGCGTGATGCCGCCGACGATGATGCCGGCGGTGGCCGTGGCCACGCCGATGCCGATCATGTTGCGCGAACCGCCTTCCAGGCCGTCGATCACGGCACGCACGCCGGACAGCCAATGGCCGGCCGCAGATCGCCCGCGCAGGAGCTCGATCAGCGGGCGTTGCGTGAGCATGAGGGCGATCAGCACCGTGATGGCCCAGAAGGCGGCCAGCGAGGGCGACATCTGCTCGACCATCAGACACCAGATGAGGGTGCCGATCGGCATGAGGTAGTGCAGGCCGGCGCGCACCGTGGGCCAGGTGTCGAGGGCGCGCGGGTTGTCGATGTCGATGTCGTCCGGCAGGTCGGGGCTGCGCGCGGCCTGCTGCACGGACACGAAGTACAGCGCCAGCACCGCCGCACCGGTGGCCCACGGCGCCGCGGCGCCGAGCCAGGCGTCCAGGCCGGTGAACAGGTAGTACAGCAGCGCGATCACGATTGCGCTGCCCGACAGGCCGAGCCCGAAGCGCAGCATCGAATCGCGCCAGGAGCGCGGCGCGCGCTCGATGATCGGCTGCATGCCGAGCTTGAGCGCCTCGAGGTGCACGATGTAGAGCAAGCCGATGTAGGCCAGCACGGCCGGCAGCAGCGCGTGCTTGACGACCTCGCTGTAGGAAATGCCGACGTACTCGACCATCAGGAAGGCGGCCGCGCCCATGACCGGCGGCATGATCTGGCCGTTGACCGACGACATGGTCTCGATCGCGCCGGCCTTCACGCCGCCGTAGCCGGCCTTCTTCATGAGCGGGATGGTGAAGATGCCGCCCGAAACCACGTTGGAGACCGAGGAGCCCGAGATCATGCCGTTGAGCGCCGAGGAGATCACGGCCACCTTGGCCGGCCCGCCGCGCAAATGGCCGAGCATCGCGAAGCTCACCTGCATCATGTAGTTGCCGCCGCCGGCGCGGTCGAGCAGGGTGCCGAACAGCACGTACACGAAGATGGTGCCGGCCGACACGCCCAGCGCGATGCCGTAGACGCCCTCGGTGGTCAGCCACATGTGCGAGAGCAGCCGGCTGAGCGAGGCGCCGCGGTGCGATAGCAGGTCGGGCATGAGCGGCCCGGCCATGCTGTAGAAGATGAACAGCGCCGCCAGCACCGACATCGGCCAGCCGACCGCGCGGCGCGTGGCTTCTAGCAGCAGCACCAGGCCGACGCTGGCCACCACGATGTCCATGGTGGTGGGCAGGCCGGGCCGTGTGGCGAGTTCGCCGTAGAACAGCAGGAAGTAGCCGCCGGCGAAGGCGCCGGCCAGGGCCAGCACCACGTCGGTGACCGGCACCCGGTCGCGCGGCGAGCGCTTGAAGGCGGGCCAGGCCAGGAAGGCCAGGCCGAGCGCGAAGGCCAGGTGCAGCGAGCGCGCCTCGGTGTCGTTGAGGATGCCGATGCCGAAGGTGAAAGGCAGGGGCGACGCGTACCACAACTGGAACAGCGCCCATGACAGCGCCAGCGCGAAGATCACATGGCGGGCCGGGCCATCGCACTTGCGCGCGCCGGTGTCGGTGGAAGCAACGAGATCCTGCAGCGCCTCGGGCGCCTTCTCGATGTCGGTGGCCATGGCGCTCCGTCCGCGTTGATCGTTATTGCCTCTTCCTTGAGGCAGGGCCAGGTCTTTGTTCCCTCTCCTTCTGGGAGAGGGTTAGGGTGAGGGCCGGCCCGTCTTTCGCAGCGTCGCGATGTTCGAGAGGCCGCGCTGGCCCTCACCCCAACCCTCTCCCAGAGGGAGAGGGAGCAATGCGTTCAGTCCTTCTCCCGCCGTTCTCGACGGGAGAGGAAGTAACGGCTTTGTCTTACTTCATCCAGCCCTTTTCCTTGTAGTACTTCACCGCACCCTCATGCAGCGGTGCCGACAGGCCGTCTTTGATCATGTTCTCGGGCTTCAGGTTGGCCAGCGCCGGGTGCAGTTTCTTGAACTCGTCGAAGTTCTCGAACACCGCGCGCACCACCTGATAGACCGTCTCGGCCGGCGCCTTGTCCGAGGTCACCACGGTGGCGAGGACACCGTAGGTGTCGGTTGCCTGGGGGTTGTTGGGGTACAGGCCGCCGGGGATGGTGGCCTTGGCGTAGAAGGGCTTGTCGGCCACGAGCTTGTCGACCGCCGATCCGGTCAGCGAGACCAGTTGCGCGCCGCAGGTGGTGGTCGGGTCCTGGATGTTGGCCGACGGGTGGCCCACGGCGTAGAAGAAACCGTCGATCTTGCTGTCGCACAGGGCGGGGCCGTGTTCGTCGGCCTTGAGTTCCGAGGCGAGCGAGAAGTCGCTGAGCTTCATGCCCATTGCGGCGATCATCTCCTCCAGCGAGGCGCGCGTGCCCGAGCCGGGGTTGCCGACGTTGAAGCGCTTGCCCTTGAAATCGGCGAAGTTCTTGATGCCGGATCCCTTGCCCGCCACCACCGTGAAGGGCTCCGGGTGGACCGAGAACATGGCGCGCTGGCCGGCCCAGGCGCCCGCGTCCTTGAACTGGCCTTCGCCCTTGGTGGCGTTGTATTGCACGTCGGACTGCGCGAAGCCGATGTCGAGCTCGCCGCCCTTGATGGTGTTGATGTTGAACACCGAGCCGCCGGTCGATTCGACCGAGCAGCGGATGTTGTGCTTGGCGCGGTCCTTGTTGACCAGCCGGCAGATGGCGCCGCCGGCCGCGTAGTAGACGCCGGTCACACCGCCGGTACCGACGGTGACGAACTTCTGCTGCGCGGCGGCGGGCAGGCTGCCCAGGGTGGCGGCGAGGCCGGCGGCGAAGACGAAGGCGAGTCTGGCTTTGATCATGGAATGGCTCCAGGGGTAAAGAGTCGGCAGGACGAGGCGGCGCGAGTGGCGCCGCCTCGAGAAGTTTCAGTCAAGAGCAGGCAGTGAGGCAATCGCATCGTCGATCGCGCCGTGCAACTGCTCGGCAATGAAGTCGAGGTGCGCATCGTCCACGATGAAAGGCGGTGCCAGCAATACATGTTCACCCTGTTGACCATCGACCGTGCCGCCCATCGGATAAACCAGCAGCCCGCGCGCCATGGCGGCGGTCTTGATGCGTGCATGCAAGCGCCGGGCCGGCTCGAAAGCCCGCTTGCTCGCCCGGTCGCGCACCAGCTCCACGCCCCAGAACAGGCCCCGGCCACGGATGTCGCCCACGTGCGGGTGATCGCCGAGCCGCTCGCGCAGGCGCTGCTCCAGCGCCGCGCCCTGTTGCCGCACCCGCTCGAGCAGGCCGTCGCGTTCGATCACCTGCTGCACCGCCAGGGCGGCGGCGCAGGCCACCGGATGGCCGAGGTAGGTATGGCCATGCTGGAAGAAGCCGCTGCCGGCCGACATCGCCTCGACGATGCGCCGCTGCACCAGCACGGCGCCGATGGGCTGGTAGCCGCCGCCCAGGCCCTTGGCGATGGTCATCAGGTCGGGCGCCACGCCTTCGGCTTCGCAAGCGTGCAGGGTGCCGGTGCGGCCCATGCCGCACATCACCTCGTCCAGGATCAGCAGCACGCCGTGGCGGTCGCACACTTCGCGCACCGCCTTGAAGTAGCCCGGCACGGGCGTCAGCACGCCGGCGGTGGCGCCGCCGACCGTCTCCGCCACGAACGCGATCACGCGCTGCGGGCTCAGGGACCGGATCGTGTCGTCGAGTTCGCGCGCGAGCCGCAGCCCGTAGGCCTCGGGGCTTTCGTCCTCGCGCTGCTCGCGGTAGGGATAGCAGGGCGACACGTGCGTGGCCGGCACGAGGAGGGGCGCGAAGGGCGCGCGCCGCCAGGCGTTGCCGCCGACGGCCAGCGCGCCGAGCGTGTTGCCGTGGTAGCTCTGGCGGCGGGCGATGAACTGCGTGCGCTCGGGCTGGCCGATCTCGACGAAATACTGGCGCGCCATCTTCAGCGCCGCCTCCACCGCCTCCGAGCCGCCGCTCACGAAGTACGCGTGGCTGATCCCGGCCGGCGCGGTGCCGACCAGCTGCCCGGCAAGCTGCTCGGCCGCCTCGGTCGTGAAGAAGCTGGTGTGGGCATAGGCGATGCGGTCGATCTGCGCGTGCATTGCGGCCAGTACGTCGGGATGGGCATGGCCGAGGCACGACACGGCAGCGCCGCCGGAAGCGTCGAGGTAGCGCCGGCCGGCTGCATCGGTGATGAACACGCCCTGCGCGGATACCGCCACCGAAGGTGTGTGATGCAGGTGCCGGTGCAATACCGGGCCGCTGGCCGGACGAGGCGGGTGGGATTCGCTCATTGCCGTCTCCTTGGCCTGCGCCGCGCCGGGCCGCGTTTTGATACGTCAGTCGCCTTCACAACCCCAGCGCGGCCGGCGCCCCGCGGCCCAGCCGCACCAGCACCGCTGCTTCGCCGCTCAGGTCGACCACCGTCGTCGGCTGCATGGTGCATGCGCCCGCATCGACGATGGCGTGCAACTGCTTCTCGAAGCGCTCGCGGATCTGCTGGGGATCGTTCAGCGGCTCGGTTTCGCCGGGCGGGATGAAGGTGGTGGCGAGCAGCGGCTCGCCGAAAGCCTCGAGCAGCGCCTGTGTCACCGCATGGTCCGGCACGCGCAGGCCGATGGTGCGGCGCGACGGGTGCGACACGCGCCGCGGCACTTCCTTGGTCGCTCCCAAGATGAAGGTGAAGGGCCCCGGCGTGGCCAGCTTGAGCAGCCGGTACTGCCGGTTGTCCACCCGTGCGTAGCCGGCCAGCTCGCTCAGGTCGCGGCACAGCAGGGTGAGGTGGTGCTTGTCGTCGACCCCACGGATGCGCCGCATCTTCTCGGCTGCCGTCTTGTCGTCCAGATGGCAGACCAGCGCATAGCTGGAGTCGGTGGGAATCGCCGCGATGCCGCCGCCGTGCAGGATCTGCGCAGCCTGCTTGAGCAGGCGCGGCTGCGGGTTCTCGGGGTGGACCTCGAAGTACTGGGCCATGGCCGATTGTCGGCCGGGTCGCGCGTCAACGCAGTCGCTGGAAACGAGTGCCCGTCCGCAGCGATACCTCGCCCGGAACTGCCTCAGGCGCGCTGTACCCGCGCCTCGATCGCTTCCCACACCGGCGCGAGCTTGCCCGGCAGCCAGGGCAGGGCGCCGAGATCGGTGCGGCTTTCGTCGGGGTCGTGGAAGTCGCTGCCGCGCGAGGCAAGCAGGTCGAACTCGATCGCCATGTCGGCGTACTTGGCGTACTCGGCCGGCGTGTGGCTGCCCGTCACGACTTCCACCGCGCGGCCGCCATGCGCGATGAACTCGGTGAACAGCGCGTACTCCTCGGTGGGAGTGAACTTGTAGCGGCCGGGGTGGGCAATGACCGCGGCGCCGCCGGCTGCCGTGATCCAGCGCACCGCGTCGCCCAGGCTGGCCCAGCGATGAGCCACGAAGCCCGGCTTGCCCTCGGTGAGGAACTTGCGGAACACTTCGTGCGTGTCGTGGCAGTGGCCCGTTTCGACCAGGAAGCGAGCGAAGTGCGTGCGAGAGATCAGCTCGGGGTTGCTTACGTAGCACAGGGCGCCTTCGTAGGCACCCTCGATGCCCACTCGCGCCAACCCCGCGGCAATGTCGCGTGCGCGCTGCTCGCGCCCGCCACGCGTGGCGGCGAGGCCAGCCACGAACTCCGGGTCATCGACGTCGAAGCCGAGGCCGACGATGTGCACCGTGGTGCCGGCGAAGCTCACGGACACCTCCACGCCGCTCAGCCATGGCAGCCCGAGAGCGAGCGCGGCGTCGCGGGCGCGCTGCTGGCCGGCGATCTCGTCGTGGTCGGTCAGCGCCCACAACTCCACGCCATTGACCTTGGCGCGCGCGGCCAAGGCCTCGGGAGCAAGCGTGCCGTCGGACACCAGCGAATGGCAATGAAGATCGGCGTTGAGAACGGTTGTGGCAGTCACTCGCCGATTCTAGAGAGGACCCCAAGGGCGCTCGGGCAGCAGGGCCGTGCGTATTGCGTTCGCACAGGCACAGGGGCACACAGGCACACAGCTACAGGGCACAGGGGCGGCAGACGGGCGCAGGTGTGCCTCAGCTTCCGGGCTCGATGCGCAGCAATTCGCCGTCGTCGGTCAGCAGATACAAGTGCCCGTCGGGGCCTTGGCGCACATCGCGCACGCGCGCACCGGCGTCGTGGCGGTGCTCGCGCGCGACCTTGTCGCCGTCGAGTTCGAGCCGCACGAGCTGGCCGAACTTGAGCGAGCCGACCAGCGCCTGGCCTTTCCATGCCGCATGCCGATCGCTGGTCACGAAGGCCAGGCCGCTCGGTGCGATCGAAGGCACCCAGCGAGTGATCGGTGCGACGATGCCCTCTCGCGCCGTGCCTTCGCCGATCTTCGTGCCGGTGCCGTATTCGCGGCCGTAGGTGATGACCGGCCAGCCGTGGTTTTGGCCTTTCTGCGGGATGTTGAGCTCGTCGCCGCCTTGCGGGCCGTGCTCGTCGGCCCACAGCGCGCTGGTCGCCGGATGCAGCGCTGCGCCCTGCACGTTGCGGTGCCCGTAGCTCCATATCTCTGGTAGCGCCCCGGCCGTCCCGACGAAGGGGTTGTCGGGGGGCACGCCGCCGTCGTCGGTGATGCGCACGATCTTGCCGTGGTGGTTGTCAAGCGTTTGCGCGTCGTTGCGGCGGCTGCCGCGGTCGCCGAGCGTGATGAAGAGCCGCCCGTCGCGATCGAACACCAGGCGCGAGCCGAAGTGCATGTTGCTCGCCACCTTGGGTACCTGGCGGAACACCACCTTCACGTCGCGCAAGGCGCCGGCCGCCGCGTCGAGCCGGCCGCGCGCGACCGCCGTGCTGTTGCCTGAGCCGCTGGGCGCGGCTTCGCTGAAGCTCCAGTAGACGAGCTGGTTGTCTTTGAAGTCGGGGTGCAGGGTGACATCGAGCAGGCCGCCCTGACCGCGCGCCACGACGGGCGGCACGCCCTTTAGCGGCGCGGACAGCTTGCCGTCGGTGCCGACGATGCGCATCGTTCCCGGCTTTTCCGTGACGAGCATGCGGCCCGTCTTTTCGAAGTCCGGCAGGAAGGCCAAGGACCATGGGTTGTCGAGGCCCTCGGCGAGGACGGTCGTGCGCAGCGGCGGCGCGGCGGGCTGCGCGAAGGCGGCGAAGGCGGTGGCGAGCGCGAGCGTGGCGGCGAGGCGAGGGAGCAGGCGGGTGGAGTGCATCAGGCCACTGTAGGGGCGATGCCAAACGCCTGTGCGGCGTCGGGCTGCGTAATGTTCGGGCAGGCAACCGTCAGTCGCCCATCGCCTCCACCACCATCTGCACCCGCTCGCGCCCCTGGTAACTGTCAACGCACAGCCGGTACGCCAGCCGCACCCGCTCCCCGACCGGCTCGGCATGGCCGAACCAGATGGCCTCGCGGAGCTGACCCTGATGGCGAAGCGTGAGCTTGAGGTGTTTTTCGCCGACGAGCCGCTGCGACACCACCTCCACCTCGTCGCAGAACACCGGCGCCTCAAAGGCTTGGCCCCAGACCTCGCGGTCCATTGCGTGCACCGTCTCCGCCGCAAACCACTGCGCGTCGAGCGGGCCGTCGGTGGCCAGGCGCCGGGCCAGCGTGGCGGGCGAGAGCCAATCCTGCGCGACCTTGGCCAGCGCCTGCTCGAAGATGGCGAAGTCTTCCGCAGCCACCGTCGCGCCCGCCGCCATGGCATGGCCGCCAAACTTGCGCAGCACGCCGGGGTGCCGCTTGCTTACCAGATCGAGCGCGTCGCGCAGATGAAATCCGGCGATCGAGCGGCCCGACCCCTTGAGCAGCCCGTCCTGCCCGCGCGCGAACACGAAGGCGGGCCGGTGCAGCCGGTCCTTCAGCCGTGAGGCGACGATGCCGACCACGCCTTCGTGGAACTCGGCGTCGTAGATCGCCAGTGCCGGCGGCGCCATGCCGTCTTCGGGCAGCAGCGCTTCCACCATCGCCTCGGCCTGCTCACGCATGCCGGTCTCGACCTCGCGACGCTCGCGGTTGATGGCGTCGAGCTGTTGCGCCAGTTCGCCCGCGCGGGCCACGTCGTCGGTGAGCAGGCATTCGATGCCCAGCGTCATGTTCTCCATGCGGCCGGCGGCGTTCAGGCGCGGGCCGAGCGCGAAGCCGAAGTCGAAGCCGCTGGCGCGCGCCGGCTCGCGGCCGGCCGCGGCAAAAAGCGCTGCCACGCCCGGCTGCATGCGGCCGGCGCGGATGCGCTTGAGGCCCTGCGCGACGAGACGGCGGTTGTTGGCGTCGAGCTTGACCACGTCGGCCACGGTGCCGAGCGCAACGAGGTCGAGCAGCGTGTCGAGCCGGGGCTGAGCGGGGGCGCCGTTCGGTTGCGCCGCGCCGGCGGACGCGCAAGGCGGTTTGCCGCTCGCGTCGCCGGGGTCTGCCGACCGGGCCGATGTCGCCTCGCCGGGCATCGGAGTCGATCCCTCGCTTGCACCGTCGCCGTAGGCGCCACGAGCACGCAACTCGGCGCGCGTGGCGAGCAGCACGTAGAACATCACGCCCACGCCCGCCAGCGACTTGCTCGCGAAACCGCAGCCCGGCTGGTTCGGGTTGACGATCACGTCGGCCGCCGGCAACGCGATCGCATCGCCTTGCGGGCCCGACACGAGCGCGGGCAGGTGATGGTCGGTGACCAGCACCGTCAAGCCGCGCGCCTTGGCATGCGCCACGCCTTCGAAGCTGGCGATGCCGTTGTCCACGGTGACCAGCAGGTTCGGGGCGGCCCCGTTGGCGAACGCCTCGAACGCGAGATCGACGATGGCCGGCGTGAGCCCGTAGCCGTGCACCTTGCGGTCGGGCACCACATAGGCCAGCGTGCCGGGCGCGGCGCCGAGCAGGGCCAGGCCGCGCAGCGCGACGGCGCAGGCCGTTGCGCCGTCGCAGTCGTAGTCGGCCACCACCACGATGCGGCTGCGTGCGGCCAGCGCGTCGGCGAGCAGATACGCGGCCTCGGCGGCGCCGCGCAGTTCGCCGGGCGGGATCAGCCGCGCGAGCGAGGCATCGAGTTCGTCGAAGCTGCGGATGCCGCGCGCGGCATACAGACGTGCCAGCAGCGGGTGCACGCCGGCCTGTTCGAGCGACCAGGCGGTGCGGGGGGGGACGTCGCGGACGATGAGTTGCATGAGCGTGTGGGCCGGGTATCAGAGTTCGGCCAGCATCGCCGCCGGCTCCTTGCGCTGCCAGCGACCGCGCAATGCGGCGAGCAGGCTGCGCGGCTCGCGCGCGAAGCTCTGCGCATGGCGCTCCCCGCACACGGTGAGCGTGAGCGGCTCGCCGCGCTGCGCTGCCGCCAGCGCCTCGCGCAGCGGGCCGCCGTCGAGCGCGCGCCACGCTGCGGTCCAGGCCGCCCAGTCCTCCGCGAGGGCCGGCGCACGCAGCGAATCGAGCACCGTGGGTGCGGCATGGTGCGCGGGCTGGCGCAGGCCGCAGCCGCTCAGCCACACGGTGTTGAGCGTGGCCAGGCCGCGCGCCTCGCGCTCGTCGTTGAGCGGGTGGGTGTAGAGCAGCATCTGCACCTCGTTCTGCAGCCGCTTGACGAGCCGCGCGGCCGGATGCTCCGGCATCCACAGGTCGGGGTTGCGGCCGATCACGCGGTCGAGCGAGGCGGTGGGCAGGGCGGTGAGCGATTCGTGCGCCACGTACCAGCGCGTCGGCGCGCCCCAGGCGGCCAGCCAGCCGAGGCTTTCGAACTGGCCGCGCACGGCTTCGAAGAAGGCGCGCGACTCGGCGGCGTCCAGCTCGAGGGCCTCCGGGTCGCCCATGGTGAGGTGATCGCGGCCGACCTGCCAGTGCACGGGGCTGAGAAGGCCCCACGCCAGTTCGCCCGTGTCGAGCCCGTCGGCTGCCGCGGCCTGCGCGGCCCACGGGAGGGCGCCGTCGGCCCCGGCCCAGCCGAGCGCGCGGGCGAGCACGCGTTCATGCGGTGGAGAGAGCTGGTATTCGTCGCCGGTGTCGCGCTCGCCCGGAGTGAGGAGCGCGAGGAGCGAGGCGAGATGAGGCAGCGTCAGCGCGCCGAGTGCCTGGCGCCCGGGGTCGGACAGCGCGCAGGCGAAGGGGATGACCAAGTGCATCGGCGCAGATTATCGGCGGCGCTTTTCCGCGGCAGCCGCCATCCGGGTGTGCAAAGGCTCAGGGCGAAAAGCCGGGCGTGGTTAGCAGGGTCACGCGCCGCACCGTGCGCACTTCGGCCTGCGGTTTACCATGCCAGCATGCCCCGCGGCGCAACTGTCCACGTGCTTCATGCCCAGCCAACTCGACCAGCTCAAGGCCTACACCGCAGTCGCCTGCGACACCGGTGATTTCCGGCAGCTGGCCGCCTTCGCGCCGCGCGACGCCACGACCAACCCCTCGCTGATCGTGCGGGCCATCGACCAGCCTGCTTACGCACCGCTGCTGGCCCAGACGGTTGCGGCGCATCGCGGCCAGCCGCTCGACGCCGTGGTGGACCGAGTGCTGGTGCGATTCGGTTGCGAAATTCTCGGCATCGTTCCCGGCCGCGTTTCCACCGAGGTGGATGCCCGGCTCAGCTTCGACGCCGCCGCGACCATCGCGCGTGCGCAGCGCATCATGGCGCTGTACGCCTCCGAAGGCGTGGCCAGCGAACGCGTGCTGATCAAGGTGGCCGCCACCTGGGAAGGCATTCAGGCCGCCAAGGCGCTCGAACACCATGGCATTCGCTGCAACCTCACGCTGGTTTTTTCCTTCTGCCAGGCCGTGGCCTGCGGCGAGGCGGGCGTGCAACTGGTTTCGCCCTTCGTCGGCCGCATCTACGACTGGCACAAGAAGGCAGCCGGCGACGCGTGGAACGAGGCGGCCAACGCCGGGGTCAACGACCCGGGCGTTCGTTCGGTGGCGCAGATCTGGCGTTACTTCAAGAAGTTCGGCATCGAGACGGAGGTCATGGGTGCGAGCTTTCGAAATGTCGGGCAGATCCTCGCGCTGGCCGGCTGCGATTTGCTGACCATCAGCCCCGAACTGCTGGCGGCGCTGCAGGCCAGCCATGCCCCGGTCGAGCGTGCGCTCGACCCGGACCAGGCGCGCGGCTGCGACGCCAAGGCGCTGAGCTACAACGAGCCGAGCTTTCGCCATGCGCTCAACGAGGACGCCATGGCGACCGAGAAGCTCAGCGAGGGCATCCGCGCCTTCGGTGCCGATTCGGCCCGGCTCGACGCAATGGTGAAAGCGCTGTGATTCACGCCGCCGGCTCTTCAGGACCGGCCGCGCCTCCGCGCGGTGACCGCACCGCGGCGTGGGCTGCGTTGCAATCGCACTTCGAGGCGCACGGCCGCCGTTTCGATCTGCGCGACGCCTTTGCCGCTGACGCGCAGCGCTTCGAGCGTTTCAGTCTGGAGGCGCCGCACGTCTTTGCCGATCTGTCGAAGAACCGGCTCGACGACACCGCGCTGGCACTGCTGCTGCAACTCGCGCGAGAAACCGGTGTGGAGGCGCACCGCGACGCGATGTTCGCCGGCGCGCCGATCAACGCCACCGAAGGCCGTGCCGTCCTGCACACGGCGCTGCGCGCTCCGCGGGGCAAGGCGCCGTTCAGCGACGAGGTGCACGAGACGCTGGACGCCATGCTGGCTTACGCCGACGAGGTGCGCGACCCGGCCCGCAGCGCGATCCGCGACGTGGTCAACATCGGCATTGGGGGCTCCGACCTCGGTCCGCAGATGGCGGTGCCGGCGCTCGCCGCTTACTGCCAACCGGGCTTGCGCCTGCATTTCGTCGCCAACGTCGATGGCCACGATCTGGCGCGGCTGCTGACCACGTTGGAGCCGGAGCGCACGCTCTTCGTCGTCGCCTCCAAGACCTTCACCACCCAGGAAACGCTGGCCAACGCGCAGACGGCCAAGACCTGGTTCCTCGAGCGAATGGGCGAGAGCGGAGTGGCGGCGTTGCGGCGGCATTTCGTCGCGACCACCACCAACGTCAGCGCGGCGGCGGCCTTCGGCATCGAGACCACCTTCGGTTTCTGGGACTGGGTGGGAGGGCGCTACTCGCTGTGGAGCGCGATCGGCTTGCCGATCGCCATCGCGCTGGGCTCCGTGCACTTTCGCGCGCTGCTGGCCGGCGCGCACGCGATGGATCGCCATTTCGCCGAGGCGCCCCTGCACCGCAACCTGCCGGTGCTGCTGGGCCTGCTGGATGTGTGGAACCGCAACTTCCACGGCTTTTCCAGCCGCAGCGTGGCGCCCTATCACCAGGGGCTGGCGCGCCTGCCGGCCTATCTGCAGCAGCTGGAGATGGAGAGCAACGGCAAGTGCGTGGACATCGACGGCGAGCCGCTGGTCCATGCGAGCAGCCCGGTGGTCTGGGGCGAGCCCGGCACCAACGGGCAGCACGCCTATTTCCAGATGCTGCACCAGGGCACCGACGTGATCCCGGTCGAGTTCATCGCCGTGCGCGAGACCAGCCATGCCCTGCTCGATGTGCCGCCGACCGTGCGAGCCGTGCTCGACGCTCAGCACGTCAAGCTGCTCGCCAACTGCTTGGCACAGTCGCAGGCGCTCATGCAGGGCCAGAGCTTCGAGCAGGCACTCGGCTCGAAGGCGCCGACCGCCTCGCAGACGCTCGCGCCCGAAGTGATCGCCCGTCACCGCAGCTTTCCCGGCAATCGGCCGAGCACGACGCTGCTGCTCGAGCGGCTCGATCCCGCGGGCCTGGGTGCGCTGATCGCGCTCTACGAGCACCGCGTGTTCACGAGCGGCGCCGTGTGGGGCATCAACAGCTTCGACCAGTGGGGCGTCGAACTCGGCAAGGCCTTGTGCAATGCACTGCTGCCGCGCTTCGAGAGCGGCGACGACGCAGGGCTCGATGCTTCGACCGCGGGGCTGCTCGCAAGACTGCGCCGTTGACGGCTTCGCTAGCGGGAGGCGTCGGCCGGAGAAGCCCAGCCGACCGCGGCTCGCGGCGCCAGACTACTTCTTCCGCGGCGATGCCGCCGAATCGACTTCGCGCGAAGCGCCTGTGGAGCCGCCTTGCACGCCAAGCGTGCCACCGGTGCCCAGACCGCCCTTGACGGTCTGCGCCTTGTAATTGCGCACAGCCTTGACGAGCTGGTTGTAGCTGTCGACGAACGCGGCAACGATGAGCTTGCCCTCGGGCGTCTTCGTGTACGCGCTACCCGCCCCGGACCCGGCCCAGCCGTACATGCTGCTCCAGGCGCCGAAATCGAAGCCGCCGGCGCTGCCTTCGGCCGCTGCGAGTTGAACGCCCGAGCGGTTGTCGATCATCACCAGCGTGGTCGCGGCCTCGTTCTGCTTCACGTTGCCCGCGAGGCTGCCGAGCACGCCCAGACTGCGGGTAAGGCCCTGATCGCCGCGCCCATGCCGCCGGTGTTCGCAGCCGCTCACGGCGCTTTTTTCGCCGCCGCCGAGGGTCGGCATCGTCGCCACGCAGGCGCTCAATGTCAGGCCGCAGCGCCGGCGAGCGCGATACGCATCCGGGAAGCGGCACCGGTTTGCGCCACGCGCTTGTCGTGATTGGTTCGCATCATCGGCCTCCGCTCGCTGCGGCCGGCTCCCAGCCGACTCGATGCGATCTTGCATCGCTAGGCTTGCGAGTCAATCACCATGCTGAACCTCAAATTAGAGGTCAGCGGCTTGTCGGGGTACCGAGGCTCAGGGGCGTTCGGTCGCGAGCCAGCGCTCGGCCAGTCGGACCCACAAGGTGGCGCCCAGGGGGATCAGGTCGTCGTTGAAGTCGTAGCTCGGGTTGTGCAGCATGCACGGCCCCATGCCGTGGCCGCCCTCGCGGTGCGCGCCGTCGCCGTTGCCGATGACGAAATAGGACCCCGGCCTGGCCTGCAGGAAATAGCTGAAGTCCTCGGCGCCCATGGTCGGCTCGAACTCGAGCACGTTCTCGGGCCCGACCACGTCGGCCATCACGTCCTGCGCGAAACGGGTTTCGGCCTCGTGGTTGATCGTCGGCGGATAGTTGCGCTCGAAGTGGAACTCGCAGGTCGCCTCGAAAGCGGCGCAGGTCGCCTCGGCCACGGTTTTCATGCGCCGCTCGATCAGATCCAGCACTTCGGTGGTGAAGCTGCGCACCGTGCCTTCAAGGACACAGGCGTCGGGCACCACGTTGGTAGCCTCGCCCGTGTGGATCATCGTCACCGAGATCACGCCGGTGTCGATCGGCCGCTTGTTGCGCGTGATGATGGTCTGGAAGGCCTGCACCATCTGGCAGGCGACCGGCACCGGGTCGAGGCCGAGGTGCGGCATGGCGGCATGCGAGCCCTTGCCACGGATGGTGATCTTGAACTCATTGCTGCTCGCGAACACCGGGCCTGCCTTGACGGCGAACTGGCCGACTGCCAGCCCGGGCCAGTTGTGCGCGCCGAAGATCGCCTCCATCGGGAATCTGTCGAACAGGCCGTCCTTGATCATCTCGCGCGCGCCGCCGCCGCCTTCCTCGGCCGGCTGGAAGATCAGGTAGACGGTGCCATCGAAGTTGCGGTGCTGTGCGAAGTGCTTGGCCGCCGCGAGCAGCATCGCGGTGTGGCCGTCATGGCCGCACGCATGCATCTTGCCGGGGTGCTTGCTGGCGTGCGCGAAGCGGTTGTGCTCGGTCACCGGCAGGGCGTCCATGTCGGCGCGCATGCCGACCGTGCGCTGCGACGTTCCGTTCTTCACGATGCCCACCACGCCCGTCTTGCCCAGGCCCCGGTGCACCGGAATGCCCCAGTCGGCCAGCGCCCGGGCGATCACGTCGGAGGTGCGCTGCTCCTCGAAGCAGAGCTCCGGGTGCGCGTGCAGATCACGGCGGATCGCCGCGACCTCGCTGCTTGCGGCCAGGATGGATTCGATCAACTGCATCGGCGTCTCCGGCGCGGGCCGAAGGCCCGATCGAAGGCATGGTAACGCCGGGTTTTTGCGCGCTCTGAACCGGGGTTTTGGCTCGGTGGCCGGCTGGGGCGCCGCGTTCAGGCTGGCGCCTGCCCGGTCTCGCAGCTCAGCGGCGGACCTTGCCGTCCGCAGTGATCATCGACAGATCCACGAAGCGGGATGCCACATGGCTGCGCGGGCCGAAGTTGACGCTGAAGCCGCCAAAGTTGGCATTGCTGATCGACTCGAGCCCGGCGATCAGCTGATCGCGCGCCGGCGCCTTGCCGGCGCGCTTGAGGCCTTCGGTCATCACCTTGGCCGCCAGGTAACCCTCGATGCTGGAGTAGTTGGCGGTGGCGTCGCCGCCGGCCTTCTTGACGGCTTCCAGATACTCGCGCGAGATGGGCGTGGTGGTGCTGAACGGGAAGGGCATCACCTGGCTGACCATGATGCCGTTGCCCTCGCGGCCCAGCTCGTCGGCCAGCGCCTGCGTGCCCACAAAGCTCACGTTGAAGAAGGTGCCGCCGTAGCCTGCCTTGCGCGCCTCGCGGATGAAGGCCGCGCAGCTCTTGTAGGCGCCGATCTGCACCACGGCGTTGGGCTGCTTGGCGACGATGTCGCTCACCGCCTTGCTCACTTCGACCGTGTTGCGCTCAACCGTGCCGGTGGCCACCGGCTCGAGCTTGAGTGCCTTGAGCGCCCGGTTGACGCCTTCCAGGCCGGCCTTGCCGTAGGCGTCGTTCTGATAAAAAACCGCGATCTTGTTCAGGCCCAGCGTGGTGAGCTGCTTGACGATCAGGGCGGTCTCGTCGTAGTAGGAGCCGCGCAGGTGGAACACGTAACGCGAGAACGGATCGCGCAGCGCCTCGGCGCCGGTGAACGGCCCGAAGAAGGGAATCTTCGCCTCGTTGACCAGCGGCAGCGCGGCCAGGGAAGTGGGCGTGCCGACATAGCCGAACAGCGCGAACACCTCGTCCTTGATGAAGCGCTCGGTGTTGGCCTTGCAGCGGTCGGGCTCGTAGCCGTCGTCCAGCGTCCTGAGTTCGATGTCCTGGCCGTTGACGCCGCCGTTGGCGTTGACCTGGTCGAAGAAGATCTTCGCCCCCTTGTTCATCTGCAGGCCGAGCTGCGCGGCGGGCCCGGTGAAGGCGGCCGACTGGCCGAGGACGAGCTTCTTTTCCTGCGCCAGCGCAGGCAGCGCCACAACGGCGGAGCAGGCACCGATCTGCTTGATCAGGTCGCGACGGTTCATGCGGGTGTCCTTGGCGGGTGAAGCCGGGGCCCGCGCGCAACGCGACCGGCCGGCGTGTTCATGTCTTTCGAGAATAGCTGCGGTGATGCGGCAGTCCAAGGCAGACATTGCGGTTTGACGCTGCGGCGCATCGGCAGGCCATGCGTGTGACATGATTTCGTGATGAGTTGCACTGTTGACGCCCGGGCGACAAGCGGCCCCGAAGGGCCGGTCGAGATGGCTTGCGCGTGAAGCGGCCGCCCCTCTCGTGCCGCACATGGGCGTTCCTGGGCGCAGTGTCGATCGCCGGTGCCGCGCTCGTCGTGCTCGGTGGCTGCAGTTCCGTGGGTTACCTGTCGCAATCGGTCCAGGGTCACCTGGGCGTGATGAACGCGGCGCGGCCGGTTGCCGACTGGCTGTCCGATGCCGGCACGCCAGCCGAGTTGCGCGAGCGCCTGCTCCTCAGTCAGCGCATCCGCGATTTCGCCGTGCGCGAACTGGCGCTGCCCGACAACGCCAGCTACCGGCGCTACGCCGCGCTCGACCGCCCGGCGGTGGTGTGGAACGTGGTGGCGGCGCCGGAGCTGTCGCTGACGCTGAAGACTTGGTGCTTTCCGGTCGTCGGCTGCGTCGGCTACCGCGGTTACTTCGAGCGCGCGGGCGCCACGGCGCTTGCGGACGAGCTGCGCGCCGCGGGCCTGGAGGCCGGCGTGTACGGCGTGCCGGCGTATTCCACACTCGGCAAGCTGCCCTTCGACTACTTCGCCGACCCGCTGCTCAGCACCTTCATCCGCTACCCCGAAGGCGAACTGGCGCGGCTGATCTTTCACGAACTGGCGCATCAGGTCTCCTATGCCAAGAACGACACCGAGTTCAACGAAAGCTTCGCGACGGCAGTCGAGCGTCTTGGCGGCGCGCGCTGGCTGCAAGAGCAGGCCGACGAGGCGGCGCGCGATGAATACCGGCGCTACGACGCCCGCCGCCACGACTTCAAGGCGCTGGCGCTCGCCACGCGCAAGCAGCTGGAGGCGGTCTACGAGAGTGCCGCAAGCGATGCGGAGAAGCGGCGCGCCAAGGCCGACGTGATGGCGCGAATGCGTGCCGAACACCAGCGACTCAAGGACGGTCCGTGGGAGGGCTACCGCGGTTACGACGCCTGGTTCGCCAACGCCAACAACGCGAGCCTCGGCGTGCAGGCCGCCTACAACGCGCTGGTGCCCGCGTTCGAGGCGCTGTTCGAGGCCGAGGGCCGCGACTTCCCGCGCTTCTACGCCGAGGTCGAGCGCCTGGCCGCCTTGCCCAAGGAGGAGCGTCGCGCGACACTCGCCGCACTCGATCCGGCGCCGCCGTCCTGACAGAAAACACTCCCGCGATGCCCGACATCTCCCTGCAGCGCAAGCACCGACTCGGCCTGAAGCGGGCCCGCGAAGTGGCCTGGCAATGGGCCGAGCAGGCCGAACAGAAGTTCGGCATGGAATGCACAGTTGGAGAGGGCGACCGCGAAGACACGGTCTACTTCACGCGCAGCGGCGTGGCCGGCACGCTGCGGGTGAGCGCGGACAGCTTCGACATCGACGCGAAGCTCGGTTTGCTGCTCGGTGCCTTTCAGCAGAAGATCGAGGCCGAGATCGAAAAAAACCTCGACATGCTGCTGGCCGCCGAAGGGCCGCGCGGCAGGGCGGTCGCGCCGAACAAGGCGCCGGCCAAAGCGGCAGACAAGGCGCACAAGAAGGCCTCCAAGAAAGCCTGAGGGCTCAGCCTTTCAGGGACTCGACCAGATCGATGTAGTCCTGCATCGCGCCGTCCTTGTCCTTGCCTTTCTGCTCGTTCCAGGCGTCCCACTTGGCGCGCCCAACCATGTCGGCGAAGCCCGGGCGTGCGCCGTCCACATCGCCTGCGGTGGCCTGCTTGTAGAGCGCGTAGATCTTGAGCAGCGTCATGTTGTCCGGCTTTTCCGGCAAGGCCTTGGAGTCGGCGACGGCTTGCTCGAAGGCGGCTTTCAGCTCAGGCATAGGGGCTCCGGTTCATTCAGGCAGACCGTGAAAACCAGGTCGGCGCCGGCCATGTTACCGAGCTCCTGCGCGCCAACGACGATGAGGAGTTGCAGTTGCCCGGGGAAGCGGTGGCCTGGTTCTGCAGTCCGTTGGGCCTTGTCGGGCGTCGGCCGAGCGCGTCCCGCAACAAGCGCTCCCTACAATCCGACGCCCGAGCCCGAGACCTCCATGCCCGCCGTTCGCTTCGACTCCGTCTCCAAGACCTACCCCGGCGCGCGCGGCGATCTGCAGGCACTGCAGGACGTGAGCTTCGACATCGAAGCGGGCGAGTTCTTCGGCCTGCTCGGCCCCAACGGCGCGGGCAAGACCACGCTGATCAGCATTCTGGCCGGGCTCGGCCGTGCCACCTCGGGGCGCGTGCGGGTGCATGGCCACGACGTGATCGACGACTACGCCGCCGCACGCAAGGCGCTTGGCGTGGTGCCGCAGGAGCTGGTGTTCGACCCCTTCTTCAGTGTGCGCGAGACCCTTCGCATCCAGAGCGGCTACTTCGGCGTGAAGAAGAATGACGACTGGATCGACGAGTTGCTCGCCAACCTGGGTCTGGCCGACAAGGGCGACGCCAACATGCGCCAGCTCTCGGGCGGCATGAAGCGCCGGGTGCTGGTGGCGCAGGCGCTGGTGCACCGCCCGCCGGTGATCGTGCTCGACGAGCCGACCGCCGGCGTCGATGTGGAGCTGCGCCAGACCCTGTGGCACTTCATCGCGCGGCTCAACCGCGCCGGCCACACGGTGCTGCTGACCACGCATTACCTCGAAGAAGCCGAAGCACTGTGCGGCCGCATCGCCATGCTCAAGGCGGGCCGCGTGGTCGCACTCGACCGAACCGCCAACCTGCTGGCCGGTACCGCGAGCACGATGCTGCGCTTCAAGACGGACCAGGTGCTGCCGGCTGCGCTGGCGGCTCAAGCGCGAATCACGGGCCGCGTCGTTCAGATGACCGCGCACGATGCCGGGGAGGTCGAGGCGTTGTTGGCGGCGCTGCGCAAGGCGCAGGTGACTGTCGAAGACCTGGAGATCGGGCGCGCCGACCTGGAGGACGTGTTCCTCGAGATCATGCTCGGCCCGGCGCCCCGGGCGGTCGTGGAGACGCTCGCATGAGCGGTGTTATGGATGGCGCCGGCACGCTCTTTCGCAAGGAGATCCTGCGCTTCTGGAAAGTCAGCATTCAGACGGTGGCCGCGCCGGTGCTCACCGCGGTGCTCTATCTGCTGATCTTCGGCCATGTGCTCGAGGACCACGTGAAAGTCTTCGACGAGGTCGGCTACAGCAGCTTCCTGATCCCCGGTTTGGTGATGATGAGCGTGCTGCAGAACGCCTTCGCCAACAGCAGCTCCTCGCTGATCCAAAGCAAGGTGACGGGCAATCTGGTGTTCGTGCTGGTCACACCGCTCAGCCACTGGGCCTGGTTCGCCGCCTATGTGGGCGCTTCGGTGGTGCGGGGGTTCGTGGTCGGTTGCGGCGTGCTGTTGGTAACGGTGTGGTTCGCACCCCCCGGCATGGTCGCGCCCTGGTGGACGCTGGCATTCGCGCTGCTCGGCGCCGCGTTGATGGGATCGCTCGGATTGGTCGCCGGCCTGTGGGCCGAGAAATTCGATCAGATCGCTGCCTTCCAGAACTTCGTCGTGATGCCGATGACCTTTCTCTCCGGCGTTTTCTACTCCGTCGGCTCGCTGCCGCCCTTCTGGCAGGCGGTGAGCCACCTGAATCCCTTCTTCTACATGATCGATGGCTTCCGGCGCGGCTTCTTCGGCGTCAGCGATGTTTCGCCGTGGGTGAGCCTGGCGGTGGTGGGTTCGAGCTTCGCGGTGATTGCCGCCGTTGCGCTGCGGCTTCTCGCAAGCGGCTACAAGCTGCGCACCTGAAGCGAGGCCATCGCGTCGGGGTGCGTACCGGGCTCGCCGTCGGCCAGTGACTGGGGCGGCGGTGTGTCGAGCAGCAGGCAGGCCAGTTGCAGCACTTCGGCGGTGCCGACGGCGGTGGCCGCCTGGGTAAGCCGGGACGCGCTTGCATCCAGCCACGCGCGAGCCAGCCGGGGCCGCTCCAGTGGGGCGAGGCGGCGCAGCCGGACGATGGCGCGGCGCAGCGATGCCGGGTCGCTGTGAAGCGCAGGCCGCTGGGCGCGCAAGCCCAGCAGTCCCAGCACGGTCGCCTGCCAATCGGCTGCGTCGCGAAGGTTCAGCCCCAGCGCCTGCGCCAGGGCTGTTCCCGTTTCGGCGATCACAGGCGCCAATGCCTGGAGTCGGTTGCGCGGGTCGGGACGCGGCCAGCGCGGTTTGTGGCCATCGAGCAGTTCCCGCATCGCGAGCGCGCGCAGTTGTTCGGCCGGGCCGTCGGCCAAGGCATGGAGTGCGGCGCGCAGTGTGAGTCGCTCCACGCGCGGTGCGGTGGCGCCGCTTCGCGCCAGCAAGGTCAGCGCGTTCTTCCGCGCCGTGGGGCGCAGCGCTTGCACGTCGCTCCACACGGCCGCCGCACACGGCAGCTCCGCCGTCGCGGCTTGCCAGGCGATGCGGCGCGCAACGCCGCGTTCGGCAGGCGAGCGGTCGATGAGCAGTGCCAGCAGGGCGGCGCGTCTTTCGCCCGGCCCGGCCCACCGGCCGATGCGATCGATCGCATCGCGCTCGCGCTCGGCGGCGCCCTGTAGATCGGGGTCGAGGGTGACGTCGGCGTGCCGGACTCTCCCTTGCGGTCGCGCGGTCGCCATCGAGGCCACCGCCATCTCGGGCGTGATCGTCGTCTTCGTCGCGAGCCCGACCGTCCCGGTGCTCAACGCCGGCAGCCAGTCCGGCTCGTCAGCCTCGTTCAAGGCCGGCAGGGCGGGAGCGGGCAGCGGTGACAGGCTTCGCCCACAGAGCCGCCGGATGCGCTCGGCCAGCGGCGGATGCGAGGTCCACCGCGAGGCGCCGGGGGTGCTCAGCAGCAGGTGGGCGAGAGCGGCGACATGCGGAGCCTGCAGCGGCACGGCACCGCGGGCGCGGCGCTCGCCGGCCGCGACCCCGGCGATCTTGCGCAGTGCGCCGCCGAGCCCGGCCGGGTTGCGCGTGTACTGCACGGCCGAGGCATCGGCCAGGAATTCGCGCTGTCGCGACACCGCGGCCTGCAGCAGCCGCCCGCCCATCCAGCCGAGCGAGCCCACGGCAACCAGCGCCCAGCCGAACAGCGCCCCAGGCGGAACCCGCCCGTCGTCGTTGCGGCTGGACAGACTGCGGCCGAAGCCGAACACCATTTCCAGCCCCCACACCATGCCGATCAGCCGCATGTTCAGCCGTGTGTCGCCGTGCGCGAGGTGACTGCATTCATGGGCGATCACGCCCTGCAGCTCCTCTCGCGTGAGCCGCTCCAGCGCGCCGCGGGTGACGCCGATCACCGCATCGTCCTCGCTCCACCCGGCGGCGAAGGCGTTGATGGTGTCGTCGCGCGGCAGCACCCAGGCGGCGGGTGGGCGCATCCGGCTGGCCAGCGCCATTTCCTGCACCACGTTGAGCAAGCGCTTTTCCAGCGGACCGTTGGGCCGGCCGTGCGGGCCGAGCGCCGGCACGCCGCCGGCCAGCCGGGCCACGTGGGCGCCGCCTTCCTGCAGCCGCCACTGCTCGAACCAGCAGCCGCCCAGCACGGCAAGCAGCACCAGGCCGGTGTTGGTTTCGAAGAAGAACGCCGGATACGCGTGGACGAGCGGAAAGCTGAGGTGATAGGCGATCGCCAGCGCTGCGTTCACGGCCGCCACCAGCGCCAGCACGATCAGCGCGAACAGCACCAGCAGCCAGCGCGTCTGCCCGCGCGCGGCCTCTTGATGGCGCCGAAAGCGCATCGCCATGGTGCGACGCGCGCCGGGGTCAGAAGCTCACACGGGGCGCGGCTCGCTCGGCCGCGCTTTCGGTGGCCTCGAGCATGGCGGCCGAACGGAAACGGAACAGGCGAGCGACGACATTGGCCGGGAACTGCTCGGCGGCGTTGTTGAAGTCGAGCACCGCGTCGTTGAAGGCCTGGCGAGCGAAGCCCACGCGGTTCTCGGTGTGCGCCAGTTCCTCGCTCAGATCGCGCAGCGACTGGTCGGCCTTCAGTTGGGGATAGGCCTCGACCACCGCCATCAGCCGCGAGAGCGCGCCGCCGAGCACGCCTTCCGCGGCGGTCAGCGCGCCGACCCGGGCAGCGTCCAGCGGCTGGGCCCGCACTTCACCGGCCGCCGCCCGCGCCGTGTTGCGCGCCGCGATCACCGCCTCCAGCGTCTCGCGCTCGTGCTGCAGGTATTTGCGGGCAATCTCGACCAGATTCGGAATCAGGTCGTAGCGGCGCTTGAGCTGTACGTCGATCTGCGCAAACGCGTTGCCGATCTCGTTGCGTTGACGCACCAGGCGGTTGTAGACGGCGATTGCCCACAGCGCGATGATCGCCACGATCGCCAGCAGAACCACTCCGGTCGCATCCATGTCAGCCTCTCCCTCTTGTTTGGGCTGGAATGTAGTGGTTTGCGGCTCGCGCGCCGCAGCGCCTGCCTACAATGTGAGCACTATGACCGACCCGACTCCCGAGGACGTGCAGCGCTACATCGCGCAAGGCCTCGCCTGCGAGCATTTGCAGGTGGAGGGCGATGGCCGTCACTTCTCCGCGACCATCGTCGCCGCCGAGTTCGATGGCCTCAGCCGTGTCAAGCGTCACCAGCGGGTCTACGCAGCCCTCGGCGATAGAATGCGTCAGCAAATCCACGCGCTGTCGATGAAGACGCTGACGCCCGCCGAATTTGCGGCCGCAGGTGCCTCCACCCCGGCCGCCTCCGCCCAAACCCATCACTGATCACAGGCCGCTGCCTCGCCGGCGCGGCTTGTGGCGTTCTCCGCTTTCACGCGAGAGACCGTCCGGGCCGGCGCAGGGCGAGGCGGCAACCCACCATGGACAAACTCATCATTCGCGGCGGCCGTCCCTTGAAGGGCGAGGTCACGATCTCGGGCGCCAAGAACGCCGCACTGCCGGAGTTGTGCGCCGCCCTGCTGACGGATGAGACTGTGCGCCTGTCCAACGTGCCGCGGCTTCAAGACGTGGCGACCACGCTCAAGCTGCTGCGCAACATGGGCGTCGTGACGGCCGAGCGCAGCGAGACGGAGGGCGGCGTGGTGACGCTCGACGCCGGAGGCGTGAATCGCCCCGAGGCGCCCTACGATCTGGTCAAGACGATGCGTGCCTCCATCCTCGTGCTCGGGCCGCTGCTGGCGCGTTTCGGCGAGGCGACCGTGTCGCTGCCCGGCGGCTGCGCGATCGGCTCGCGGCCGGTCGATCAGCACATCAAGGGCCTGCAGGCCATGGGCGCTTCGATTGGGGTGGAACACGGCTACATCATCGCCAAGGCGCCGAACGGCCTGAAGGGCGCGCGTATCACTACGGACATGGTGACCGTGACCGGCACCGAGAACCTGCTGATGGCCGCCACGCTGGCCGAGGGCGAAACGGTGCTGGAAAACGCGGCGCGGGAACCCGAGATTCACGACCTGGCGGAGATGCTGATCGCGATGGGCGCGCAGATCGAAGGCCACGGCGGTAGCCGCATCCGCGTGCAGGGCGTGCCGAAGCTGCATGCGCCGCGCAGCGCCGGCGGCGAGGGTCACCGCATCGTCCCCGACCGCATCGAGGCGGGTACCTTCCTGTGCGCAGCCGCGGCGGCGGGTGGTGAAGTGCTGCTGCGCGATGCGCGCGCCGATCACCTCGATGCGGTGATCGAGAAGCTGCGCGAGGCCGGCGTGGAGGTCGAGAGCGGCGCCGAGGGCATTCGCGTGCGCTCGTCCGGCCGGCTCAAGGCGGTCGGGTTTCGCACCAGCGAGTACCCGGCCTTTCCGACCGACATGCAGGCGCAATTCATGGTGCTCGACTGCATTGCGGAGGGCACGGCGCTGGTGACCGAGACCATCTTCGAGAACCGCTTCATGCACGTCAACGAACTCGTGCGCCTGGGCGCGAAGATCGAGGTCGATGGCCACACGGCGGTGGTCACCGGCGTGCCGCAGCTCTCCGGCGCCACGGTCATGGCGACGGACCTGCGGGCCTCGGCCAGCCTGGTGATCGCGGGGCTGGTCGCCAGCGGCGAAACGCAGGTGGACCGCATCTATCACCTCGACCGCGGCTACGACCGCATGGAAGTCAAGCTGCGCGCGCTTGGCGCCGACATCGAAAGGACCAAAGGATGAGCGTACGAGCAGTTTCGGAGGTGAAACCTTGATCACCCTCGCGCTGTCGAAGGGCCGCATCTTCGACGAGAGCCTGCCGCTGCTGAAGGCGGCCGGGATCGAGATCGCTGAAGACTCGGAAAGCTCGCGCCGGTTGATCCTCGCGACCACGCGGCCCGACGTGCGCGTGGTGCTCGTGCGCGCCACCGACGTGCCGACCTATGTGCAGCACGGCGGCGCCGACCTCGGCGTGGCCGGCCTCGACGTGCTGCTCGAACACGGCGGCCAGGGCCTGTACCAGCCGCTCGACCTGCGCATCGCGCAATGCCGCATGAGCGTGGCGGTGCGTGCCGACTTCGACTATGCGGCCGCCGTGAAGCAGGGTTCGCGCATCCGCGTCGCCACCAAGTACGTCAGCGTGGCACGCGATCACTTCGCCGACAAGGGCGTGCACGTCGATCTGATCAAGCTCTACGGCTCGATGGAGCTGGCTCCGCTGACCGGCCTGGCCGACGCGATCGTCGATCTGGTCTCCACCGGCAGCACGCTGGCGGCCAACCGGCTGGTGGAGGTGGAGCGGATCATGGACATCTCTTCGCGGCTGGTGGTCAACCAGGCTGCCCTGAAGCTCAAGCAGCAACCGATCCGCCGCATCATCGAAGCCTTCGAATCTGCGCTGCCGGGTTTGCCGGCATAACGCGGCCGGGAGAAAGCATGACCGTCGCCGTACGCCGCCTCGCCACCACTCAGCCCGATTTCGAGCCGGCATTCCAGCGCGTGCTGCATTGGTCGGCAGAGACCGACGATGCGATCGAGAGCCGCGTGGCAGCGATCCTGACCGACGTGCGCGAGCGCGGCGATGCGGCGGTGCTCGAATACACCGCGCGCTTCGATGCGCTCGAAGCCGCCTCGATGGATGCGCTCGAGTTGCGCCAGGCCGATTTCGCCGCCGCCTTCGAGGCCATCACGCCGGCCCAGCGGCATGCGCTGCAGCAAGCCGCGGCACGCATCCGCAGCTATCACGAGCGCCAGCTCGAGGCCTGCGGCCGAAGCTGGAGTTATTGCGATGAAGACGGCAGCCTGCTCGGCCAGAAGGTCACGCCGCTCGATCGTGTCGGCATTTACGTGCCGGGCGGCAAGGCGGCGTATCCGTCCAGCCTGCTGATGAACGCCGTGCCGGCGCACGTAGCCGGCGTGCCGGAGATCGTGATGGTGGTGCCGACGCCCGGCGGCGAGCGCAACGCCTTGGTGCTCGCCGCGGCCCACGTTGCCGGCGTCTCGCGCGCCTTCACGATCGGCGGCGCGCAGGCAGTGGCCGCGCTGGCCTACGGCACCGCGACTGTGCCCAAGGTGGACAAGATCACCGGCCCCGGCAACGCCTACGTCGCGAGCGCCAAGAAGCGCGTGTTCGGCATGGTGGGCATCGACATGATCGCGGGCCCCAGCGAGATCCTGGTGCTGGCCGACGGCTCGACGCCCGCCGACTGGGTGGCGATGGACCTGTTCAGTCAGGCCGAGCACGACGAACTGGCGCAAAGCATCCTGCTGTGCCCGGACGCCGACTACATCGCCGAGGTACAGCGCGAGATCGAGCGGCTGCTCCCCGAGATGCCGCGCGCCGCGATCATCCGCGCCTCCCTGGAGGGCCGCGGGGCGCTCATCCACACCCGCTCGATGGAAGAGGCCTGCGAGATCAGCAACCGCATTGCGCCCGAGCATCTGGAAATCAGCTCGAGCGACCCCCACCGCTGGGAGCCGCTCCTGCGCCACGCCGGCGCCATCTTCCTGGGCGCCTACACCAGCGAATCGCTCGGGGATTACTGCGCAGGGCCCAACCACGTGCTGCCGACCTCGGGCACCGCGCGTTTTTCATCGCCGCTGGGCGTGTACGACTTCCAGAAGCGTTCGAGCCTCATCGAGGTGAGCGAGCGGGGCGCTCAGACGCTCGGTGCAATCGCCATCGAGCTGGCCCTCGGCGAGGGCCTGCAGGCGCATGCGCGGGCCGCCGAGATGCGGCTTCGGTCATGACCCGCCGAGCGGCGCGATGAGCAAACTGCGCATGGACTTGCCGCCGCGACTGGCTGCCCGCATCCGCATGGACGTGCGCAGCATGCACGCCTATGCAGTGCAGTCTTCGGCGGGCTTCGTCAAGCTCGACGCGATGGAGAACCCGCACCGCCTGAGCGATGCGCTTCAGGCCGAACTCGGCCGTCGACTCGGCGCCGTGGCGTTAAACCGCTATCCGGGAACGCGCATCGAAGAACTGCGCGCCGCACTCGCCCTTCACGCGGGCATGCCGCCGGGCTGCGCGCTGATGCTTGGCAACGGCTCCGACGAGTTGATCAGCCTGCTCGCCCTGGCCTGCGATGTGCCGTCCAGCGAAGCGAGCTGCGGCGGCCCGGCCACCGTGTTGGCGCCGGTGCCCGGCTTTGTGATGTACGAGTTGTCGGCCAAGCTGCAGGGCTTGCACTTCGTCGGCGTGCCGCTGACCGCCGACTTCGAACTCGACGGCGAGGCGATGCTTGCTGCGGTGCGCGAGCACCGACCGGCGCTCACCTACCTGGCCTATCCGAACAACCCGACCGCCAACCTGTGGGACGACGCGGTGATCGAGCGCATCGTGGAGGCGGTCGCCGAGCACGGCGGTTTCGTGGTGATGGACGAGGCCTACCAGCCCTTCGCCAGCCGCAGCTACCTCGACCGGCTGATGCGCCACGATCATGTGCTGCTCATGCGCACCCTGAGCAAGTTCGGTCTCGCCGGCGTGCGCTTGGGTTACCTGATCGGGCCGGCAGCGATCGTGGCCGAGATCGAAAAGGTTCGCCCGCCCTACAACGTGAGCGTGCTCAACTGCGAGGCGGCCTTGTTCGCCCTGGAACACGCGGACCAGTTTGCGCGCCAGGCTGCGCTGCTTCGCGCCGAGCGCGAGCGCCTGATGGCCGCGCTGCGCAAGATGCCGGGCGCTACGCCTTTTCCGAGCGAGGCCAACATGGTGCTGGTGCGCGTGCCCGATGCAGCAGCGGCTTTCGAAGGCTTGAAAAGCCGCGGCGTGCTGGTGAAGAACGTATCCAACCTGCACCCGCTGCTGGCGAACTGCCTGCGCCTGACCGTTGGCTTGACTGAAGAGAACGACCGGATGATTGCTGCGCTGAAAGACTGTCTGTCATGAACACTGCACCCCACGAACACCGCATCGCCGAAGTGCGCCGCGACACCACCGAAACCAAGATCCTGGTGCGCATCGACCTCGATGGCAGCGGCGCCGCCCAGCTCGCCACCGGCATCGGCTTCTTCGACCACATGCTCGACCAGATCGCCCGCCACGGACTGATCGACCTGCGCATCGAGGCCCAGGGCGACCTGCACATCGACGGCCACCACACGGTCGAAGACGTGGGCATCACCGTGGGCCAGGCCTTTGCCAAGGCGGTCGGCGACAAGAAGGGCATTCGCCGCTACGGCCACGCCTACGTACCGCTCGACGAAGCGCTCAGCCGCGTGGTGGTCGATTTCTCCGGCCGACCGGGCCTGCACATGCGCGTGCCGTTCAAGGCCGGCATGGTGGGGGCGCTCGACACGCAACTGGTCTACGAGTTCTTCCAGGGCTTCGTCAACCATGCCGGCGTCACCCTGCACATCGACAACCTGCACGGTGACAACGCACACCACCAGTGCGAGACCGTGTTCAAGGCCTTTGCCCGCGCGCTGCGCATGGCGCTGGAGCGTGATCCGCGCATGGCCGGCGTGGTGCCTTCGACCAAGGGAACGCTTTGAAATGAACCGTGCTGGCGCCGCAGACGCCATGGGCCGCCGGGCCGTTCCCGAGGCGAATGGCGCAGCACACGGACGGGAGCTCCCCCGATGAGCCGCAGCGTCGCCGTCGTCGACTACGGCATGGGCAACCTGCGCTCCGTTTCGCAGGCCGTGCTGCATGCGGCGCGGGAAGTGTCGAAGTCCGGCCCCGAGGTCGAAGTCATCGTCACCGCCGAGCCGCACGAAGTGCGCCGCGCCGAGCGGGTGGTGCTGCCCGGCCAGGGCGCCATGCGCGACTGCATGCGCGAATTGCGCGAAGCGCATGGCGGCGAATTGCTGAGTGCCGTGCTCGAGGCCGCGGCGAGCAAGCCGCTGATGGGCGTGTGCGTGGGCATGCAGATGCTGCTCGAGCACAGCGAAGAGCAGGACACACCGGGCCTGGGGTTGATCCCCGGCCGCGTCAGGCGCTTCAAGCTCGAAGGCCGTCTGCAGCCCGACGGCAGCCGCTACAAGGTCCCACAGATGGGCTGGAACCGCGTGCTGCAAAGCGGCAGGCACCCGATGTGGGTCGGCGTGCCAGACGCTAGCTGGTTCTATTTCGTTCACAGTTTTTACGCCGCACCGGCGCACGCCGGGCACAGCGTGGGTGAAACCGAGTACGGCGAGCGCTTTACCAGCGCGGTGGCGCGCGATAACATTTTTGCGACCCAGTTCCACCCCGAGAAGAGCGCGGCGCACGGCCTGGCCCTGTACCGCAACTTCCTCGGCTGGCGTCCCTGACCTCCCCCACCCCCGTTTCATCTCACCGCCGACGGCCATGCTGCTGATCCCTGCGATCGACCTGAAAGACGGTCGCTGTGTGCGCCTCAAGCAAGGCGACATGAACGACTCCACCATCTTCAGCGAGGATCCGGCGGCCATGGCCCGCCGCTGGCTCGATGCCGGCGCCCGGCGGCTGCACCTGGTGGATCTGAACGGCGCCTTCGCCGGCAAGCCGGTCAACGAGGCGGCCATCAAGGCGATCCTGGCCGAGGTGGACGACGAGATTCCGGTGCAGCTCGGCGGCGGCATCCGCGATCTCGACACCATCGAGCGCTACCTTGACGACGGCCTGTCCTTCGTGATCATCGGCACGGCCGCCGTCAAGAGCCCCGGCTTCCTGCGCGACGCCTGCACGGCCTTCGGCGGCCACATCATCGTCGGGCTCGACGCCCGCAACGGCAAGGTGGCGACCGACGGCTGGAGCAAGCTCACCGGCCACGAGGTGATCGATCTGGCGCAGAAGTTCGAGGGCTATGGCGTCGAGGGCGTGATCTACACCGACATCGGCCGCGACGGCATGCTCAGCGGCATCAACATCGACGCCACCGTCAAGCTGGCGCAGGCGCTGAGCATTCCGGTGATCGCTTCAGGCGGCCTGTCGCGGCTGAGCGACATCGAGGCGCTGTGCGCGGTGGAAGGCGAGGGCGTCGAAGGCGTGATCTGCGGGCGGGCCATCTATACCGGCGACCTCGATTTCGCTGCGGCTCAGGCGCGCGCCGATGCACTGAACGGCGGCTGATGTCGGCCCCCACGCACCGTCGGTGCTCCTCCCCCCGGGGCCAGTCGGTTTTCTCGGGTCGGCCCATCGAAAGCTGAAATGCTGGCCAAGAGAATCATTCCCTGCCTGGACGTGACCGGCGGCAGGGTCGTCAAGGGCGTCAACTTCGTCGAACTGCGCGACGCCGGCGATCCGGTGGAGATTGCCGCTCGTTACAACGAGCAGGGCGCCGATGAGCTGACCTTTCTCGACATCACCGCCACCTCGGAAGGCCGTGACCTGATCCTGCCCATCATCGAGGCGGTGGCTTCGCAGGTTTTCATCCCGCTCACCGTGGGCGGAGGCGTGCGCACCGTCGAGGACGTTCGCCGGCTGCTCAACGCCGGCGCCGACAAGGTCAGCTTCAATTCGGCGGCAGTCGCCAATCCGCAGGTGATCCGCGACGCTTCGGACAAGTACGGTGCGCAGTGCATCGTGGTCGCCATCGATGCCAGGCAGCGCTCGGCCGCGGACGCCGCCGAGCGGGGCGAAGGCTGGGACGTGTACACGCATGGCGGGCGCAGGAACACCGGCTTGGATGCGGTTGCCTGGGCGCGGCAGATGGCCGACTACGGCTGTGGCGAGATCCTGCTCACCAGCATGGACCGCGACGGCACGCAGATCGGCTTCAACCTGGCCCTCACCCGCGCGGTCAGCGATGCCGTGCCGGTGCCGGTGATCGCCTCGGGCGGCGTGGGCGCGCTCGAGCACCTGGCCGAGGGCATCACGATCGGCGGCGCCGACGCGGTGCTGGCCGCGAGCATCTTCCACTACGGTACGTTCACCGTCGGCCAAGCCAAGGCGTTGCTCGCCTCGCGCGGCATTCCGGTGCGCCAGTAGCCGCACGCGGCACGGTGCCGCTGCGGCCACCTGCCGCCGTCCTCGCCCCCGTTGCTACACTGGTTTGCATGAGCTGGCTCGACGAAATCAGGTGGGACAAGGACGGCCTTTTGCCGGTCATCGCGCAGGAGAGACGGACCGGCGACGTGCTCATGTTCGCCTGGATGAACCGCGAGGCGCTGCAGCGCACTGCCGAGCTCGGCCAGGCGGTCTACTGGAGCCGCTCGCGCGGGCGCCTGTGGCACAAGGGCGAGGAATCCGGCCATCGGCAGAAAGTGATCGACATACGCCTGGACTGCGACAACGACGTGCTGCTGCTCGAGGTCGAACAGCTCGGCCGGCCGGCGGGCGCTCCGTCCATTGCCTGCCATACGGGCCGCCACAGTTGTTTCTTCCAGCGCTACGAAGCGGGAGCCTGGCATGCCGTGCTGCCGGTGCTCGAGGACCCGGAGCGCATCTACAAATGAAGGCCCCTTCCGATGCCGCCAGGCCGGCGACTGCCCCTTCACAGGACGTGCTCGCCCGCCTCGCCGCGGTGATCGAGTCGCGCCGTACCGGCGACCCCGAGGCGAGCTACGTGGCGCGCCTCTTTCACAAAGGTACCGACGCGATCCTGAAGAAGGTGGGCGAAGAGGCCACCGAGCTGGTGATGGCCGGCAAGGACGGCGACCCGAAGAAGATCGTGGCCGAAGCTGCCGACCTGTGGTTCCACTCCATGGTGGCGCTCGCCCATTTCGGCCTGACGCCCGCGCAGGTGCTGGCGGAACTGGAACGACGCGAAGGCCTTTCGGGGCTGGAAGAGTTTGCACTGCGCAAGGCGCAACACCGCGAGGCCAAGGAAGCATGAACACCGTGATCGACCCCGAGCGCGAACGCTCGCTCAAGAACATCGGCATCATCAGCTATCTGCTGCACCTGGTGGTAGCCGTTGGGGCGGTCATTCCGAGCTTCCAACCTGGCATCGCCCTGCTCGTCATCGCCTTCATCCTCGATGTGGTGAAAAGAGACGACGCTGCCGGCACCTGGCAGGCCTCGCACTTCAAGTGGCGTATCCGCTCAGTGCTGTGGGCCGGCGCGCTGTACGTGATCACCATTCCGCTGTGGCTCCTGTTTGTGCTGCCGGGCTGGATCGCCTGGTGTGTGATCTCGATATGGTTCCTCTACCGCATCGTGCGCGGCGGCATGAACCTCAATGCCAACCGGCCGATGCCTGACTGACCATGAATCAGCAAGATCCGAACTGCATCTTCTGCAAGATCATCGAAGGGCAGATTCCGTCCAGGAAGGCCTATGAAGACGAGCACCTGCTCGCCTTCCACGACATCAACCCCTGGGCCCCGGTGCATGTGCTGATCATCCCCAAGCGGCACATCGCAATGCTTTCCGACGTGGGCCCCGAGCATCAGGAGCTGATGGGCCGCATGCTGGTGCTCGCACCGAAATTAATGCGTGAACTGGGCGTGAGCAACGGCTTTCGCACGCTGATCAACACCGGCGAGGACGGCTTGCAGGAGGTCTATCACCTGCACATGCACGTCATCGGGGGGCCGCGGCCCTGGCTGAAGGGGTGAGCCCGTGATTCCTGCCGCTTTCGGCGCAGTGAACCGCAAGCCCCGGACACGGGTCTGACACCCTCACTGGCCTAGAATCTCTGGCTGCATCCACCGCGTCATCAGGAGAAACATCATGGGAGCATTCAGCATCTGGCATTGGCTGATCGTCCTCGTCATCGTCGTGCTGATCTTCGGCACCAAGAAGCTCAAGAACATGGGCAGCGATCTCGGTGGGGCGGTCAAGGGTTTCAAGGACGGCGTGCGTGACGGGTCGACCACGAACGACGATGGATCGGCGCCGACCCAGCAGGTCACAGCCAACAAGAACGCGGACGCCAACACGGTGGACGTCGAGGCCAAGCACAAGCGCTGAGCGATCCTGGCACCCTTCGCATGATCGACTTCGGCTTCGACAAGATCGCGCTCATCGGCGCGGTGGCGCTTATCGTGATCGGTCCGGAGAAGCTGCCGCGCGTGGCACGCACGGTCGGCCACCTGATGGGCAAGGCGCAGCGTTACGTTTCCGACGTGAAGGCCGAGGTCAATCGCTCGATCGAGCTCGAAGAACTGAAGAAGATGAAGACGCAGTTCGAGGATGCCGCTCGCGATGTCGAGCAGGGTGTCTCGAGCGAGGTCAAGCAGGCCAGCAGCGAGATGAACGAGGCGTGGGGAGAGTTGCAATCGTCCTCCGGCAGCGGCGGGACCGATTCGTCCACGTACACCGGCGGCGACGCTCTGAGCGAGCCGCCCCTCGCCTACCGCCCCAACAAGAAAAACTGGCGCGTCAAGCGCGCCGCGGTGCCGCAGTGGTACCGCCAGCGCCACGGTGTGCGCGCCAAGGCGCAATCCGGTGCGGCGCGAGTGGCGCGCTTCCGGCCGCCGCGCGTGCTGTAGTCCCGTGAGCGACCCCGAGAATCGCGACGAGCTCGAAGGCAGCGAGCAGCCTTTCGTCGCCCACCTCATCGAGCTGCGCGACCGGCTGATTCGCGCGACGATCGCCATTGCCGTGGGCTTCGGCATCTTCGCCTTGTGGCCCGGCCCGTCGGCGCTCTACGATCTGCTCGCCGCCCCGCTGGTGGCGCAGTTGCCGGCCGGCGCCACGCTGATCGCCACCAACGTGATCTCGCCTTTCATGGTGCCGCTGAAGATCACGCTCATGGCCGGCTTCATGCTCGCGCTGCCGGTCGTGCTCTACCAGGTGTGGGCCTTTGTCGCGCCGGGCCTGTACACCCACGAGAAAAGGCTGGTGATGCCTTTGGTCGTCTCGAGCACCTTGCTGTTCCTGATCGGCGTGGCCTTCTGTTATTTTTTCGTGTTTGGCCAGGTTTTCAAGTTCATTCAGAGCTTTGCGCCGAAAAGCATCACGGCGGCACCTGACATCGAGGCGTACTTGAGTTTCGTGCTGTCCATGTTCATCGCCTTCGGCGCGGCCTTCGAGGTGCCGGTCGTGGTGGTGCTGCTGGTGCGCATGGGCATGGTTTCGATCGACAAGCTCAAGGCGTTTCGCGGTTACTTCATCGTGATCGCCTTCATCATCGCGGCGATCGTCACGCCGCCCGATGTGATTTCGCAGCTCGCGCTGGCCATCCCGATGATCATCCTCTACGAGATCGGCATTCACACGGCGGGCTTGTTCGTCAAACACACGCAACCGCCGCCCGAGGCGGCAGCCGAAGACCGCACAGCCTGATCGGCCGCGGTTTTACCCTCGCATCATTGGCGGGGTAGTCCTACGCGGGGCCGTTGCGCGACGGTCACCGTCACTTCGATCGCCCTGTTGCCGCGCTGCACGCCGAGCAGCGCCCGGGACCGCGGCTCGAGCGAAGCGACGGCATTGAGTAGTTGCGCCGTGTTCGCGACCGGCTTGCGGGCGACCTGCGTGACCACGTCGCCGGGGCGCAGGCCGCCCTCGCTCGCCGGTCCGCCCTGCAGCACGCCGGTGATCAGCACGCCCTGCGACACCGCGAGGTTGAAGGTTTCGGCCATCTCGGGCGTCAGGTCCCGCGGCTCCACGCCGATCCAGCCCCGCGTGACTTGACCGTCGCGGACCAAGCTGTCGAGCACCTGCCTGGCCGTCGACACCGGAATGGCGAAACCGATGCCCAGATTGCCGCCGCTCCTCGAATAGATGGCGGTGTTGATGCCCATGAGATTGCCGGTGGCGTCGACCAGCGCACCTCCCGAATTGCCCGGGTTGATGGCGGCGTCGGTCTGGATGAAGTTCTCGAAGGTGTTGATGCCGAGCTGGTTGCGGCCCAAGGCACTGACGATGCCCGACGTGACCGTCTGGCCCACGCCGAACGGGTTGCCAATGGCCAGCACCACGTCGCCGACCTGCAGCGCGTCGGAGTCGCCGAATGCGACCGCCGGCAGCTTGTCGAGCTCGATGCGAAGCACGGCGATATCGCTTTCGGGATCGGTGCCGATCACTTCAGCGCGGCTTCGCCGGCCGTCTGAGAGCACGACCTCGATGTCGTCCATGCTCTCGACTACATGGTTGTTGGTCAGCACGTAGCCGTCGGCCGAGACGATCACGCCCGAGCCGACGCCGCTTTGCGCAGGCGACTGCGGATCGCCGAAGAAATAGCGAAACCAGGGATCGGCGGCCTGCGGCCCGCCGATCGCCGGCGCTTTGCTGGTGATCACGCTGACCACGGCCGGAGCGGCACGTCTAGCCGCCCCCGCATAGCTGCCGAAGGCGCCGCCCGGGCCCAGCGCCGTCGGCTCCAGAGCAGGCGCCATGTTCATCGTCAGAGAGGTCGGTGGCGCGGAGCTTTGCAGCCACTGCGGTTTGAGTGTCGTCACGACAAACAGCACCGCCAGCGCGACCGTGACCGCTTGAGAGAAAATCAGCCAGGATCTGTGCATAGGAGACGACGTGACAACCCGCGATGAGCTCGACAGCTACCTTGCCACGCTGCTCGAAGTGGATCGGTTCAAGGATTATGGGCCGAACGGTCTGCAGGTCGAGGGTAAACCGCAGGTCGAGAAACTGGTCAGCGGGGTGACAGCCAGCCTGGCCTTCATCGAGGCGGCGGCGGCCGCCGGGGCCGATGCCGTGCTGGTTCACCATGGCCTTTTCTGGCGCAATCAGGACGGGCGGGTGACCGGCTGGCTGAAGCGGCGCATTGCCACGCTGCTTCAGCACGACCTCAGTCTCTTTGCGTACCACCTGCCGCTCGACGCGCATCCTGAACACGGCAACAACGCCCAGCTCGGCGCCAAGCTCAAGTTTGCGACCGAAGGCCGCTTCGGCGAGCAGCAGCTCGGCTTCGTCGGCCGCCCGCCGCAGCCGCTCACCAGCGCGGCGCTCTCGGCATTGATCCAGTTCCGCCTCGGGCGCGCGCCCGTGGTCGTGGAGGGCGACGCGCGCCCGATCCGCCGCGTGGCCTGGTGCACCGGCGGAGCGCAAGGCTATTTCGAGGCGGCCATTGCGGCTGGGGCCGATGCCTTCCTGACCGGCGAGATCTCCGAGCCGCAGGCGCACATTGCGCGCGAGACGGGCGTGGCTTTCTACGCCTGCGGCCACCACGCGACCGAGCGCTACGGCGCCAAGGCGCTCGGCGCTCATCTGGCCCAGCTGTTCGATCTCGAGCACGAGTTCATCGACATCGACAACCCGGCATGAACGCACGCCCGAACCTTCGACGCGCTGGCCTTGTCCCCTGCAGCGACCGTCACGAAGCATGCGCGCGGGCGCCATGACAGCTACTCCGTTGGCGCTCACGATGGGCGATGCTTGCGGCATCGGGCCGGAGATCGCCGCGATGGCGCTGGCTCGCGGGGCGCTGCCCGGCGGCTTCGTCATCGGCGACATCGCGGTGCTGCGGCGGGCCGCCGCGGTGGTCGCCGTTGCGGACGGGGTGAGCCTTCCCGTCATCGAGATCGAGTGCCCCGCCGATGCGCTGCGCTTGCCGCCACGCTGCGTGCCGGTGTTACCGCTCGCAGGCCTGCCGCGAGGCCTGGCGCAACTGCCCTACGGCCGCGTCGACGCCCGCGCCGGTGCGGCCGCAGCCGCCTGCATCCGCGCCGCCGTTGCGCTCGCGCGCCGTGGCGAGGTCGCGGCGATCGTCACCGCGCCGATCCACAAGGAAGCGCTGGCTGCGGCGGGCGAGCCTTACCCAGGCCACACCGAACTTCTGCAGGCCGAAGCTGCGGAAGGCGGGCCGGCTTGCCCGGTGCGCATGATGCTGGCCAACGACGAGTTGAAAACGGTGCTGGTCAGCATCCACGTTTCGCTGCGCCGTGCGATCGAGGCAGTCACCGTCGAGGGGGTGCTCGAAACACTGCGCATTGCCCACGCGAGCGCGGCGCGCTGGGGCCAACCCCGGCCGCGCATCGCCGTGGCCGGGCTCAATCCGCATGCCGGCGAGGGCGGGTTGTTCGGCGACGAGGAACAGCGCTTCATCGCGCCGGCCATCGAGGCGGCGTGCCGGGAAGGCATCGACGCGCGCGGCCCGTTCGCGCCCGACACGGTCTTCATGCGGGCCCGCCACACGCCTGAGCATCCGGGCGAGTTCGACCTCGTCGTCGCGATGTACCACGATCAGGGCCTGATTCCCGTCAAGTACCTGGGTGTCGAGCGCGGCGTGAACCTGACCTTGGGACTGCCTTTCGTGCGCACCAGCCCGGACCATGGCACCGCTTTCGATCTGGCCGGTACCGGCCGCGCCGACCCGGCCAGCCTGATCGCCGCCGGGGAGATGGCGCGCCGTTTAAGTGGCTGAGGCCCGCCTTGCGGCGAGGGACGCGGCCGTCGTGGCGATAGCCAATGCATCTGCGAGCCGGAACGCGACCTCGCAGCCGCAGCCGTTGCCGTTGCCGTTGCCGTTGCCGTTGCAGCTCTTACTGGCGGCTGCCTAGCCCGCCGTGCCGACTGCCAAGCGAGCCGAGCCGGCTCGCGGCCGTGAGCTGGGCGAGCTGCTTGCGCGCACGGGCGGTGGCGCGCTCGATCAGCTCGGCCTGCTCGAAACTGCGGAAGCGCTCGGTGTCGCACATCCGCGTCAGCATGCGCGCGGTCATCGACAGCGTCTTCTCGTGCGCCTTGCCGTGGGTGAACACGAAGAACGCCCGCCCGGGGCTGACCCAGCTCAGCCGCACCCGCTGCCAGCGGCCTTCGAGCAGCATGCGGTAGGCGATCCCTGTCTGCACGTGATGAATGAGTTGCGGCCCGTGTGTCGGCGGAGCCCCTTCAGCGCGTTGCTCGGCCTCGGCCTGGGCCTCGAGATCGATGTCGACCGCGCTGCTGCCGGTGGTCGGGGGGGCATCGGTCTCGCCGAGGTCGATGTCGACTTCGCCGTTCCAATCGACGGCGCTTTCCTCGATCAGGCCGGTCTGCTCGACCTCCTCGGCGGAAAACTGCAGCGGTGCAGCGTGCTGCTCGGAGGCGTGCAGCGGCGTGAGCGCGCTCGGCCCCAGATCCTGCTCGGTCGGAATCACCACCTTGGCCATCTGCTCGAGCTTGAACTTGAGTTGGCGTTGCTCGAAGTCTGTCAGCGGCGGTGCCTTCAGCGAATTGGCGTGGGCCGGAAGCAGCCGGGCGAAGAACTCCTTGCGCGCCGGCTCGGGCCAGCGGATCAGCGTCAGGCCGTCGTTCAGATCCTTCATCAACTGCGGCAGCTTGAGCAGGAAGCCCTTGCGCAACTGCGGCTCGCCCTTGGGCTGAATGCTGAGCACCAGCTCCTGGGCGGCGCCGTTCATGCGCTGCACCAGCTCCTTCGTGCCGGTGGCGCCCGACACCTGAACCTGCACCTGACTCCAAACCTGCGACAGGAAATCGCGCAGGTAATCGGGCAGTTCCAGCGGCTCGAGATGGCTGCGCAGCGCAAGCATGTAGCGCTGCTGGATGCGCAGCTGAGTCTCGCGGCCGTCGAGCAGGGCAGCGGCCTGCGCATGCGAGCCGACGTCGCGGCGGCTTTGCTCCTGGATCAAGGACTCGAGGGCTTGCAGCTTGGATTCGTACAGGTCCATCTGGTCGAAGTCGCCTTCGACGATCTCCTGCACCAGCGAGCGCACCCGCTCGATGAAGTCGCGGCCCGGACCCTGGTCCAGATCTTCGTACGCAGCGGCCAGCGAAGCGATGCGATTGACGAAACGGCGCACCGGATGGCGGCGCGAGCTGAAGAATCCCATGTCCTTCAGTGCAGCGCGCAGCACTGGCATCTGCAGCCGTGCGATCTGGCGCGCCAGCTGCGGCGGCACCTTGCTGTCGGACAACAGGTGATCGAACATGGCGCTGACCACGTCGATCACCATGTGGTCGAGCGCCCCGCCCGAAGCACGCACCAGCTCTTCGCGGTGCTGGCGGATCAGGTTGACGTGCATCAACCCGCTGATCGCACCGGCGTGGCTTCCGGCGCCGCTGGCACCGCCGGACATGCTGTGCACGCCGGTCGCAGCTGGCATACCGGAAGCGCTGTGGTCGCTTGCATCCGTCGGGGCGTCGGACACGGGAAAGGCGTAGTCCGGGGCACCACCACTTGCAAAGGCGAGCCGGCGCAGCATCTCCAGCATCTGCGCGTCGCTGCCGTGCCGAGGCGCCAGGGCTCCGTTCACGGGCCCCTCTTCTTGACGCCCCCGATAAGAGCCCGGCGCGGCGCCCGAGCCGGATGGCTGCGAGCGCACCGACAGCCCGTCGCCTCGAAACTCGCGGTTGTCCGAACCCTGCACCGTGCCGGGCTCGGTGCCCCGGCTCGAGTGGCCGGCGCCATCGCGCGACGGCAGGTCATAGCCCGGGCCCTGCATGGCGCGCATCGCCAAGCCGGTGGTGCGCACGCCTTGCTCGCGCAGATCGGCCACGATGGCCGCATAACAGGCGCGCATGGCCGGCGCCAGCACCCGGCTGAACTCGCGCGTGAGTATCTTGCGCGATCCGGCTTCGGCGCTGACGGCCTGGATCGCCGTCAGCAGGGCGCGAGCGACCACTTCCGTGCGCAGCGGGTTGTGCTCGGGCGCCTGTCGGCCGCTCTGCAGCAAGGCGCCGACGTAACCGTCGAGCTCGCGCAACTCCCATTCGCATTCGTGGGCCAGCTCCATGCTGAGACGGTCGGTGTTGACTCGCGCATCGACCTCGGCGTCGCCCACGAGGCTCAGCGCCTCCCAGTTGGTGGTGGCCGGCATGGTGCGGCGCGCGTCGCTGTGCTGGGCGGCATCGTCCGACATGCGTTCGCGCAGGGCGGTGGCGAAATCGAGGTTGAAAAGCGGCAGTCGGCGCTGCAGGTCGCCTTGCAAGAGCGTGATGTCTTGCCGCGAACTGCCGAAAGGTGGGGCTGCAAGCGCCAATGTTTCCGCCAGCCGCTCGGCAGCCGAGCCCACCACCCCTTCGATGCGCAGGGCGGCGGCTTGCAGGGCGGACTGGGCGAACGTTTGCGTCACGGTGGGCACCGCATCGGGTCGGGTGCGAGCGAAAGCCCGCGCCCGGCTCGGCAGCTCATCTCCTCAAGGCGTCGCGGATCTCTCTCAGCAGCAAGATGTCCTCAGGCGCGGCGACGGGCGGCGGTGTGGGCGTCGGGGGTGTCGTGCGCTTGAGCCGGTTGATCTGCTTGACCATGGAAAAGATGATGAAGGCCAGGATCGCGAAATTCAGGGCGACCGTGATGAAACTCCCATAGGCGAACACGGCGCCCGCCTTTTTGGCTTCGGCCAGCGTTTCAGCCGTCTGACCGGCCAGCGGCACGAAATAGTTCGCGAAGTCGAGCCCGCCGAAGATGGTGCTGACCACCGGCATGATGAGATCTTCCACAACCGAATTGACGATCTTGCCGAAGGCCGCACCGATGATCACGCCCACGGCGAGATCGATGACGTTGCCCTTGACGGCAAACTCCTTGAACTCGGTCATGAAGCCCATGCATGTTTCCTCGGCTTTCGGTGGGGGATGGGTCGGTAATACGGGCCGCGCGCTACTCTGCGGCGAGTATTCCCGAGCTTTCGGGCAAGTCAAGCCGCGCACGCCACGCAATCCGCCGCCGCGTGCTTTGGTCGCGCTCGGGGCCTCGTCTAGAATCTGCGGTTGCTTACGAAACCAAGTTCTCCCGAGGATTTCCATGAGTGATCAGCAAGTCGACCGAAGCAAGCGCACATGGCTGATTGCTTCGACCTGCGCAGGCGTGGCGGGCGGTGCCGCCGTCGCCGTGCCGTTCGTCAGCAGCTTTCAGCCTTCGGAGCGCGCGCGCGCGGCGGGTGCGGCGGTCGAGGCCGACGTGAGCGGCCTCAAGCCCGGCGAGATGATGACCGTCGAATGGCGCGGCAAGCCGGTGTGGATCGTCCACCGCACGAAGGAGCAACTCGCCTCGCTCGAGCAACTGGATCCACTCCTCGCCGATCCGGACTCCCAGCGCAATCCGGCAGAGATCACGCCAATGGAATCCACGCGCAACGACTGGCGCTCGATCAAGCCCGAGTATCTGGTGGTGGTCGGCATCTGCTCGCACCTGGGCTGCTCGCCGACCGCGCGCCTCTCGGCCGGTCCTCAGCCCTCGCTGCCCGACAACTGGGCCGGCGGCTTCTTCTGCCCTTGCCACGGCTCGACCTTCGACATGGCCGGGCGCGTGTACAAGAACAAGCCTGCGCCGGACAACCTGGAAGTCCCGCCTTACACCTTCCTGTCCGACAGCACGCTGCTGATTGGCGAAGCCAACGCGGCCTGAGCAGCACCGAGAACACACATGGCTGAAATGAAGACCGCACCGGCCGGCGCGCCGATGGGCGAAAAGCTCCTGACCTGGGTCGATGCCCGTTTTCCGGCGAGCCGGCTCTACAAGGAGCACCTGTCGGAGTACTACGCGCCCAAGAATTTCAACTTCTGGTATTTCTTCGGCTCTCTGGCCATGCTGGTGCTGGTGATCCAGATAGTCACCGGCATCTTCCTGGTGATGCACTACAAGCCCGACGCGAATCTGGCGTTCGCCTCGGTCGAGTACATCATGCGCGACGTTCCGTGGGGCTGGCTGGTGCGCTACATGCACTCCACGGGGGCCTCGGCCTTCTTCGTCGTGGTCTACATGCACATGTTCCGCGGGCTGATCTACGGCAGCTACCGCAAGCCGCGCGAGCTGGTGTGGATCTTCGGCTGCGCGATCTTCCTGTGCCTGATGGCCGAGGCCTTCATGGGCTACCTGCTGCCCTGGGGCCAGATGAGTTATTGGGGCGCGCAGGTGATCGTCAACCTGTTCGCCGCGGTTCCCTTCGTGGGCCCCGACCTGGCACTGCTGATCCGCGGCGATTACGTGGTCAGCGACGCGACGCTCAACCGGTTCTTCAGCTTCCACGTCATTGCAGTGCCGCTGGTGTTGCTGGGCCTGGTGATGGCGCACATCATCGCGCTGCACGAGGTGGGCTCCAACAACCCCGATGGCGTCGAGATCAAGTCGACCAAGAACGACAAGACCGGCATGCCGCTCGACGGCATTCCCTTCCACCCGTACTACACGGTTCACGACATCCTCGGCGTGGCGGTGTTCCTGATGATCTTCAGCGCGATCATCTTCTTCGCGCCGGAGTTCGGCGGCTACTTCCTCGAATACAACAACTTCATTCCGGCCGACCCCCTGAAGACGCCGGCGCACATCGCCCCGGTCTGGTACTTCACGCCGTATTACTCGATGCTGCGGGCGACGACCGGCACGATGGTCAACGTGCTGGCCGTGCTGGCGGCGATCGGCGCGGTGCTGGTCATCGTCAAGGGCCGCTTCGGCATGGTCGCCAAGATTGCGGTGGCCGTCGGCACCGTGGTGGCGATCGCCTTGCTCATGGCCTTCGACGCCAAGTTCTGGGGCGTCGTCGTCATGGGAGGCGCGGTCGTGATCCTGTTCTTCCTGCCCTGGCTCGATCACAGCCCGGTTCGCTCGATCCGCTACCGGCCCGGCTGGCACAAGGCCTTGTACGGCGTCTTCGTGGTCAATTTCTTCGTGCTCGGCTATCTCGGCATACAGCCGCCGACGGACCTCGGCACATTGGTCTCGCAGATCGGCACCCTGTTTTACTTCGGCTTCTTCCTGCTGATGCCGTGGTGGAGCCAGCTCGGCACTTTCGAGCCGGTGCCCGACCGCGTCACGTTCGCCGCCCACTGAGCTGCAGGAGCCTCACGAGATGAAGAAACTGATCGCCCTGCTGCTCGCCGGCTTCGCGCTGCTCGGCCCGGCGCGCGCTGCCAGCGACGTCGCCTGGGACCGGTTCCCGGTCGAGAAGATGACCGACCTGGCGTCGCTGCAGAACGGTGCCCGCCTGTTCGTCAACTATTGCCTGAACTGCCACTCGGCCGCCTTCATGCGCTACAACCGGCTGCGCGACATCGGTCTGACCGAGGACCAGATTGCCGACAACCTGATGTTCGCGACCGACAGAGTCGGCGAAACCATGAAGGTGGCACTCGACCCGCGTCAGGCCAAGGAATGGTTCGGTGGCGTGCCGCCCGACCTGACCGTCATTGCGCGATCGCGCGCGGTGGCCGGCAAGGGCAGCGGCGCCGACTATCTCTATACCTACTTGCGCGGTTACTACCGCGACGACGCCACGCCGACCGGCTGGAACAACCTGGCCTATCCCAACGTCGGCATGCCGCACGTGATGTGGGAACTGCAGGGCCAACGCCGCGCGCGCTTCGTTGAAGAAAAGGACGCTCACGACCCGAGCAAGACCGTGTTGCGCCAAGCCGGATTCGAGCAGATCACCCCCGGCACGCTGAATTCGCTGGAGTTCGACGATGCCGTCGCCGACCTGGTGGCTTACTTGCAGTGGATGGGCGAGCCGGCGCAAAACGATCGTGCGCGCATCGGCGTGTGGGTGTTGCTGTTCCTGGCCGTTTTCACTTTCTTCGCCTGGCGCCTGAACGCCGCGTACTGGAAAGACGTGAAGTGAAGGCAGTCGACCGGCGCGCCTGAAGGCACGCTTCGAGGAGCCTTTTAGATCGACGCGCGGTGGCCTGACCGGCTCGCCGCGCCTTTTGTTTTTCAGATTGCCCCGAGAACGATAGGAGCCAGCCCATGATGGTGCTTTATTCCGGCACGACCGACCCTTACTCGCACCGCTGCCGCTTCGTGCTGTTCGAAAAAGGCATGGATTTCGAGATCCGCGACGTCGACCTGTTCGCCAAGCCCGAAGACATCGCG
>NZ_JACDCW010000104.1 GCF_013817345.1 Methylibium sp.
GAGTTCTGCGACGCAGCCACGAGCCCGAGCAGCACAGCGCAGTCGGCCCGCAGGGCCGACCGCCGCACTGAAGCGAAGCCCGCCGCCCGCCCGCGGCTTTGCACACGCCCAACCTCGGCAAAGCAGCAGCAACGCCCGTCGAACATCCGCACCGAGCCAACAACAGACCGTCGTTTCGTTTCAGCCCGCACTGGACCACTCCCCAGCCGGCTGAGCGCCCCCTGCGGGCCGCAAACGAAGTGACCCGAGGGTCGTCATCTCAATGGCGGAAGTGCCGCACGCCCGTCAGCAGCATCGCGATGCCGCGCTCGTCGGCGGCCTTGACGACCTCGTCGTCGCGCACGCTGCCGCCCGGCTGGATGACGCACGCGCAGCCGGCGTCGGCCAGCACGTCGAGGCCGTCACGAAACGGGAAGAAGGCGTCGCTCGCCACCACCGAGCCCTGCAGCGAGAGGCCGGCGTTGGCCGCCTTGATGCCGGCGATGCGCGCGCTGTCGATGCGGCTCATCTGCCCCGCGCCCACGCCCAAGGTCATGCCGCCCCCGCAGAACACGATCGCATTGCTCTTAACGAACTTGGCGATCTTCCAGGCGAACAGCAGGTCGGCCGTCTGCGCCTCGGTGGGCGCGCGCTGCGTGGCGAGCCGCAGATCGGCGGCGGCGATCGTGTGGTTGTCGGCGCTTTGGATCAGCAAGCCCGAGCCGACGCGCTTCACATCATGCGCATTGAGGCCGCGCGACCAGGCATCCGGGGCGTCGTGCTTCACGCCATCGAGGCTGATCTGCAGCACGCGGGTGTTGGCCTTGGCGGCGAGCAGCGCGCGTGCCTCGTCGCGGTAGGCCGGCGCGATGACGACCTCGACGAACTGCTTCGCGACCTGCTCGGCCGCCGCCGCATCGAGCGGCACGTTGAAGGCGATGATTCCGCCGAAGGCCGAGGTCGGATCGGTCTTGAAGGCCTTGGCGTAGGCCTCGGCGGCATCCGCGCCGAGTGCCGCGCCGCAGGGATTGGCATGCTTGACGATCACGCAGGCCGGGCCGTCGCTGTCGGGATCGAAGGACTTCACGCACTCCCAGGCCGCGTCCGCATCGGCGATGTTGTTGTAGGAGAGCTCCTTGCCCTGCAACTGCGTGGCGGTGACCAGTGAGCCGGGGGCGGGGTAAAGGTCGCGGTAGAAGGCCGCAGCCTGGTGCGGGTTTTCGCCATAGCGCAGGTCCTGCAGCTTGACGAAGCGGCCGTTGCTCTGTGCCGGGAACTCGCTGCGCTGCGGCTCGCCCTCGTCGCCGAGTTGCAGAGAGGACAGGTGGTCGCTGATCGCAGCGTCGTAGTTGCTGATGCGGTTGAAGGCGGCGACGGCGAGCGCGAAGCGGGTCGCCTTGGCGACGTGGCCGTCGCGTTGCAGCTCGGCCAGCACGTCGGCGTACTGCGAAGCGTCGGTGAGCACCGCCACGTCCTGCCAGTTCTTGGCGGCCGAACGCACCATGGCCGGGCCGCCGATGTCTATGTTCTCGATCGCCTCTTCGAGGGTGCAGCCGGGCTTGGCGACGGTGGCCTCGAAAGGATAGAGGTTGACCACCAGCAGATCGATCGTCGCGATGCCGTGCTCGGCCAGCGAGGCCATGTGTGCGGGGTGGTTGCGACGCGCCAGCAGGCCGCCGTGGATGGCGGGATGCAGCGTCTTGACGCGGCCGTCGAGCATCTCGGGGAATCCCGTGTGCTCGGCGACTTCGGTGACCGACAGACCGGCGTCCTGCAGCAGTCTGGCCGTGCCGCCGGTCGAAAGCAGCCGGATGCCCAGCGCCTGCAGCGCGCGCGCGAAGTCGACGATGCCGGTCTTGTCGGAAACGGAAAGCAGGGCGGTCAGCACGGACATGGGACGACTCGGAGTAGGGCGTTGCACACGCGGTCGATCACTTGATGAGTTTGTGCTCGACCAGCTTGCGCCGCAGCGTGTTGCGGTTGATGCCCAGCCATTCGGCCGCGCGCGACTGGTTGCCTTCGGCGCGCTGCATCACGACGTCGAGCAGCGGCTTCTCGACCACCTGGATCACCATGTCGTAGACCGAATGCGGCTCGGCGCCGCGCAGGTCCTTGAAGTAGGTTTCCAGGCTCTCCCGGATGCAGGCATCGATCTGCTTCTTGCTCATGCCGCATGCCGCTCCGGTTCGGGCTCGATCCTGGTGTCGTGCCCCGCTGTATGGCGCGGCAAGCTCGGGTGCTTTGAAGCGAGCACATCGAAAAACTCGGTGACCGCAGCGAGCTGCGCTTCACAGCTTTCCAGCGTGTTCATGCGGGCGCGGAACAGCTCGCCGCCGGGCAACGACCGCACTGCCCAGCCGATGTGCTTGCGAGCCGTGCGCACGCCGGTGAATTCGCCGTACAAGCCGTAGTGATCGAGCAAGTGCTCGAGCAGCCAGGCCTTGACCTCGAGCGTGCGCGGAGCGGGGCAGTGTTCTCCCGTTGCGAGGAAGTGGCCGATCTCGCGAAAGATCCACGGCCGGCCCTGCGCCGCGCGGCCGATCATCAGCGCGTCGGCGCCGGTGGCGGCGAACACAGCACGCGCCTTCTCGGGCGTGTCGATGTCGCCGTTGGCAACCACCGGCACGCGCACCGCCGCCTTCACGGCCGCGAGGGTGTCGTACTCGGCGACGCCGCTGTAGCCCTGCTCGCGCGTGCGGCCGTGAACGGTGAGCATCGCCACGCCCAGCGCTTCGGCGCGGCGCGCGAGCGCGACGGCATTGCGCTCGTTCGCGCTCCAGCCGGTGCGCATCTTCAAGGTCACCGGCACGCCGCGCGGCGCACAGGCGCTGACCACCGCCTCGACGATGCGCAGCGCGAGCGGCTCGTCCTTCATGAGCGCCGAGCCGGCCCACACGTTGCACACCTTCTTGGCGGGGCAGCCCATGTTGATGTCGATGACCTGGGCGCCGCGGTCGATGTTGTAGGCGGCTGCCTCCGCCATCATGATCGGCTCGGTGCCTGCGATCTGCACGGCGATCGGTGCTGCTTCGCCTTCATGGTCGGCCCGCCGAGAGGTCTTCAGGCTCGTCCACAGATCCCGCCGCGACGTGACCATTTCGCTGACCGCGTAGTGCGCGCCCAGGCGCCTGCACAACTGCCGGAACGGCCGGTCGGTGACGCCCGCCATGGGTGCGGCAAACAGCCGGCCGGGTAGCTCGATGGAGCCGATGCGCAACGGTGACACGGGCGATGGGGGTGCTTAAAAAGAAGGCAAAGTATAGCGAGGCGAAAACCACGCACGGCCGCGTGCCGCATACCCCCGTGCTGCTGCGCTCGGCATGCTGCGATGACAATGCGCGCTCGTGGAAGCCTGGCTCGAATCCCTGTTGGCGCTGCTCGCGCTGCCGAAATTCGGCTTGAGCACCGTGTTCGTCGTCGCTTTCATTTCAGCGACGCTGTTGCCGCTCGGCTCCGAGCCGGTGGTGTTCGGGCTCGTCAAGCTGAACCCCGAACTGTTCTGGCCCGCGGTGCTGGTCGCGACGGCCGGCAACACGCTCGGCGGCGCGGTCAGCTGGTGGATGGGTTACGGCGCCGAGTTGGCGGTCGAGCGCGTGCGGCACAAGCCGGTCGAGCACCGCGTGCTGGGCTGGCTCGAGCGCTTCGGCGCCAAGGCCTGCCTGCTGGCTTGGTTGCCGGTCGTGGGGGACCCGCTGTGCGCCGTTGCCGGCTGGCTCAAGCTGCCGTTCTGGCCTTGCCTGGGGTACATGGCGATCGGCAAGTTCGCTCGCTACTTGACCATGACGGCGGCCCTGCTGTGGGCGATGCCCGGGCAAGTGCAGCCCTGATCTGTCGCTTGCGCGTGGTGTAGTCGAGTGCCGCACTGCGGCCCGCGCATGCGCGCGGGCAGGTTAGCCGAGCACGGCGTCTTTTCCTCATCGAAAACGCGGCTGCTCCATTCGCCGCGCCATCGAGGCGGGCTACGAGCGCTCGCGCATCTTCGAGTGCACGATGCGGCTGAACTATTTCGGCTGCCTGCGCGTGACCATGGGCGCTGTCAGGCATCCACTTCCAGGTATCGGCAAATGCGCTAGTTGCGTTTCGCCACGGCGCCGGCACTTCGGCAGCGATTGACTTCGATCAGCGCATGCGCCAATGCCGGCAAGCCGTGCAGGCGCTCGCGATAGGTGTCCGCTGCCAGCGGCACATCTGCGACGACCGTGGCATGGCAGGCGAAGCGCGCGTCACCGACACGCCACAAGTGCAGGTCGGCCACGCGCGCATCGCCGTCCGACTCGAGCCGCTCGCGCACCTGGGCGGCGAGCGGATCGTCCATCTCGCGGTCGAGCAGGATCTTCGAGGTCTGCCGCAGCAGCCCGAGCGACCACACCGCGATCAGCGCCGCACCGAGCAGGCCGATGACCGGGTCCATCCACTCCCACCCGGCGTACTTGCCGGCCAGCAGCGCGGCGATCGCCAGCACCGAGGTCGCCGCATCCGCCAGCACGTGCAGGTAGGCGGCCTTGAGGTTGAGGTCGCCGCCGTGAGCGTGATCGTGGGCGTGCGTGTGCTTCGGTGCGTGTTGCGCTGCTTGTTCCTGTGCGTGAGGAGCGTGCGCGGGCTCATCCGCGTGCGCGTGCGCGTGCTCGTGCCGATGCCCGGCGGAGTGGTCGTCAGGAGGATGCGCGTGCCCGCCGTGCAGCAGCCTGGCGCACACCGCGTTGACCACCAGGCCGAGCGCCGCGACCATCAGCGATTCGTCATAGGAGACCGCGCGCGGCGTCCACAGCCGCAGTCCCGACTCGACGGCGATGCCCAGCGCCACCACGCCTAGCAGCACCGCGCTGGTGTAGGCGCCCAGCACTTCGACCTTCCAGGGCCCCAGCGAAAAGCGCGCGTCGCCGGCCCAGCGCCGGGCCAGCGCGTAGCTCAGCGCGGCCACGCCGATGGCCGCTGCGTGCGTGCCCATGTGCCAGCCGTCGGCCAGCAAGGCCATCGAGTTCCAGGCCCAGCCGGCCGTGATCTCGGCCACCATCATCGCCAGGGTGATGGCGATGACCCAGTGCGTGCGGCGCTCGGCCTTGCCGCGGTCGGCGGAGAAATCGTGGCGGTGTTGCCAGGGGCTGAGGTCGTGGCTGTGCGTCACGTCAATCCGGCCTTGCGTCGATCGGCTGCATGCGCGGCCGGCGCTTTGCGCCGTGCAAGGCCGCGCCGGAATGGCTTGCGTTCACTGCCACGGCTGCGTCACTTCCTGATCTCGATCGAGGTGACGGTGTAGATGCCCTTGATCTTGTCGGCGGTGAAGTGCACCTTGTCGCCCGGTTGAACGCGAGTCAGCATGGCCGCGTCCCTGACTGCAAACACCATGCTCATCGCCGGCATGTCCAGGTTCTTGATCTCGCCGTGCTTGAGGGTGATCTTGCCCCGTGCGGCATCGACCTTGCGCACCTCGGCGTCGGTCGTGGCCTGTGCGTGGCCCAGCAGAGGGATACAGGCCAGAGCCAGCCCGGCGAGGATCGTGCGTTTCATGGGCACTCTTTCGTCGAAGGCGATGCTCAACGATAGGCCTGATAGACGCTGGCCTTGCCGTCGCGCTGCACCAGCAGCACATCGTAGGGATCCTTGCGCGAACCGTATTCGGGGCCGTCCATGCCGGGCGAGCCGACCGGCATGGCGGGCACCGCCAGGCCCACAGCCGACGGCTTTTCCTTCAGCAGCCGATGCACCTCGCGCGCCGGCACGTGGCCTTCGAGCGCATAGCCGGCCACGCGGCCGGTGTGGCAGGAGCCGTATTGCTGCGGCATGCCGAGCTGTGCGCGCACGTCGGTGTTGCCGGTGTCGAAGGCCGTTACGTCGAAGCCGTTGGCCTGCAGGTGGGCGATCCAGTCCTTGCAGCAGCCGCAGCTCGGGCTCTTCCACACCTCGACGTGAGGCCGTGCGGCCGCAAAGGCGTGCGGGGCGGCCACGAAGGCCGTAAGGCCGGCCAGTGCGAGCAAGCTGTGTCGGCGGGTGATCGGTGAGCGCGTCATGAAGAGCTCCTGGGGTTCGAGAGGGTCGTTGTAATTTTGCCCGCTGATGCCGCGGGTACCCCGCCGCAGGGGCAAGCCGCGTCGGCGCTGCCGCCTACAATTTTCCGTCTCGCGCGCCGCCACCGAAAGACCGCCATGAGTTCCGAGCCTTCCAGCCCCTCCGCCGCCGCAATGCCGAGCGACGTGTCGCAGATCGCCCCGCGCGACAAGGCCGAGATCCTGGCCCAGGCGCTGCCCTACATCCGCAAGTTCCACGGCAAGACGCTGGTCATCAAGTACGGCGGCAACGCGATGACCGACCCTGCGTTGCAGCAGGACTTTGCCGAAGACGTGGTGCTGCTCAAGCTGGTCGGCATGAACCCGGTGGTGGTGCACGGCGGCGGGCCGCAGATCGACGAGGCGCTTTCGCGGCTGGGCAAGAAGGGCACCTTCATCCAGGGCATGCGCGTGACCGATGCCGAGACGATGGAGGTGGTCGAGTGGGTGCTCGGCGGCGCGGTGCAGCAGGACATCGTCGGCCTCATCAACTCGGTGGGCGGCAAGGCGGTGGGCCTGACCGGGCGCGACGGCGGCATGATCCGCGCGCGCAAGCTCAAGATGATCGACAAGGACGATCCGAGCATCGAGCACGACGTGGGTCACGTGGGCGAGATCACCGCCATCGACCCGGCGGTGGTGAAGGCGCTGCAGGACGACCAGTTCATTCCCGTCATCAGCCCGATCGGTTTCGGCGAGAACAACGAGAGCTACAACATCAACGCCGATCTGGTGGCGAGCAAGCTGGCCACGGTGCTGAAGGCCGAGAAGCTGCTGCTGCTGACCAACATTCCCGGCGTGCTCGACAAGGCGGGCAAGCTGCTCACCAACCTGTCGGCCCGCCAGATCGACGAGCTCTTCGCCGACGGCACCATCTCCGGCGGCATGCTGCCCAAGATCGCCGGCGCGCTGGACGCTGCCAAGAGCGGCGTGAACGCGGTGCACATCATCGACGGCCGCGTGCCGCACGCCATGTTGCTCGAGATCCTGAGCGATCAGGCCTACGGCACGATGATCCGCTCGCATTGAGAGCGGGGCAGCGTGACGACCCGTGGCCCTCGCACGATGATCCGCTCGCATTGAGAGCGGGGCAGCATGCCGCCGTGAAACGACCACGGCCGGTCTGGCTGTTCGACCTCGACAACACCCTGCACGACGCCTCGAACGGGGCGCTGCGCCTCATCGACGAGGCGATGACGACCTACATCGCCCGCGAACTGCGGCTCGATCCCGCCGAGGCCGACGTGTTGCGGCTCGACTACTGGCGCCGTCACGGCGCCACCCTGCTGGGCCTGGAGCGCCACCACGGCGTGCGCGCGGCGCATTTTCTCGAGGACACGCATCGCCTGCCGGATTTGGAGGCCCACCTCACAGTCAACGCCCGCGACCGCGCGGCATTGAAAGCGCTGCCAGGACGAAAGTTCGTTCTGACGAACGCGCCGGCGGCTTACGCCAAGCGCGTCCTCACGGGCCTCGGCTTGGCGGGCGCTTTCGAAGCGGTCATCAGCATCGAGCGCATGCGTTGCTTCGGCCGGCTGCGTCCCAAGCCGGACGGCCGCATGTTGCGCATCGTGCTGGCCCGCCTCAAGCTGCGTCCCGAGCGCTGTGTCCTGGTGGAAGACACGCTCGCTCACCAGCGCAGCGCGCATGCGCTCGGCCTGCGCACGGTGTGGATGCAACGCTATTTGTGGCGCAATGCACATGGACCCGAAGTAGGTGCGCGCTTGCGTCGAAAGCCTGTTTATGTGTATGCAAGAATTCCTTCGCTACAAAAGTTACGAATACATTTTTGCTGATTGCGCGCATGCCCGACCTCCCGCTGACCGAACCTTCGAACCTGTCGACCGCCCCCGAGGCGGTCAGCGAGTCAACGGTCGCGCGCAAGCGTCCGAAGCCTGGCGAGCGGCGCATTCAGATCCTGCACACCCTGGCGGCGATGCTCGAACAGCCCGGCGCCGAGCGCATCACCACCGCGGCACTCGCTGCCCGGCTCGACGTGAGCGAGGCCGCGCTCTACCGCCACTTCGCGAGCAAGGCGCAGATGTTCGAGGGGCTGATCGAGTTCATCGAAAGCAGCGTTTTCACGCTCGTCAATCAGATCGCCGATCACGACTCCGAGCCAGGAACGCAGGTGCAGCGCATGCTCACCGTGCTGCTGCAGTTCGGCGAAAAAAACCCCGGCATGACGCGTGTGATGGCCGGCGACGCGCTCGTCTTCGAGAACGACCGCCTCACCGCACGCATGAACCAGTTCTTCGACCGCTTCGAGTCGCAGCTTCGCCAGAGCCTGCGCGCGCTGGCCGAGGCAAACGGCTCGCAGACGCCCACCGTCGATGCGCAGGCGCGCGCTTCGGTGCTCACCAGTTTTGCGATCGGGCGGCTGCAGCGCTTCGCGCGCTCGGGATTCAAGCGCGTGCCGACCGAGCACCTCGACGCGTCGCTGGCGCAGTTGCTCGGCTGAACGCGTGAGCGCGCCGCTCGAGCTGGCGCTGGCCGGCGAGCGGCTGCAACTGCTCGCCGAGCGCGCCGTCTTCCTGCCCGAACGGGGCACGCTGCTGGTCGCCGACGCGCATGTCGGCAAGGCGGTGTCGTTCCGCGCGCTCGGCGTGCCGGTGCCGCGCGGCACCACCACCGAAACCTTGCAGCGGCTGGGTCGACTGGTCGAGGCCACCGGAGCCGAACACGTCGTCTTCCTCGGCGATTTCCTGCATTCGGCGCGTTCGCTTGCGCCTGCCACGCTGAGCTCCCTTGCGCGTTGGCGGGACGCCCATTCCCATCTGAATCTGAGCCTGGTGCGCGGCAATCACGATCTGCGCGCCGGCGACCCGCCTGCAGCGTTCGGCATCGACATGTTCGACGAACCCATGCGGCTCGGCGGCCTCGCGCTATGCCACCACCCGCAGGTCGTGGACGGCGCCTATGTGCTCGCCGGGCACTGGCATCCTTGCGTGGGTGTTGGAGGTCGTGCGCACGACCGCTTACGGCTGCCCTGCTATTGGCTGGGCAGCGAAACCCTACGGCCGATCGGCGTGCTGCCGGCGTTCGGCGCTTTCACCGGCATGCACCCGATCGAGCGCAACTCCGGCGACCGCGTGTTCGTGGTGGCGGAAAACCGGGTGGCCGAACTGCGCTGTCGGACGGGCTGAGCTGCAAGCGGCGGTCTGCGAGGGCGGGCCGCAGGCGCTTACGCCGATCGTGCTCAGCGAGCTTCGTTGGCCGGGGAATCGGTCGTGCCGCCGGTGGTGCGCTCGGGACAGCCGATGCAGCCCTCGGTTTTTGCGCCGCGAAACTGGGTGGTCGCATCGATCTCGGCACCGCGGAAATCCGCGCCGTCGAGTTCCGCGTTCTCGAACCGAGTGCCGCGCAGGTTGGCACCGGCGAAGCTTGCGCCGCTCAGCGTGGTGGCGCTCATGTCGGCGCGTTGTAGCTGGGCACCGGTGAACGTTGCGCCGCCGAGTTCGGCGCCGAAGAGTTTGGCGCCTTTGAGGTTGGCGTTGCTGAGGTCGGCATTGCGCAGGTTCGCATTCTCCAGGTCGGCACCTACGAGGCTCGCGTTCTGCAGATCGGCCTCCTGCAGCATGACGCCCTTGGCCTCGATCTTGTCGAGCGTCGCGCCGCGCAGGTTGGCCTGTCGAAGATCGGCGCGTTCGAGTCCCGCGTTCTTGAGCTGAGCCTCGCTGAGGTCCGCGCCACTCAGGTCGGCTTCGGCCAGACTGGCGAACGACAAATCGCTGCCGCTCAGCTTGGCGCCGCTCAACTCGTGGCCGCCGCACAATGCGCCGGGTTCGATCCGGCAGTTGTTGACTTCCCGCGCGGACGCACCGAAGGTGCTCAGGCCGAAAAGCAAGGTCAGCGATAGCAAGGTTCGGCTTGTCATGGGAATGTCCGGGGAGCGGGCTGAAGGTTCGGCTTGAATGCGGCTCGCCGCGTTTGCGCCGCGCCATGATGTGCGGCAAGCGCCGTGCCTTGCGCTGCCTGCGTGACAGCGAAACAGCACCGGGAGTCACCGCAAAACCCCGTCGGTAAACTGCCGAACGCGCGCTGAATTCTGAATCTTGTACGTCCGACCGAACCACTTCGCATGCCTGAATCCTCCGATCCTTTGCACACCCTGTTGGCCCGCGCCGAATCGCTGCTCGAGCGGCTGGAGGGGGTGCTGCCCCAGCGGCTGGCAGCGCCCGACTGGGCGGCCTCGACGGCGTTTCGCTACCGCAAGCGCGCAGGATCCTGCCGTCTGGAGCCCGTGCGGCATGTGGCGCCGATCCGGTTGGCCGATCTGAAAGAGGTTGAGCCGCAAAAAGCGCGCCTGATGCGCAACACGGAGCAGTTCGTGGCCGGGCAGCCGGCCAACAACGTGCTGCTGACCGGAGCACGCGGCACGGGCAAGTCGTCGCTGGTGAAGGCCTGCCTGAACGAATTCGCCCCGCAGGGCTTGCGCTTGATCGAGGTGGACAAGTCCGACTTGATCGATCTGCCCGATATCGTCGACTTGGTCGCATCGCGGCCCGAGCGTTTCGTGGTCTTTTGCGACGATCTCAGTTTCGAAGACGGCGAACCGGGCTACAAGGCGCTGAAATCCATCCTCGACGGCTCGGTGGCGCAGTCCAGCGACAACGTGCTCATCGTCGCAACCTCCAACCGCCGCCATTTGCTGCCCGAATACCTGAAGGAGAACCTCAGCTATCGGCACACCGCCGATGGCGAGGTTCATCCGGGCGAGGTGATTGAGGAGAAAATTTCGCTGTCCGAGCGTTTCGGGCTTTGGATCAGTTTCTATCCCTTCAGTCAGGACGAGTACCTCGCCATCGCGGCGCAGTGGCAGCGCTCCTTCGGTGCCGGGGAGGCCGAGATCGCAGCCACCCGGCCGCAGGCGCTGGTCTGGGCGCTGGAGCGCGGCTCGCGCTCGGGTCGTGTCGCATGGCAGTTCGCGCGCGACCTTGCCGGTCGAGCGGCGACGGCGTCCGGTGCGGCTGGGCAGGCGATCGGCGCCACTCCCCGCGGTGCCTTCGACTGAAGGGCTGCCGGCCAACGCCGGCAGCGCAGAGCGCATCGCAGTGGACGTGGCGGTCGGCGTGCTGTTCGACGCTCACGGCCGCTTCCTGCTCACTTCACGACCCGAAGGCAAGGTTTACGCCGGCTACTGGGAATTTCCGGGCGGCAAGCTGGAGCGGGGCGAGACGGTCGAGCAGGCGCTGAAACGCGAACTGCACGAAGAACTCGGCATCGTCATCGGCGAGGCCGAACCCTGGAAGGTGGAACTGATGGACTATCCGCACGCCCGCGTGCGCCTGCACTTCTGCAAGGTACGGCGCTGGTCGGGTGAACTGCAGATGCGCGAGCGCCAGTCGGCGCGCTGGCAGGAATTGCCGGTGCAAGTCCGACCGGTGCTGCCCGGCACGGTTCCGGTGCTTTGCTGGCTTGCGCAGGAAGCCGGTTTCTCAGGGCCGACGCACGGCGACTGAGCCGGCTGGCGCCGGCGGCATCAGAACGGGGCGACCCTCAGCGCGGCTTGGCGGTAGGCCATTCGGCCGGTAATTCAGTGAGCTCGGCCACGTCGAGCCCGTGGCGCAAGTCCCAGGAAGAGGGCGCCCAGACCTCGTCGTCCGAGTCTTCGGCCAGTGCGTCGGAGCTTGAATCGACCGAATGATCGGCCTGCGAATCTTGGCCCGGAGGCGCGCCGCGATGAGAACCGGACGTCTGAGCCATGCTGTTTTCGACCTGGGGAGAAGCGTTACAAGGCCAAAGTGTCATCCCTAACCTGAAGCCGCGCACCCCTCAGTGCGGGGGTTGAAGCGGTGGGGATGCAGGCGACTCCTCGTCTTCTATCGGCGGCGCGGTCTCAACGCGGTATCGCTCGCTGGCCCACGCGCCGAAGTCGGCGTTCTTGCAGCGCTCGCTGCAAAACGGACGAAAAGCATTCGTTGGCGAATACTCGCTGTGCTGTCCGCAGCCCGGGCAACGCACCTGTCGCCGGCTCACGCGCACAGCGTCAGCTCGAAGCTGGCGTCCTCGGTGCAAGGGCGCAGGCGGCCTTCCGCGTCCTGACGCATCAGGCGGATCGAAGCCATGAGGCGGTGGCCGCTGATCTCGGGGACCAGACCCGCCGTGTCGCCCAGCCGCACTCGCATCAGGCTGAAGCTGCGCCCGACCGGCAGGCTTTGCTGGTACTGCCCGCCCACGGCGACCACCATGTGGGGGCTGCCCGATTCACGCAGCAGCGCGAGCAGCACCTTGAGCGCATCGGCCAGCGGCAGCAGCGTTTCGGACCACCGCCTCAGGTCGTTCTGGCGGCGCGTGACGCTTTCGTGTTGCCACGCATAGTAGGCCGGCAGATCGAACTCGCAGGTTCCCCCCGGAATGCTGATGCGGCTCCTGATGCTCATCAACCACTCGTTGGAGGCCAGCGTGTGGCCCGCTTTGCCGGGCAACTGGTTGAGGGCGGCGAAGGCCTGGTCGAGGCGGCCGATCACCTGATCGAGCGCCGCTTCGGAGATGGAAGGGTTGCCACGGTACTGCGCGAGCTGCAGCTTGTGGCGCTCGAGTTCCTTCAGCAGGTCGCTTTTAAGATCGGCGCGCGACGCAACATCGACGATCTCGAAGATCGTCGCCAGCGCGAAGTGATGATCCATCGCGGTGTCGCGCTCGATCAGCACCTGGAGGCGATCGAACAGGTGTTCGAGCCGAAGCATCGTGCGGATGCTTTCGTTGAAAGGGTGTTCGTAGAGAATCAAGGCCAGCCGTCCCGCCGCATGCAACGCGACCGATTGTTCCACAGCGTGCCAGGGCGCTTTCAGTGTGCGGTCACCCACTGCCGCCACAAGGCCTGTACTTCCAGCTTCAGAACGGCGAGGTCCTCCCCGCTGTTGTCGATCACGGCGTCGGCGGCGGCACGCCGAAGTTCACGCGGCGCCTGCTGAGCGATGACGCGCAGCACCGCATCGCTGCTCCACGCCGAGCGCCGCACGACTCGCTCGATCTGTTGCTGCACCGAGCAGTCGACCACCAGCACCCGGTCAACGCGTGCGCGCCAGCGGCCCGACTCCACCAGTAGCGGCACATCGAACACGACGCAGGCGTTTTCATCGGCGTTGCCTGCCTGGCGTTCGGCTTCGGCCCCGATGAGCGGATGCAGCAGCGCTTCCAGCGCCTCCCGCAGCGCGCCGTCGGCGAATGCACGCTCGCGCATCCAGGCGCGGTCCATGGCCCCGGCGGCATCGATGCTCTCCGGCCCGAAGCGCGCGCGCAGTGCAGGAATGGCGGCGCCCTCCGGCGCGGTGAGCGCGCGTGCTATTGCGTCGGTATCCACGAGGTGTGCGCCGCACTGTTGCAGCAGCATGGCGACCGTGCTCTTGCCGCTGCCGATCCCGCCGGTCAGCCCGATGCGTCGAACCGCAGTGAAGGCAGCCACGGTTGCGTCGCCAGGATGAAGAATCAGTTCCAGCCGAGCCAGCCAGTCACCCGTTCGGGGCCGGCAAACAGGACCACCAAGCCGGCGCCGGCGAGGAAGGGGCCGAAGGGCACGTAGCGGCCCTCGCGCAGTGCTCCGCTGAATTTCATGACGATGCCGACAGCCGCGCCTATCAGTGAGGCGCCGAGCACGATGGGCAGCAGCATCTGCCAACCCAGCCAGGCGCCCAGGGCGGCCAGCAGTTTGAAGTCGCCGGCGCCCATCCCCTCTTTGCCCGTGGTCAGCTTGAACAGCCAATACACCGACC
>NZ_JACDCW010000015.1 GCF_013817345.1 Methylibium sp.
TCCTGCAAGTCCGTGCCGCCTTCCGCGTCGAAGCCGGTCACGAGGTCGGCCCCGGAGCCGGCGCCCAGAACGATCGTGTCGTTGCCGCCGTTGACCAAGGCGAACGTGTCGGCGCCGCCCAGGCCGGTCAGCACGTTGTTGCCGACGTTGCCGGTGATGATGTTGGCGACCGAGTTGCCGGTGCCGTTGATGTTGGCGGTGCCGGTCAGGGTGAGGTCGGGCCCTTCGTCTTCGGCCAGGGTGCGGGTCGTGTCGCTCTCGACCGGGTTCAGGGGCGGCGGTGGTGGGTCGATGACGCCGGCATTGACGATGAAGTCGGTGATGCTCACGTTCGCCTGGGCGATGCCGGCCAGCGTAACGGTGCTGCCGCCGGCGATCGTGACGAGGGTGTCCGCGCTGCCGGTGCCGGTGGGCGAGAAGGTCACGCTGGTCGCGAAGTTGGTCGTGGTGATGTCGGCGAAGCCGCGCAGGTCGATGAGGTCCTGCAAGTCCGTGCCGCCTTCCGCGTCGAAGCCGGTCACGAGGTCGGCCCCGGAGCCGGCGCCCAGAACGATCGTGTCGTTGCCGCCGTTGACCAAGGCGAACGTGTCGGCGCCGCCCAGGCCGGCCAGCAGGTTGTTGCCGCTGTTGCCGGTGATGACGTTGGCGGCGGAGTTACCGGTGCCGTCGATGTTGCCGGTGCCGGTCAAGGTGAGGTCGGGCCCTTCGCCTTCGGCGAGGACGCGGCTCTCCGAGCTTTCGACCGTGCCCGACGGCGGCTCCGGAATGCTGCCGCCGTCGACGAGGAAGTCGGCGCCGTTGACCGTGGCGGCGGCCACGCCGGTGAGCCGGATGGTGTCGACGCCGATCGTGACCAGCGTGTCCGCACCATCCGCGCCGATGACGACGCGGTCCCCGAAGTTGTCGACCGTGATGTCGTCGGCCCCGGTAAAGCCGCGCACGTCGATGCGGTCCTGCGCGCCCGCCGTTTCCGAGACGGCATCGAAGCCCACCACCGTGTCGGCGCCGAAGCCGGCGGCCAGGAACTCGATCGTGTCGTTGCCGGTCGTCACGTTCAGCGTGTCGTTGCCGCCGCCGCCGATCAGCGTGTCGTTGCCGCCGGCGCCGTTGAGCGTGTCGTTGCCGATGCCGCCGCGCAGCACGTTGACCCCGCTGTTGCCGGTGATGACGTTGTCGCCGGCGTTGCCGGTGCCGTCGATGCTCGCGGTGCCGGTCAGGGTCAAGTTCTCGATGTTGGTGACGAGCGATTCGACGGTGATCGTGCTCTGGATCGTGTCGGTGCCTTCGTTGGCGAGTTCGTTGACGACGTCGGCGATGTTGTCGATGACGTAGGTGTCGTTGCCCACGCCGCCGCTCATGATGTCGACGCCGGTGCCGCCATTGAGGAGGTCGTTGCCCGCGTTGTCGATCAGCTCGTCACTGCCCGCCAGGCCGTGAAGCTGGTTGTTGCCGCTGTTGCCGGTGAGGATGTTGTCGCGCGCGTCGCCCACGCCGGTGATGTTGCCGGTGCCGGTCAGGGTGAGGTTCGGCGGGTCGTCGGCAAGCAGGCCGTAGCTGGTGGAGCTCTCGACCGTGGTGGGCGGCGGGGGCGGGGGCTCCGGCGCCGGTGGGCCCTCGAGGATGAAGTCGGCCACCCCAATGCCGGCGGCCGCGACGCCTTGCAGCGTGACCGTGTCGCCGTCGATCGTGACCAAGGTGTCGGCCCCTAGGGCTTCGATGGTGACCCGCTCGGCGAAGTTGGCGGCGGTGATGTCGTCCGCCCCGGTGTAGCTGCTCACGTCGATCAGGTCCTGGGTCGTCGCCGAGTCGCCCTCGGCATCGAAGCCGGTCACCGTGTCGGCGCCGAAGCCGGTCGCCAACACGATCGTGTCGTTGCCGGCCGAGACGTCGATGCGGTCGTCGCCTGCACCGCCGATCACCACGTTCTGGCCTTCGCCGGCATTGAGGGTGTCGTTGCCCAGGCCGCCGTCGAGCCGGTCGTCACCGGCCGCTGCGCCGCTGGCGAACACGATCTCGCGCACGATGCTGATGTCGCGGGGCAGGATGGTCCTGGCGAACACGCCGGCCTGCAGTTGCGACATGCTGTCGTAGCGCAGACCGCCGTGTTCGAGCTGCACGCGCAGCCAGGCGTCGCCGTTGAGCAGGTCGTCGCCCGCGCGGCCCTCGATGAAGTCGCTGCCGCCGCCGCCCAGCATGATGTTGCCGCCGCTGAAGCTTGTCACCCCGGGGCCGCCGAGCAGAGCGCCCAGGCCGTCGATGAGGCTGATCTGCGGTGCGTCGTTGAGCGCATTGTTGAAGCCGGTCGTCACGTCGAGTGTCGTCAGGTCCGCCGATACCCGGTCGTCGCCGCGCAGGGTGTCGTCGAGGTTCCAGCCCGAGATGCCCTCGACCGAGTCGAAGCGGTCCGCGTTAGCCTCCGCTGGCGGAATCGGCACGTTCGGCGGCAGCACGTCGAACAGCAGGTCGGCGTCGGCTGCATTCGGCTCGAGGTAGTGCGTGACCCAGTCGAAGCCGAGCATGCCTTCGAAGCGCTCGACGCCGCTGCCACTGACCATGATGTCGTCGCCCGACTCCGAGTCGTAGTCGTCGTTGCCGCCGTCGCCCTTGATGACGTCGTTGCCGCGGACCTTGCTGGCCTGGAACGGGTCGCCGTTGTCGCCCTGCAGCAGGTCGGCGGAGCCGCCGCCTTCGATCCAGTCGTGGCCTTCGCCGCCGAAGATGGTGTCGGTCGAGGTGCCGCCGCGGACGAAGTCGTTGCCGGCGCCGGCAAAGGTTTCCTGCAGGCCGCCCGCGGCAACCACGAAGTCGCCGCCGGGCCCGGCGATCACCAGGTCGGCGCCCAGGCCGGCGTTGATGGCGTCGTCGCCGGTGCCGCCCTTGATGTTGTCGTCGCCGAAGCTGTCCGTGATGATGTCGTCGCCGTCGCCGCCCACCAGCGAGTCGTTGCCGGCGCCTCCTTCGATGCGGTCGTTGCCGCCATCGCCGTAGACGGTGTCGTCGCCTTCGTCGGCGCGCAGGTCGTTGTTTGCGTCGGTGCCGCCGATGACGACGTGCTCCCCGCCCACGTAGCGCAGGTTGACGCCGTCGCTGGTGACGCCCGCGGTCCAGGTGCTCGGGTCGTCCAGCTCGAAGCTCTGGTCGGGCACGATGAAGATGTCGGCCGGCAGGTGCTTCACGCCCGGCAGGTTGCGCATCACGATGTCGGAGAAAGTGTTGTTCTCCAGTTCCACCAAAAAGTTCTGGCCGGCGGTGCGCGCCAGGTAGTACATGCGGTCGCCGTCCTGCAGCTTCTCCATCTGCGTCTCGAAGACGAAGTTGAAGCTGGAGCCGAGCATGCCGCCGAAGGGCGCCGTCTTCTCGGCCAGGCCGCCGATCCAGAAGTCGACGTTGTTCAGCCCGCCCAGGCTGCCCCCCCCGTAGAGGTCGCCGCGGGCATTGAGGAAATCGTAGGCATCGGTGTTGCCATCGGTGCCGTTGCTGGCCTTGCCGTCGAAGACCAGCGTCTGGGCGGCGGCGCGCTTGGCCTCCATGGTGGTCGCGCCGATGATGCTGGCGTGCGTGCCGTAGGCGGCAATGAAGTTGACGAGCGACGCTGGATGCTTGATGCCGGTCTGGAAGTCGTTCCAGCTGGTGTAGGGGGCCAGCGCTGAATCGGTGGTGGCGTCGAAGAACTGCTTGCGCGCCACGTTCAGGCTCGGCACGCCGGCGTCGCGGCCGCGCGCGATGTTGATCGCGCCCAGGTCGAGCGGCAAGCCGACCAGGTTGCTGCGCACGCCCTCGGCGACGAACTCGTCGATCGCGTTGCCGGTCTGGCGCGTCATGCCGCGCACGATGGCTTCGGCCGCGTCGATCGAGTCGATACCGCTGTTGGCGAATTCAACGGGGTTGAGGAAGGCCTGGATCAGGGTGAGGTCCGACGACACGCCGGCGTCGTTGACCCGGTCCACCTCGCCCGTGAGCATCGAGTGGCCGAATCGGTAGACGGTGTGCGCGAACTCGGCGGTGATGGCCGGGTTGATCGTCACGTCGTAGCCGGCGAAGATGTCGACCTGCGGCTGGATCTTGCGCGCGAACTCCTCGAACACAAGGTGCTGGTACTGCATCTCGTTGCCGAAGCGGGCGGCTTGGAACAGGCGCTCGCCGTTCCATACGGCGGGCGAAGTTTCGGTGGTGGGCGAGAGCTGCCACTCCGCGAGCAGCGTCGGGTCGTTGGTGGCCAGCAGGTCGGCCTTGATCTGCTCGACCAACCGGTTGTGCTCGGCGTGAAACACGTGGTGCACCGTGGTCAGGCCGATGTTTTCGTTGCCGCGGCCGTCGCCGGTGATGTAGTGCGCCTCGAGCAATTCGTTGTCGTACTGGCCGGCCAGCGGCGGCTCGTTCGCCGCGTTGATGCCGGTGTCGCCGTCGGCCGTTTTCAAGGCCCCGCGGTTGTCGGCCGGATTGGCGGTGTGCGCGATGTCGTCGAGGAAGGCGTGGTTGGTGCGCAGCGCGTTGACGGTGCTGATGGGCGCGGCGGGGTTGCCTTCGATAACGCCCTCCGTGGTGACGAGCTGCGCGTAGCCGTTCGGCCCGCGGGCGAAGCGGCCGTACTCGTCGGTGACGACCTGCGGCACGTTCAGCACGTCGGCATCGGTGAGCGCGATGCCGAGCATCTCGCGCGCCTGTTGCTTGATGTCGGCCCACGTCGCCAGGCCACCGCCGGCGCCGTCGAGCATGTGGCCGGTGGCCACCGGGTCCCCGGCCGCATTGAGTTCGTATTCGCGCAGGAAGACCTGGTGCGAGGGGTGCGAGGTGTAGGTCTGGTTCTGGTCGACGTGGGGCGTCGTCTGGTTGGTGTGACGGTGGATGTCGTCGGCGGTGCCCACCTGGCCATCGGGGCCGGGCAGCACCTGGGTGTTGGACAGCCGGGTCAGCGGCATGAAGGCCTGATTAGGCGGCAGGGGGCCGTTGGGGCCCGTCATCAAGGGGTCGTCGTCCTTCAGCGGGATGAAGATCGTGCCGCCGCCCTTGTTGGCGAGGTCCAGGCCGTGGTCGAAGAACTGGCCGAACAGGGTGAACCAGGAATTGAAGGGCGACGACAGGCCCAGGTCGGGCGACACGTTGGGCATCACCAAAGTGTCTCCGTCGAGTTCTTTCAAGTCGGCGGGGTTCCAGGCCGAGACCGCGGCCGGGTTTTCCTCGGTCTGCGTTGCGATCAGGTTGCTGATGACGCGCGGCTGCGAGTCGAACACCGAGCCGCTGGTCTGCCAGTAGTTGGTGGCGGTGCCGATCGCTTGCGGGCCGGGCCCGTCGGGGTCGAAGAGCGACACGGCCTCGCCGGGCAGGAAGTGTTGCTTGGTCAACAGGGGGAAGAGTTGGTCCGCCGCGCCCCAGTTCTCGCGCCCCGCAACGAGGTTGTTGTAGCTGCCGTCGACCGTGCGCACGCCGAAGGGCAGCAACGGGTCGCCGACCAGCGTGCGGATCGATTGCGGCGTGCCGGCGGCATGAGCCTCGCCGGTCTTGATCTGTTCAAGGATGAATTCGAGGTCTGCGAGGTTGATGTTCATGGCAGTGTCTCCGTAAGGTGGTTCGATGTTTGAGAGGCGAGAGGCGCGGGGCTTCAGAGCTCGAGGCGCCGCTGGTAGCCGGGGATGGGGCGCTTGTGCGGATCGACGGCGCGGATCGATTCACAGATCTGTTCGGGTTCGGCCAATGCGGGGTTCATGCACCAGCGGTCGAGCGCGTCGTTGCCGATGCGCACCATGCCGGTGTGCTGGGAGCGGTCGGCATCGACCACCGGGTCGAGGTCGAAAAAGCCGAAGCCGCGGCGCAGTTGCTCGATGTCCGCCGGTCGGCCGGTCACGAAAGTCCAGCCGGGGCCGATGCGGTAGCGCTGCATGTACTCGGCCAAGGCCTGCGGCGTGTCGTGCTCGGGCAGCAGGGTGATCGAGATCATGAACACGTCGCGGCCGGCGCGCGGGCCGAGCATGCGCTGCACGTTCAGCAGGTTGGCCGTCATCGGCGGGCAGATGTTGCTGCACTGCGTGTACGTCATGTTGAGCAGCACGATGCGCCCGCGCACCAGGTCGTCGTAGAAGCGCAGGCGCCGGCCGTCGTGGGTGAGCACGATCGGGTTCGGCAAGCGGCGTCTGCCCGCGAGCGGCGTCCCGGCGTATCTTTTGGGCTTGCCTTCGGCCGTCCAGGCGGCCAGCCCAGCAGTGGAGAACATGCCGGCGGCCAGCAGGCCGGGACCGATGCCCGCCAATGCCTGGCGCCGGGCCGGTTCTTCAGGGACACGACGACCGTCGTCCCCCGCTTGGAGTGGGTTAGACGATGTCATAGCGCACCATCATTGAGTGGTCTTCATGCACGGTGTTGTGGCAGTGCATGACGTACTTGCCGGTGAAATCGCGGAAGCGCAGATACACCTCCAGGGTCTCGTTCGGGCCCAGGTAGAAAACGTCCTTGCGCCCGCGCTCGTGGGGCGGGGGCAGCTTGCCGTTGCGCTTGAGGATCCGGCCCTCTTCGAGGTGGATGTGGATCGGGTGCGCCCAGCCGCCGCTGTCGTTGCGCAGCTTCCAGATCTCGGCGGTCCCCTTTTTCGGGAAGGCCACCGGCCTGTTCTTGAACAGCCTGCTGTTGACGGCCCACGCACCGTTGGTGCGGTCGAACGTGAAGGTGCGCCTTTCCTCCACCGGCTGGTCCATGTTGGGCAGCGGGCGCAGCAGGGCCGGCACGCGGCTCTCGTCCTCCTCGTTGCCCTGCGCATCGCGGTCGACTTCGAACTTGAGGATCGGCACCGGCGTCCTCAGGAAATCCTTCTCGGGCTTGCGGCCGTCGAGTTGGTTCAGGCGATTGACGAGGAAAACCTCGCTGCCTTTCTGGAAGAGCGAGAAATCGAAAACGATGTCGGCGCGCTCGGCGACGGCCAACCGCACGCTGCTCATCGTCAGCGGCGCGGGCAGCAGGTTGCCGTCGTTGGCGATGTACTGGAACTTCTGCACCGGGCCCGTCGGGCTTCCCAGGCGCAGCTGCAGGTCGTAATTGCGGGCTGGCCCGGCATTGAGGAGGCGCAAGCGGTACTTGCGGCGCGCGGCGTTGTAGAAGGGCTGGATGCGGCCGTTCACGGTCATCTTGTCGCCCACGAAGCCGTCGTTGTCGAACGGGTCGAACGACAGCGCCACGCCGTCGGGCGTGAAGCGCTTGTCGGCCAGCACGAAAGGCTGATCGAAGTCGCCGCTCGGCAGGCGCAGCGCGGTCGGGGAGGACAGGTCGTGCTCGTCGCCGTTGTCGATGTGGTCGTAGGCGAGGAAGAAGCCGCTGAGCCCCCGGTAGGTGTTCTGCGCGGTGAAGTCGATGCGGTGGTCGTGGTACCACAGCGTGCCGAGGGCCTCGCGCTCATCGCCGATGCCGCCGTACTGGTCGACACCCGCATAGACCATCGGATAGTGGTGGTCCTTGAAGTGGCCGGGCCCGGTGAGCGTGGGCCCGTGGTCGGTGGGGCTCCACCAGTCGATCGGAAAGCCGTCGCTCTCGGACGGCGTGTGCATGTTGTGCAAGTGGATCGAGATCTCGGGCGAGCCGTAGCCCTGGCCGAGCTGCCGCAGCTCATTGCCCATGCGCACCAGGATCGGCTCGCCGTAGCGTGCGTGGATCATCGGCCCGGGGCATTGGTCGTTGAAGCCCCAGGTCGTCACCTCCGGCAAATCCTTGTGCCATTTCAGCGGGTACTCGCCGGCGTGCATGTCGTAGAGCTTTTGCGGCGGAAAGCGGTCCCAGGCCTGGTGGGCGGCGCGACCTACTTCCCCGGCCACCGGCAGCTTTCCCGGCGCGGGGCTCAGGCTGGCCACCGGTTGCAGAGGCTTTTGCGGCTCCAGTTCGTCGCGCCAGGGTTCGGTGTAGGGGCTCTGGGGCGTCGTCGTCGTGGTCTGGGCCTGCGCCACCCAGGGGGCGGCCATGCAGACCCCGCCCAGCGCCGCTGTCTTGAAGAAGTCGCGCCGCTTCGGGGCCGCCAGAGGCGGCAGCGGGGACTCAGCTTGCTCTGCGTTCGGCTTCATGTTGTTCACCTTTTTGTTCGAAGACAACAACGGCGGCGCATGTCTCGTGCGCCCGCTCCAGGGCCAACACGACGACGCAGTCCAGCGCGGCGTCGCGCGAGCCGTCTTTCAGCACGGCCTTCCCGCAGGATTCGCGGAAGGCGCTCACAAGGAGATCGGTGGCGGCGATGGTCACGTCCGCCGCGGACGGGGCGCTCAGATCACCCGCCTCGATGCGCGCGTCGGCGGAAAGATCGCCAAGCGGATGCGACGATGCGATGGCCGCGGCACTCGCGCGGTGATCGGCGGCGCGCAGCCAGCGCAGCCACCGGCTCGACAGCCGGCGCGACTTGGGCAGCGAGAAGCCCTGTTCGCTTTCCAGATGCGCGATGGCTGCGCACAGGTAACACAGCGCGACCCGGGTGGCCTGACGTTCATCGCACTGCATCCGCACGACCATGCTGGAGCTCCGTCGCGCCGTTCGTCATGCTTTCTCCGTGGCTTGCACGGAGCACTTCGATCCGGTGGCGCATTGGAGTCAACGGTACGCACGGCGATGGGCCGTGTCTTGTCGGCAACGATGGATTCGGACGTGGGACGAGTCCGCAAGTCGTGCAGGCGCCGGCTCACCCGGGCTGCGTGATCGGCTCGACCGGCTGTAGGACTCGTCCTACAAACGTGGCGCCGACGCACTCCAAGAACCCGTGTGTGACCGCGAACACAAGGGCGATGCGACGGTTGGCCAGGCGGCACCGAGCGCCTATCTTCAAGAGGAGCGGGCGACGCGCTCGCCAAACAGCTCGGTGGCCTTGATGGCACGCGCTGCGCAAACCGCTGCCAGTGCCGTCTCTTACCGCCCGCCTCTCAACGCCCATTCACCCCATGCAAGGAGTTCGGTCATGAAACTGCTTCCCGCCGTGGCTGGATTGGCGCTCGCTGCAACGCTCGCCGCGCCGAGCCAAGCCGTCCAGATCGTCTACTCGGCCACCCTTGCCGGAACCAATGAGGTGCCGCCCAACGCGTCGCCGGGCAGCGGAGCGGCGACAGTCGTTCACGACACGCTGGCGCAAACGCTCACCGTCAGCTACAGCTTCGCCGATCTCACCTCGGGGTTGTTCGACGGGCACATTCACTGTTGCACCACGGCCAGCGGCAACGCCGGCGTTGCGGTGCCTTTCAGAGGTATGCCGCTGGGCGACACCGCGGGCGGAGACGACTCCGAGATCTATGACCTGACGTCGGCAACCAGCTTCTCAGCGGGATTCCTGAACGACGTCGCTGGAGGGTCGGTGCCCAACGCCGAGGCGATTTTGGTCAACGGTTTGAGTTCTGGCCTGGCTTATTTCAACCTGCATTCGGAATTGATTCGCAGCGGAGAAATTCGAGGCCAACTCGCGGCAGCCACGGCACCGATCCCGGAGCCGCGCATTGCCGCGATGCTGCTCATGGGCCTGGGCGTGCTGGGCTTGGCAGCCCGTCAGCGCCGCCGTGGCGACGCCGACTCGGTGGCTTGAGGAAACGGCCTCAGCCTGGGGCCTCGAAGGGCCAGGCGCGTCGCTCAAGGTAACCCGTCTTTACCCGAAACGGGCCGGCCAGGCGTTCGCTCGGAGGCTGCGGCACAGTAGGGCGCGCGGCGTCCGTGGCGTAGCGCTCGCGGGGATCGTCACCGCCCGTCGCGGGCAGGCTCCGAGCAGGGTGGGCACGGTCCGAGGTCGATTTGCGCGCCTGCATGGTGGTCTTTCGTTGCTCTATCCGGTCTATCCGGTGTCGATACGCGCTACGGAGCGCTCGCCGGGCACCGTGACAGCAAGGTGACCCAGGCGGGCACGTTGCAATGCTCATGCCAGCCCGCTGCCGGGTGAGGCACACAGGGCAGTCGGGCAGTGCGCAAGGCGCCGCACCGGTAATTTGTTCTTCACAACCGGCAGCTTTGCGGGCGCTTCTTGCAAATGCTTGCAAATAGCCAAGCGTTTCCGAATAGTGAAGCGCTTGCAAATGGCATGCGGCCCGCAGCCCGTGGCACTCGGGTCAGGGCGACTGACGCCGCATTTCGCGTCGCGAGGCGCCGGGTGCGCCCGCGGCGGTTTCCCGCCATTCGGCAATCCGCTTGACGAGCAATTCCGGATCGGCCGGCTTTACGAAATGGGCATCGAAGCCGGCGTCGATCGCCTGTTGCTGGTCGCCCTTCTGACCGTAGCCGGTCAGAGCCAAGATCAGGGCGTCGCGGGTCTGCGGGGTCTGGCGCAGCCGCCGGGCGACTTCGTAGCCGTCGAGACCGGGAAGGCCGATGTCGAGCACCACCACGTCGGGCGCGTAGACCGGCGCGCTGGCCATGGCCTGCATGCCGTCGCCGACGGTCTTGACCTCGTGGCCGGCCAGCTCGAGGTAGAGCGCCACCGTCTCGGCGGCGTCGCGGTTGTCGTCGACCACCAGCACGCGGCAGCCCCCACTACTCGCTACTTCCGGGGGATTCGTCAAGGGCTCTTCCACGGGTTTGACCTCTCTCAGGCAGGGCAGGCGTACATTGAATTCCGCACCGAGGCCGCTGCCCCGGCTTGACACGTCGACGCTGCCATTGTGGAGTTGGACCAGGCGCTGAACCAGCGTCAGGCCGACGCCCAGGCCCCCCTGGCTGCGGTCGAGCGGGCGGCGTCCCTGTTCGAACAGCTCGAACACATTGGGCAGAAGGTCGGCCTCGATGCCGATGCCGTTGTCGGTGACGGTGAGCAGCGCCTCGCCGTTGTCGAGCACCAGCGAAAGACCGATGGCGCCGCCTTCGTCGGTGTACTTGGCCGAGTTGTTGAGCAGGTTGCCGATCACCTGCGAGAGCCGGGCCGGGTCACCGCGCAGCCACACGGGGGCGTCGGGCAGGCGCAGCGTGAGCGCGTGCTTGCGCTCGTCGATGAAGTGCCGCACCGTCTCGACCGCGTGGTGGATGACGATCAGCAGATCGAGCGGCTCCATCTGCAACACGATCTTGCCCTGGCTGATGCGTGCCACGTCGAGCAGTTCTTCGACCAGCCGGTTCATGTGCGCGACCTGGCGGTCCGCGACATCGGTGGCCCAGGTGAGCTTGGCATCGGCCGGCGCCAGGCGGCGGATCAGCTCGATCGCGTTCCTGATCGGCGCCAGCGGGTTGCGCAGCTCGTGCGAGAGCATGGCGAGGAACTCGTCCTTGCGCTGGTTGGAGTCGTGCAGGCGTTGCTCTGCCTGGCGCCGCACTACCAGCTCGGCCTCCAGGCTGCGGTACAGGCGCGAGTTCTCGAACGCGATGGCGGCGCGCGCGGCCAGGTCCTCGAGCAGCGCTTGATCGACGCCGGCCGCTTCGTCGTCGACGATCAACGCGCCGAGCACGCGTTCGCCCACCGCGAGCGGCAGCACCGTGCCGGCTCGCACGCCCGGCGTGCCGTCCGGCGCCGGCCTGGGCGGTAGCGCGACCGGCAGGCGTGTTTCCAGGCAGCGGCAGAAGGCCAGCTGGGCCGCCGGCGAGAGCTGCTCGAAGCGGCGCGGCACGAACACCGGCGCGGCGCCGGGCTCACCCGCGGTGCAGCTGAGCAGGCGGTCGTGATCGGCATGTTCGTCGCGCATCACCAGGGTGCTGCTTGCGGCCAGCTGCGGCGTGACCAGGCTGAGCAGCTTGCGCATGCGCACGTCGATGTCGAGCGAGCCGCCCAGCTCGGCGCTGGCCTGCGAGAGGAAGTTCGAGCGACGCGTGCTCTCTTCGGCAGCAAAGCGCCCCGCCTCGGCCGCCGCCAGCGCGACCCTTTCCTCTGCGCGGCGGCGCAGGCGCTTTTGCATGCTGTGCAGTTCGACGAAGACGCGGATCTTCGAGCGCAGCACCTCCGGGATCACCGGCGACATGATGTAGTCGACTGCGCCCAGCGCATAACCGCGCGCGGTCTGCATCTCGTCGGCGTACGCCGTGATGAAGACGATGGGCGTGTGCGCCGAGCGCCGGTAGCGGCGGATCAGCTTGGCGGTCTCGAATCCGTCGATGTCGGGCATGTTGACGTCGAGCAGGATCACGGCGAACTCCTGCCGCAGCACCTCGCGCAGCGCCGCGTTGCCCGAGCGCACGAACACCAGGTTCTGGTCCAGCTCCTCGAGCATGGTCTCGAAGACGAGCAGCTTTTCGGGCAGGTCGTCGACGATGAGGATGTTGGTTTTCTCGCCCGCTTCCGGGTCGAGTTCGCCGAAACCGGAGATCGACCCGGCGGTAGTCAACGACACAGCCATCCTCTCAACACTGCCAGCAGGTTGGCCGGCTCGACCGGTTTGCTGAGGTAATCCCACGCGCCTGCCTCGATGCATTTCTGGCGATCGCCCTTCATGGCCTTGGCGGTCACGGCCACCATCGGCAGCTCTCGGCCCCGCGGCAGTTTGCGGATGGCTTGCATGGTGGCGATGCCGTCCATCTCCGGCATCATGATGTCCATAAGCACAATGTCGATCGTCGCATCCTCCTGAACGATGCGGATCGCGTCGCGGCCGTTGTCGGCCGAAACGATGAGCATGCCCTCGTCGTCCAGCACCGTGGCCAGCGCGAAGATGTTGCGCATGTCGTCGTCCACGATCAGCGCCTTCTTGCCCGCCAGCGGGTGCTTGCGGCGGTGCACTGCCTCCACGGCAAGACGCTCTTCATCGGAGATGGACGCCGGGCTGCGGTGCAGCAGGAAGGCGCTCTCGGCCAGCAGCGCTTCCAGGTTCTCCGCCTCGCGCAGCACGAAGCCGCCGCGGTGGTTGCGCCAGGGGCTGTCGGGGCTGTTGAGGCTCGAGTGCAGCAGCACCGGGAGCTGGCAGCAACCGGCGCGCTGCTCGGTGGCTTCGCGGATGTCTTCGGGCACCAGACCGCCGATGCTCTCGTCGATCACCACGCAATCCGCCTGGTGCAGCAGCTCTTTCGCGGCAGCGGCGTCGTCCACGACGGTGGCTTCGACCTCGGCTTCGAGGGCGGCCACGTAGCGGTCGCGCAGGGGGCCGGCGGGCATCACGACCAGCAGCTTCTTCGTGGTGGTCTCCACATAGCGGTGCAGTTCGGCAATGGCGGCGTCGACCGCATCCCGGGACTGCAGCGGCTTGGCCAGGAAGCCGATGGCACCGGCCTGCAGGGCGCGTTCGCGCGAGTCGTCGGTCGAGACCACGCAGATCGGGATGTGGCGGGTGACCAGGTCGCCCTTCAGTCGGTCGAGGATGCGCCAGCCCTGCATGTCGGGCAAGTGAATGTCGAGCGTGATCACAGAAGGGTGGAACTCGCGCGTCATGGTCAGCGCGCCGGCGCCGGTGGTGGCGACCAGGCCCTTGAAACCGTTCTGGCGCGCCGCCTCGAGCAGTACCTTGGCGAAGCTGAGCTCGTTCTCGATGATCAGCAATACGCGGTCGCCGGTGCTGATGCCGCTGCGGTCGTCGTCGGCGACGTTGAGCGCGGCCATCGCGTCGGCGTTGCCGGCTTCGTTGTCGAAGGCCTCGTCGGGCGAGATCGCCAGGGCGCTGGGCGTCAGACGGCGAAGTTCCTTGCGGCCGCTTTCAGCCAGCGGCGCCAGGCCCGAGTCGCGGAACTCATCACCGCCGATCAGACGCACATGGCGAGCACTGCGAGAGGGGTTGTAGCTTTGCGGCAGGTACAGCGTGAAGGTGCTGCCCTTGCCGGGCGCGCTGGCCAGCCGGATCTCGCCGCCGAGCAGGCGCGCCAGTTCGCGGCTGATGGCCAGGCCCAGGCCGGTACCGCCGTACTTGCGCGAGGTGGAGCCGTCGGCCTGCTGGAAGGCCTCGAAGATGATCTGCTGCTTGTCGGGCGAGATGCCGATGCCGGTGTCGCTGACCGAAAACGCGATCACCTGGCTGGCGCGGCCCAGTTCCTCGTTGTCGAGCGACCAGCCGCTCTCGGCCACCGCGATAGAGAAGGCCACCTGGCCCTGGTGCGTGAACTTGAAGGCGTTGGACAGCAGGTTCTTGACGATCTGCTGCAGGCGCTTGACGTCGGTGACCATGGTGCGCGGCAGCGGCTGCTCCACGTCGACGACGAAGTCCACGTGCTTGGATTCGGCGAAGTGCCGAAAGCTCCGCTCCACCGAGCGGTGCAGGTCGTCCAGGCGCAGCTCGCTCACATCGACCGCGACCGTGCCCGACTCGATCTTGGAGAGATCGAGGATGTCGTTGATGAGCATCAGCAGGTCGTTGCCCGAGGAGTGGATGGTCTTGGAGAACTCCACCTGCTTCGGGGAAAGGTTGCCGCCCGGGTTCTTGCAGAGCTGGTCCGAGAGGATCAGCAGCGAGTTGAGCGGCGTGCGCAGCTCGTGCGACATGTTGGCCAGGAATTCGGACTTGTACTTGGACGTCAGCGCGAGCTGTTCGGCCTTTTCTTCCAGCGCCTGACGGGCCTGCTCGACCTCCTGATTCTTGCGCTCGACTTCCTCGTTCTGATGGGCCAGCAGGCGGGCCTTGTCCTGCAGTTCCTGGTTGGTCTGCTGCAACTCCTGCTGGCGGCTTTGCAGCTCCTCGGCGAGCGACTGCGATTGCGTCAGCAGGTGCTCGGTGCGGGAGTTGGCGTCGATGGTGTTGATGACGATGCCGATCGATTCGGTGAGCTGCTCCAGGAAGGCCTCGTGCGCCGGGTTGAAGCGTTCCAGCGAAGCGAGCTCGAGCACGCCGCGCACCTGGTTCTCGAAGATGACCGGCAGCACCAGCACGTCCATCGCCGTGTTTTCGGCGAGGCCCGAGGCGATGCGGAACGCCTGCGAGGGCACATTGGTGAGCAGGATCTTCTCGGCGTCCAGCGCGCACTGGCCCACCAGGCCCTGGCCCAGCGCAATCTGCTTGCCGTGCGTTTGCTGGCCGCCGGACGCGTAGCTGGCGAACAACTCCAGCATCGGCGAGTCGTCGGCCGTGTAGCTCATCACATAGAACTCGGCCTGCTGCGCACCGACCACGGGCGCGAGCTCCGAGAGGATCAACTGGCCCACGGTGACCAGATCCTTCTGACCCTGCAGCATGCGGCTGAACTTGGCGAGGTTGGTCTTGAGCCAGTCCTGCTGGGTGTTCTTCTGCGTGGTGTCCTTGAGGTTGCGGATCATCTCGTTGATGGTGTCCTTGAGCGCCGCCACCTCGCCCTGCGTTTCCACCGTGATCGAGCGCGTCAGGTCGCCTTGCGTCACGGCCGTTGCTACCTCGGCGATGGCGCGCACCTGCGTGGTGAGGTTGGCCGCCAGCTCATTTACGTTTTCCGTGAGGCCTTTCCACGTGCCCGAGGCGCCCGGCACCTTGGCCTGGCCGCCGAGCTTGCCTTCCACGCCGACCTCGCGCGCCACGGTCGTCACCTGGTCGGCGAAGATCGCCAGCGTGTCGGTCATGCTGTTGATGGTGTCGGCCAGCGCGGCGATCTCGCCCTTGGCTTCCACGGTGAGCTTTTGCTTGAGGTCGCCGTTGGCCACCGCTGTCACGACCTTGGCGATGCCGCGCACCTGGCCGGTCAGGTTGCCGGCCATGAAGTTCACGTTGTCGGTGAGGTCCTTCCAGGTGCCCGACACACCGCGCACTTGCGCCTGTCCGCCCAGTCGCCCTTCGGTGCCCACCTCGCGCGCCACGCGTGTCACTTCCGCCGCGAAGGAGGAAAGCTGGTCCACCATGGTGTTGATGGTGGCCTTGAGCTCGAGGATCTCGCCCTTCACGTCCACCGTGATCTTCTCGGACAAGTTGCCCGCCGCCACCGCCTTGGTCACGTCGGCGATGTTGCGCACCTGAGAGGTGAGGTTGCTCGCCATCAGGTTGACCGAGTCGGTCAGGTCCTTCCAGGTCCCGGCCACGCCCTGCACATCGGCCTGGCCGCCGAGCTTGCCTTCGGTGCCCACTTCTCGCGCCACGCGCGTCACCTCGGCGGCGAAGCTGCGTAGCTGGTCCACCATGGTGTTGATGGTGGCCTTGAGCTCGAGGATCTCGCCCTTCACGTCCACCGTGATCTTCTTGGACAGGTCGCCGGCCGCCACCGCCTTGGTCACGTCGGCGATGTTGCGCACCTGGCTGGTCAGGTTGCCGGCCATCGAGTTCACCGAATCCGTCAGGTCTTTCCAAGTGCCCGAGACGCCCTTCACGTCGGCCTGGCCGCCGAGCATGCCTTCGGTGCCGACCTCTCGCGCGACGCGCGTCACTTCGGCGGCGAAGGAGGAGAGCTGATCGACCATCGTGTTGATGGTGGCCTTGAGCTCGGCGATCTCGCCTTTCACGTCGACCGTGATCTTCTCGGACAGGTTGCCCGCCGCCACGGCCTTGGTCACGTCGGCGATGTTGCGCACCTGCGAGGTGAGGTTCGACGCCATCGAGTTGACCGAATCGGTCAGGTCTTTCCACGTGCCGGCGACACCCTGCACGTCGGCCTGGCCGCCGAGTTTGCCTTCGGTGCCGACCTCGCGCGCCACGCGCGTCACTTCGGCAGCAAAGGAGCGGAGCTGGTCCACCATGGTGTTCACGGTGTTCTTCAGCTCGAGGATTTCGCCCTTCACGTCGACCGTGATCTTCTCGGACAGGTTGCCCGCCGCCACGGCCTTGGTCACGTCGGCGATGTTGCGCACCTGGGAGGTGAGGTTGCTCGCCATGGAGTTGACCGAGTCGGTCAGATCCTTCCACGTCCCGGCCACGCCCTTCACATCGGCCTGACCGCCGAGCATGCCTTCGGTGCCCACCTCGCGCGCGACGCGCGTCACTTCCGCCGCGAAGGAGGAGAGCTGGTCCACCATGGTGTTGATGGTGTTCTTGAGCTCGGAGATCTCGCCCTTCACGTCCACCGTGATCTTCTTGGAGAGATCGCCCGCCGCCACCGCGGTGGTCACCTCGGCGATGTTGCGCACCTGGCTGGTCAGGTTGCCGGCCATGAAGTTGACCGACTCGGTGAGGTCCTTCCACGTGCCGGCCACGCCCTGCACGTCGGCCTGGCCGCCGAGCTTGCCTTCGGTGCCCACCTCGCGCGCCACGCGCGTCACTTCGGCGGCGAAGGATCGCAACTGGTCCACCATGGTGTTGATGGTGTTCTTGAGCTCGGAGATTTCGCCCTTCACGTCCACCGTGATCTTCTTGGAGAGATCGCCCGCCGCCACCGCGGTGGTCACCTCGGCGATGTTGCGCACCTGGCTGGTCAGGTTGCCGGCCATGAAGTTGACCGACTCGGTGAGGTCCTTCCACGTGCCGGCCACGCCCTGCACGTCGGCCTGGCCGCCGAGCTTGCCTTCGGTGCCCACCTCGCGCGCCACGCGCGTCACTTCGGCGGCGAAGGACCGCAGCTGGTCGACCATCGTGTTGATGGTGGTCTTGAGCTCCTGGATCTCGCCCTTCACATCGACCGTGATCTTCTTGGACAGGTCGCCCGCCGCCACCGCCGTGGTCACGTCGGCGATGTTGCGCACCTGGGACGTGAGGTTCGACGCCATCGAGTTGACCGACTCGGTGAGGTCCTTCCACGTGCCGGCGACGCCCTGCACGTCGGCCTGGCCGCCGAGCTTGCCTTCGGTGCCCACCTCGCGCGCCACGCGCGTCACTTCTGCCGCGAAGGAGCGCAGTTGATCGACCAGCGTGTTGACCGTGTTCTTGAGTTCGAGAATTTCGCCCTTGCCATCGACCGTGATCTTCTTGGAGAGATCACCGGCGGCCACCGCCTTGGTCACGTCGGCGATGTTGCGCACCTGCGAGGTCAGGTTGCCGGCCATCGAGTTCACGGAATCGGTCAGGTCCTTCCAGGTGCCCGACACGCCTTCCACCCGCGCCTGCCCGCCGAGCGAGCCTTCGGTGCCGACCTCGCGCGCCACCCGCGTCACCTCGGAGGCGAAGCTGCGCAATTGGTCCACCATGGTGTTGATGGTGTTCTTGAGCGTGAGGAACTCGCCCTTCACGTCCACGTCGATCTTCTTCGAGAGGTCGCCCTTGGCCACCGCGGTGGTCACGTCGGCGATGTTGCGCACCTGGTCGGTCAGGTTGCCGGCCATCGAGTTGACCGAGTCGGTGAGGTCCTTCCACGTGCCGGCCACGCCCTTCACGCGTGCCTGCCCCCCCAGCTTGCCTTCGGTGCCGACCTCGCGCGCCACGCGCGTCACCTCGGCCGAGAAGTTGCCGAGCTGATCGACCATGGTGTTGATGGTCTTGGCGGTGCGCAGGAACTCGCCTTCCAGCGCCCGGCCCTCGACGTCCAGCGCCATGCTCTTGGACAGATCGCCCTGCGCCACCGCGCCGATCACGCGCGCCACTTCGCTGGTCGGGTGCACCAGGTCGTCGATCAGTGCGTTGACGTTGTCGATCGACTCGCCCCAGAAACCCCGGGCCTGCGGCAGCGCGGCGCGCTGCTTGAGCTTGCCTTCCTTGCCGACGACCTGTCGCATGCGCGCCAGCTCGCTCGCCATGGCGGCGTTCTGCTCGACCACGTCGTTGAAGACATCGGCCACCTTGCCGGCCATGCCGTTCCAGTGCAGCGGCAATCGCACGCTGGCATCGCCGCGCTTGAGCGAGGTCAGCGCCTGCAGCAGCGCCTTGAGCTCGTCCGTGGAGGCGGCAACGCCCGGGTCGTCCAGTACTTTCATCCGATGTCCCCGAATAAGCCGGGCATTCCGATTGCCAGCTTTTGACCGTCCCGTAAGGCAGCGGGAACTCCTGCGCGGAAATTTCTACCGCAAACTGTTCTCGAGCACGGCAAACCCTACGGGCTTGCTACGCCTGTGTTGCTCCTCCTACTGCCGCGGGCCTTAGCAGCGCAGTGAAACGCAAGTTCCGCAAAGGAGTGCCGCCGCACGGTGCAAGCAGCATGCCGTGCTTTAGAGGCGCACGTAGCGGATCAGCGCCGATGGGACGGCCCCAGTCGCCACGCCACTCGCAGTGCCCCGTGCATGCTCGGCGACTCGTGCTTCAACTGCGAGCGCGTTCCTGGAGCAGGTGCAACACCTGGTCCAGATCGACCGGTTTCACCAGGTGGTGGTCGAACCCCGCCTGCCGCGAGCGCAGGCGATCGCTGTCCTGGCCCCAGCCGGTAATCGCCACCAGCATCACACCCTGCATGCGCGGCTGCATTCGCAATCGCTGCGCGAGCTCGTAGCCGTTGAGGCCAGGCATGCCGATGTCGAAGAAGCCGACGTCGGGCCGCCGCGCCGTGGCGGCCTCGAAGGCGGTCAGGCCGTCGAACACCACCTGCACCTGGTGGCCCTGCGCCTGCAGCATGCTCGACAGGCTGCTGGCGAAGTCGGCGTTGTCGTCGGCGACCAGCACCTGCAGCGGCAGCCTGTCGGCTTCGTCGGCGCCGTCGCCCGCACGGCGGGCGTGCGGGGGCGGCGGCATCGAAGCGTCGGGCTGCGGCACGGCGGCCGGCGGATGCTCGGCCAGGCGCAGCGAGACCGAAAAGCGCGAGCCCTGCCCGAGCCCGGCGCTGGCCACCGAGAGGCGCCCGCCGTGCAGCTCGACCAACTGCCGAGCCAGGGTCAGCCCCACGCCGAGCCCGGCGCGTCCACGCTCGAGCGACTGGTCGACCTGCGTGAACATTTCGAAGATCTTTTCCTGCATCGCCGGCTCGATGCCGATGCCGTTGTCGGTGACGTGCACCACGGCGTTGCCGTTCTCGATGGCCAGCTCGACCGTGATGTGGCCATCGGGATCGGTGTACTTGGCTGCATTGGTCAGCAGGTTGACGAACACCTGCGCCAGGCGCATGGCGTCGGCGTCGAGCCAGACCGGCTCGCGCGGCAGGTGCGTCGCCAGCGTCTGGCCATGCGCGCGCATCTGCGGCTCGGTATGTTCGACCGCGCTCCTCAGCACCGCCACCAGGTCCAGGCTGGCGCGGCGCAGCTCGAGCTTGCCGGTGCTCATGCGCGAGAGCTCGAGCAGGTCGTCGATCAGCCGGACCATCTGCTTGAGTTGGCGCTCCATGATGACGCGGGCACGCTGGCGCATGGTGGCGTCGGCATCGCCGCGCTTGAGGATCTCCAGCCCGTTGGCGAGTGGCGCCAGCGGATTGCGCAGTTCGTGCGCCAGCGTGGCCAGGAACTCGTCCTTGCGCCGGTCGGCGGTGCGCAGCGCATCCTCGACCTTCTGGCGCTCGCGCATTTCGATCGACAGGTCCGCGTTGGCGCGCTCGAGCGCGTCGGTGCGCCGGCCCACTTCGGCGAGCATGGCGTTGAAGGCATCGACCAGCACGCCGATCTCGTCGGAGCTGGTCTTGGGCACGCGCAAGCCGTAGTTGCGCCGATCCACCACCTCGCGTGCCACGTTGGCCACCTGCTCGATCGGCTCGGTCACGGCGCGCTGCAGCCGCTGGAAGATCAATGCCGACAAGCCCAGGCTCCCCAGCATGATCAGCGCGAGGATCAACGCGTAGTCGCGCAGGCGGTCGCCGTAGTCGTAGCGAGCGCGAAGGTAGACGGTGCCCGCCATCTGGCCGTTCACGTCGATGGTCTGGAACACCTCGAGATCGTCCCCGTCGAAGCGATAACCGGTGGGCTGCGGCTTGGCCGGCACCGGCGCGGAGCCCTGGGCAGGGGAGCGGTAAGTCACGAACAGCTTGCCTTCGGGGCTGTAGAAGGCCGCCGAGCGAATCTGCGGGCGCTGCTGCAAGGTCGCGAGGTTCTCGCGCGCCACCTTGGGGTCGTCGAAGGCCAGCGCCGATGCGCTGGAGCTGGCCATCAGTTCTGCCTGCGTCTGCAGGTCGTCCACCGAGGCGCTGCGGTAGGCGCGCAGGTCGTAGGTCAGCAGTGCCAGCGCGCTGAGCAGCAGCGCCAGGCCAGTGGTCAGCATGACGACCAGCATCAGCTTGCGGCGCAGCGTCAATTTGTCGCTCATTTGTGCACCCTGGGCGCTGCGCGCCGTCCCGCCGAGCGGGAGCGAGCCTCCTTCGGAGCGGCCGGGCGGAGGCTCATGGCACCACCCGCTCCGCCACCGCCAGCAGCCGCGCGCTGAGCCGGATGCCGGCGCGCTCGGCGGCCGGCGGAGAGGCTTCGAACCGTACACGCCCTTCATGGAGCAGGAAGTTCAGCATGCCGCCGCTGGCCAGGCCGCCGGGCTGGTCGGTGACCAGCAGGAGGGGCAGTGCGCGGGCCGATGCGAGCCAGGCGCTCGGCAATCCGTCGGGCGCCGGCACGTAGAGCATGTGCACGCCTTCGAGTGTTTCGCCGGGCATCACCCGCCTTGCACGAAGGGGCCGACCATGAACGCTGCGTCCGGCGAGCACCGGCGTCAGCTCGGCCAGCACCTCGGGCGCGTCGACCACGCCGATGATGATCGGCGCGTCGGTGGCGGCGAACGCCCGCGGCGGCCATTCGACGAAGCCGGTGAACTTGTAGAGGTAGGCCGCCTTGACGCTGGCCTCCAGCGTGGCCGCGACGGCCGGCCCGACGGCAGCAACGGTGAGCCACCCGGCCAGCGCTGCCTGCACGAGCGCACGCAGGACGGCTCGGCGGGAAGGGCAGCGCAACTCCATCGCGGTATTGTGCTGGGCTTCGTGCACGTCGAATCGGCAGCCGACGCGCTAGAACTCGGCGTGCAGCTGCAGCGAGGCGGCACGGCCGTGCTCGACGCGGCGGCTCGCCGTGGCCCACTCGACCTGATCGGCGTCGAGCAGGTCCTTGACCAGCAGCGACACTTCCACCTTGGGGTTCACGCGCCAGGCCAGCCGGGTGTCGACTGCGGTGTAGGACGACACGTCGAACTGCGGCCGCGAGGCCACGCGGCGCACGCTCAGGTCCCAGCTGTGGCGCGGCGTCAGGTCGAGCGCGGAGCGCAGTTGCCACCAGCCGTTGGGGTCGTTGCCCAGCGCGTTCAGGCCGATCGTGTCGACCTCGCCTTGCTTCACGCGCAGCCGCTGATCCAGCGAAACGCCGCCGGCGGTGAGGCGCCAGCGCGGACTCACGCGCCAGGTTGCAGTGGCCTCCAGGCCGCGGGTCGAGCCCTCGATGTTGTTCTCGAGCACCTGGCCGCGCGGCGTCGGCGTCACGCTGCGCAGATCGTCGTGGTCGTGATAGAAAAAGGTGAGCGAGTACGAAAAGGTTTCCGTCAGTTGACCGCGGTGGCCCAGTTCCAAGACATCAGAGACTTCCGACTCGAAATCCGGCCCGCCGGCGATGTTGAACGTGCCGTCTGCGTTGGGCTCGGCCGGCGAGAAAAACTCGCGGTCGATGCGCGAGGGCGCGCGGACCGCGCGTTGCACCGAACCCCAGAACAGGCTGGACTCGGTGGCTCGCCAGGCCAGGCGCACGCTGGGCAGCGTTTCCAGGCCGGTGTAGGGGTTGTGCTCGAGGCTACCGGCGAGCGTGAGCGTCAGGCGGGGATGCAGCTCGATCTGGTCCTGGATGAACAGTCGGCTCCAGTTGAGCGTGCGGTCGTTGGGCCGGAAGCTCACTCGGGCATTGCCGGTGGTCTCGTCGCGCGAATGGCGGAAACCGGCGCCGAGCAGCACACGGTGGCGGGGCGCCGGCGCAAAGCCGTACTGCGCCACCGCATCGACCGTGTCGAGCGTTTCGGAAAAGCCCAGCACCTGCAGCCGCTCGGTGCGCTCCACATAGGCCTGCACGCTGGCCTGTGCGCCATCCGCCATCGTGCGTTGCCAGCGGCCGAGCACGTTGGCGCCTTCCACTTCGGTGGGGTTTGCCGCCGAGTCGATCAGGTTGCGGTAAAGGTCCCCCTGCAGCGTGATCTGGTCGCCGCGGCGCGACCAGTCCGCCCGAAAACCGGCCTGCTGACCGTCGGCCTGGTCGTTCACCGGGCTGCCGTCGGCATTCGTGCTGTTGGAGCGGTCGAAGGCCTTGGCATAGACGCGGTAATGGCCGCTGATCTCGTCGTCGTTGCCGGCCAAGGCACCGCCCCAGCGTACCGAGCCGCCGCGCTCGCGGTTGCCGGCGTGGGCGTGCACGGCGGTGCCCTGCGTCTCGGCGGCCGAGCGGGTGATGACGTGGATGAGCCCATTGACCGCATTGGTGCCCCACTGCGCGGTGCTGGGCCCGGTGATCACCTCTATGCGATCGACCTCGCTGAGCAGCACGTCCTGCGCGTCCCAGAACACGCCCGCGAAGAGTGGCGTGTAGATGCTTCGACCGTCGATCATGACGAGCATCTTGTTGGCCAGCGGGTTATTGAAGCCACGCGCGCTGATCGCATAGCCGGACGCGTCGACGCGGGCCACGTCGAGCGTCGGCGCCAGGCGCAGCGCCTCGGTCAGGGTGGTGGCGCCTGAGCGGCGGATGTCATCGGCGCGGATCACGTATACCGAGGCGGCCACGTCCTGCAGCGGTTCGCTGCGCAGGGAAACCGAGGTCACGACGATCTCGCTCAGCTGCTCGAGCGACAGGTCGGCCAGTGCCGCGCCCCCGGCCGGCGGCGCAGCAACGGCCGCCGCAAGGGCGAGCACGCCGGCCGGCAGGCCGGCCCAGGCGCGCAGGAGGCGAGGCGTCGCCAGGCGCTGCAGGCCGTGCCCCCCCCGGGCCGCCGCAGCACGCAGTACCCCTTGGGCAATGGACATCAGGCTTGCTGCTGGTTTCAAAGTCATGAGCCGGTCACGCCGGCATGCTGCGCTAGCGGCTGAAAGTGCCGGAGTCTAAGGCTCAGCCCGGCCTTCCCGTATGGCTCGAACCCTGTCGAGCCGCAGGACCACCGGCCCGGAAGGTACGCTCCTTTGGGCACACGGCTTGCCTTTGGCCTGCGATGTCGGCCGACAGCATCAACCCATCCACCGTCTTCGCCGGCCTGTGGCAATCGGTGTGGCGCTACCGGCGCCGCACGCTCGCAGCACTCCTGTTGCTGGTGTTGGCCAAGGCCGCGGGTGTGATGGTGCCCCTGGTGCTCAAGGCCATCGTCGATCGTTTCAGCGCCGCGCAGAGCGTGGGCCCCGAAGCCGCGCCGGGCTCCGTGCCGCTGCTGCTGGTGCTGCCGGTGTTCCTGCTGCTCGGTTACGCACTGCTGCGCTTCGCCGGCACGCTGTTCACCGAACTGCGCGACCTGGTGTTCGCACGCGTCACCCAGCGCACCGTGACCGCGTTCGCCGAACGGACCTTCGCGCACCTGATGTCTCTGTCGCCGCGCTTCCACGTGCAGCGCAACACCGGCTCGCTCATCCGCGACGTCGAGCGGGGCAATGCCGGCATCGGCTTCCTGCTCGGCGCGGGGCTCTTCACGGTGGTGCCCACGCTCGTCGAGTTTCTGGCGGTGCTCGCGGTGATGGCCATCGGCTACAGCCTGTGGTTCACGCTGGTCATCATGGTCACCTTCTTCGTCTACGCCGGCTTCACCGTGGCGATGACCGGCAAGCGCGCCCTGCAGCAGCGCAAGCTCAACGAGCTGGACTCGCACGCCAACGGGCGCATGGTCGACAGCCTGCTGAATTTCGAAACGGTGAAGACCCATGCGCGCGAAGGCTACGAGCGCACGCGTTACGCCACCGTGCTCGGCCAGTGGGTCGACAGCAGTCTGGCCAACCAGCGTGCGCTTTCGGCCCTGCACATCGGCCAGAGCGCGATCATTGCCGCCGGCGTGGCCGCCGTGATGCTGCTGGCCGGGGAGCAGACCGTGCAGGGCCGCATGACGGTCGGCGACCTGGTGCTGGTCAACGCCTACGTGATCCAGATCTGCCTGCCCCTCAACGCGCTGGGCTACGTGTTTCGCCAGGGGCGCGACGCGCTGGTGGCCACCGAAAAGCTGTTTGCGCTGCTCGAACAGAAGGCCGAGATCGAAGACCGCCCAACCAGCCAGGCGCTGCAGGTGCGCGGCGGCACGGTCGCTTTCGAGCACGTCGATTTCTCTTACGAAGCCGGCCGCCAGATCCTGTGGGATCTGGACCTGAGCATCCCCGCCGGCCAGACGGTGGCCGTCGTCGGTGGCAGCGGCTCGGGCAAGTCGACGCTGGCGCGCCTGTTGCTGCGCCTTTACGACGTGGACGGCGGGCGCATCACGGTCGACGGCCAGGATCTGCGCAGCATTACCCTGGCGACGTTGCGCGAGGCGATGGGCGTGGTGCCGCAGGACACGGTGCTGTTCAACGACACCATCGCGCACAACATCGGCTATGGGCGCACCAACGCCGGCATGGCCGAGATCATCGCCGCGGCGCAGGCCGCGCAGGTGCACGAATTCATCATGTCGCTGCCCGAAGCCTACGAGACCATAGTCGGCGAGCGCGGCCTCAAGCTCTCCGGCGGCGAGAAGCAGCGCGTGGCCATTGCCCGCGCGTTCCTCAAGAACCCGCCGATCATGATCTTCGACGAGGCCACCTCGGCGCTTGACACTCGGGCCGAGCGGGCCATCCAGAGCGAGCTCGACCGCATCGCCGAGGGCCGCACCACGCTGATCATTGCGCACCGCCTCTCGACCATCGTCAACGCCGACGAGATCGTCGTGCTCGACAAGGGCCGCATCGTCGAGCGCGGCCGCCACGAAGCGCTGCTCGAACGCGCGGGCCTGTATGCGCAACTCTGGAACCTGCAGCGCCAGCAGCAGCAGTTCGAGCGGCTCGAGCGCGCGCTCGCGCGCCAGCCGGTCAACCTGGCCGTGCTGCTCGCACAGACCATCGACGGCCTGCGCGAGCAGATCGAGTCGCGGCAGGTGCGCTTGGTCAGCGAAGTCGATTTCGAGAACGCCAGCGTCACTGGCGACCCCAGCACGCTCGCGCAGGCGATGCGTGAGTTGTGCATGTGGGCCTTGGCGGGCACGCCGCCCGGCGGGCGCATCGAACTCAAACTTGAGCGCGACGGCGCCAATGCGCGCCTGAGCGTGACCGACGGCCGCCACGGCCTCGCGGCTCATGCGCCTGCCGTGACGCCGCCAGTTGGCGCCGGCGCCTCGACGGGCACGCCGCCGCGCGGCACCGAGACGCCGCTCGATCCGCTCGAACTGCGCAGCACCATCGAGCGCCAGGGCGGCAGCTTCACCATCGAGGCGCCGTCATCCACCCACGGCATGCGCTACGTGATCGAGCTGCCGCTGCGCGCGGTGGTGGTGCCGGCGTCCCTGCTGCACGGCAGTCAGTCCGGCGAGCAGATCGCCACCGTGCCGTACGCGCAGCGGCCCAGCCGGCCGCTGGCCGGCCTGCGCGTGTTCGCCATCGACGACGACGCCGACGCGCGCGAAGTGATCCGCCATCTACTCGAGCTCGAAGGGGCGCAAGTGCTGTCGTTCATGAGCGGCGCGGAAGCGCTGGGCTGGCTCGGCGCACAGCCGCGACCGCAGTGGCCCCAACTCCTGGTCTGCGACATCGCGCTCGGCCAGGAAGACGGCCATGCGGTGATCCGCCGCGTGCGCGAGATCGAAGCCGAACGCGGCGTGCCGCCCAGCGAGAGGGTGCCCGCCATCGCGCTCAGCGGCCTGGCCCGCGGCGACGACCGCGTGCGTGCACTGCAGGCCGGCTTTCAGGTGCACCTGGCCAAGCCGGTCAACCCCGACGAGTTCATCGCAACGATCTTCACGCTGGCGCGGTCGGGCCGCAACGCGGCCGGCCAGCCGATCCTGCCGGCAGGCTGAGGTGCCGGCCGGCTTGCCCTCCGCACGTTTTCCATGAAAGACTGTTCATGACCACGACGACCCGAAGCCATACCGCCATCGGCAGCGATTCCGAAGTGACTGCTGCGGGCAGCCGCGATCACGAAGCGCCCGTTGTCGGCAGCCGCTATGCCGACGCCGACGCTGCACGCGAAGCGCTGCGGCTGGCGCTGCCGATGATCGAGCCGCTGATGAGCGACGAGACCATCTGCGGCAGCGGCTTTCTCTACATCGTGATCATGGATCCGGCTCTCGCGCCGGCCGACGCGCGCTTCGAAGCCGCCGTGCTGCTCGAGCATGCTGTCGGCGATCGCACGCGCTGGGATGCCGATTACGCCGCTTTCGCCCTTGCCAAGGCGCGCGTGAGCTGGCGCAGCGGCCAGGACAGCCACCGCGTGCAGACGGCGCAGCCTCAATCCCTGCGCGCGGGCGACAGCCTGCTGTGGGGCAGCGTGTGCCTGGACGGGATCGTCGTGGCGGTCAGCGGGGCTCACCCGTGGTACGACGAGGCGTTCGCGATGTGCATTGCGGCCAATCTGCGGGCGATTGCAAAGGGGCGGCATGCGCAGGCGCGAGAGGCGGATCGGCTGAGTGCCTGAGTTCCTTTTCTATTGAATTGCGCCCTTCTTTTGAGTCGCTCCGTCTCGCAGAGCGAGAGGGAGGCAACACAACTCCGAGGGGAAAGGCGATACGCCCCTGGCACACCGCCTGCTCTTTGCGAACCGCTGCTCGGGCAGTTCATCGACCGGCCTGCATCGACACCCCGCATCACCAACCGAATCACAGGGAGCCCACCGATGACACCCACCCCAGCCCACACCGCGACGGCTACCGCGAACCCGGCCTCGTCCGACGACGGCACTTCGCTGCGCGGCAAGGCGGTGCTCATCACGGGCGGCTCGCGCGGGCTGGGCGCGGCCATCGCCAAGCTGCTTGGTGAAGAGGGCGCCTGTCCGGTGCTGGCCGACCTGGCTGCGGAGCGCGCCGAGGCGCAGGCCGCCGCGTTGCGCGAGCAGGGCATCGACGCGGTGGCGATGGCGCTCGACGTGGGCGACGAGAAGCAGTGCGAGCGGGTGGTGGCCGAGGTGCGCGAGCGCTACGGCCGCTTCGACGTGCTCGTCAACAACGCCGCCATCGACATCACCGTGCCGATCGCCGAACTGGAGGGCGCCGACTGGGAGCGCGTGGTGCGCACCAACCTGACCGGGCCGTTCTTCCTCTCCAAGTACGCCGCGGCGGCAATGGGCGATCGCAGCGCCGGCGGGAGCGGCGGGCACATCGTGAACATTGCCTCGACCGCGTCCAAGCGCGCCTGGCCCAACGCTGCCGCCTACCACGCCACCAAGTGGGGACTGCTCGGCCTGTCGCATGCGCTTCACGCGGAATTGCGCCCGCGCGGCATCAAGGTTTCGGCCGTCGTGGCTGGCGGCATGCGCACGCCGTTTTTGCTCGACCGTTTCAGCGACATCGATCCCGGCGTGCTGCAAGACCCGGCCAACGTGGCGCGCACCGTGCGCTTCGTGCTCACGCAGCCCGAGGAAACGGTGATCCCGGAGGTGATGGTGCTGCCCATGCGCGAAAGCTCGTGGCCTTGAACGGTCGCCGTTTGCGCTACGTCCGGTAACGCCAACAACCCGAATCGGCGACCTCTTGTTTGCGGGGGGTGGAGGCGCGCGGTATCTTCCGCTTCCCCTCTTCTCCTTCGTGGCCTGCATGCCGGACCCTGCAGTCGAGTCGGCAAATCCGCATTTCCTGGCTGCGCAGGGCGAGATGGGCGCGTTGATGCGTGCTTTCCGTTGGGAAACGACTCCGCTCGGCCCGCCGGCGCAGTGGCCGCAGAGCCTGAAGACCGCCGCCGGCATCTGCCTGCATTCGCGCTTCCCGATGTTCATCTGGTGGGGCCCGGCGTTGACCGTGCTCTACAACGACGCTTACCGGCCGATCCTCGGTGCCAAGCACCCGTGGGCCCTGGGCCAGAGCGGCGAAGACTGCTGGCGCGAGATCTGGCCGGTCATCGGCCCGTTGCTTTCCAACGTGCAGCACGGCCAATCCACCTGGTCGGCCGACCAGCTCCTCCTGCTCGAGCGCAACGGCTATCCGGAGGAGTGCTACTTCACCTTCTCCTTCAGCCCGATCCACAACGAGTCTGGCGGCATCGGCGGCGTGTTCACGGCGACCACCGAAACGACCGACCGCGTTCTCAACGAGCGCCGCTTGCGCACCCTGAACGAACTCGCCGATGCGCTGGTGGGCCTGGGCGAGGGCGCCGCGATCTGCCGTGCCGCCGCCGAGGTGCTGGCGCGCAACCCCAACGATCTTCCGTTCAGCCTGATCTACGGCCTGGACGCGAGCGCCGTGCGCGCCGACTTCCTGGCCTCGAGCGGCTCACTGCCCGCCGGCAGCGGCGGCGCCATGCGGCTCGTGCCCGGCGCCGACGACCCGCTCGCGCGGGCGGTGCAGCGAGTGCTGGAAAGCGGTGAAGCGCAAAGCCTCGTACTGCCGGCGGGCGGTGCAACGGCGAGCGGCGCACGTGCGGTGGTCATCCCGGTGCGCATCGGCCAGCGCGTGCTGCCGGCCGCGCTGCTGGTGGCGGGGCTGAACCCCATGCGCACCGATGACGTCGGCTACCGCGGCTTCATCGCGGCCATCGCCAGCCACCTCGGCGCAGCACTCACCAATGCCCAGGCGCACGAGATCGAGCGCCAGCGCGTGGCGGCGCTGGCCGAGCTCGACCGCGCCAAAACCGACTTCTTCTCCGACATCTCGCACGAGCTGCGCACGCCGCTCGCGCTGATGGTCGGGCCGCTCGAGCTGCTGCTGCAGGGCCGGGCCGATGGCAGCGAAATGGAGACGCTGCGCATGGCCCACCGCAATGCGCTGCGCTTGCGCGAACTCATCAACCGCCTGCTCGACTTTTCCCGCATCGAGGCCGGCGGCATGCAGCCGCGCCTGGAGCCGACCGACCTGGCTGCGGCGACCGCCGAGATTGCCGCGATGTTCCGCTCGGCGATCGAAGACGCCGGCCTTCGCTTGGTGATTGATTGCCCGCCCCAGCCGCGCGCGGCCTGGGTGGACCGCACGATGTGGGAGAAGATCGTCGTCAATTTCCTCTCCAACGCCTACAAGTACACCGAGCACGGCGAGATCGAGGTCCGGTTGCAGCACCAGGACGACTGCGTGGTGCTTCAGGTGCGCGACACGGGCTGCGGCATCGCGCCTCGGCATTTGCCGCGCATCTTCGACCGCTTCTACCGCGTGGAGGGCGCACGCGGCCGCACCGACGAAGGCTCGGGCATCGGCCTGGCGCTGGTCCGGGAGTTGGTGCAGCTACACGACGGCGCCATCGACGTGGCCAGCGAGCCCGGCGAGGGCAGCGTCTTCACCGTTGTGCTGCCGCTCGCCAACGCCGACGACGAATTCGGAACGGTGCCGGGCGACGACAACGTGCGGCCCTGGCACGGTTCGGTACACGCCGGACTCGACGAACTGGAGCGCCTGGCGGGCAGTGCTGCGGCCGTCGCGGGTGCCCAGCTCGATCTGGAGCTGCCCCCGGCCGCGGCGGCGACCTGCGTGCTGGTGGTCGACGACAACGCCGACATGCGTTCTTACGTGGCCCGCCTGCTGGCGCCGCGCTGGCAGGTGCAGTTCGCCACCGACGCCGTGCAGGCGCTGGCGGCGCTGCGCGAGCGCCCGTTCGATCTCGTCATCAGCGACGTGTCTTTGCCCGGACAGGACGGCCTGGCGCTGATCCGCTCGCTGCGCGCCGATCCCGAACTGCGCGCGGTGCCGGCGCTGCTTCTGTCGGCCTTCTCGGGCGAAGAGGCGCGGCTCGACGGCCTGGCCGCAGGTGCCGACGACTATCTGGTCAAGCCGTTCTCGGCGCGCGAGCTGGTGGCGCGGGTCGAGAACCAGCTCATGCGCGCCAAGCTGCATCAGATCGACGATGCCATCAACCGGCGGCTGAGCCGGGTGTTCCAGCAGGTGCCGGCTGCGGTGGCGCTGCTCGTCGGCCCGGAGCACCGCTTCGAGTTCGCCAACCCGGCTTACGAAAAACTGGCCGGCCGTCGCGTACCCATCGGGCGCAGGATGGTCGAAGTCTTTCCGGAACTCGTGGGGCAGGGCATTCTCGAGCTGCTCGACGGCGTGTACCGCAGCGGCGAATCGGTCAGCGGCGACGCGTTGAGGATCGAGTTGCGCGAAGCGGCCAGCGGCCGGCTCCAGGAGCATTTCTTTGCGTTCGTCTACCAGCCGATGACCGACACCGAAGGCAGCGTGAGCGGCATTGCGGTGGTCGCCTACGACGTGAGCGCGCTGGTCGGCGCGCGCCGCGCTGCCGAGACAGCCACGCGCACCAAGGACGAGTTCATCGCCATGCTCGGCCACGAGTTGCGCAACCCCCTGGCACCCATCGTCACGGCCTTGCACCTCATGCGCCTGCAGAGCGGCGACGTGGCTGTGCGCGAGCGCGCCATCATCGAGCGTCAGGTGCAGCACATGGTTGCCCTGATCGACGACCTGCTCGACGTGGCGCGCATCACGCGCGGCACGGTGCAGCTCAAGCGCGTGCCGTTGGAGCTATGGGGCGTGGTCGCCAAGGCGGTCGAGACCGCCAGCCCGTTGATCGAGCAGCGCCGCCACCAGCTCGGCGTGCGCGTGCCGGCCCAGGGCTGCAAGGTGCAGGGCGACGAGGTTCGGCTGGTACAGATCGTCTCCAACCTGCTGACCAATGCTGCGAAGTTCACCGACCTCGGCGGCAACATCGAGGTCGAGGTTCGGCGCGTCGGCGAGCGGCTGCATCTGTGTGTCACCGACAACGGCGCCGGCATGAGCCGCGAAGAGCTGACCAGCGCCTTCGAGTTGTTCTCGCAGGGACAGCAGAGCCCGGACCGCCCGCACGGCGGCCTCGGTCTGGGCCTGACCATTGCGCAAAGCCTCGCGCGGCTGCACGACGGTGAATTGCACGCCCACAGCGCGGGCCGCGGGCAGGGCTGCTGCTTCACGCTGGAGTTGCCGGTGCTGCCGGAGGGCATGCCGACGGCGCCGCCCGTCGAGCGCGCCGCCGCGCCGCACGCCCAAGACGCGCGCTGCGTGCTCGTGGTCGACGACAACACCGATGCCGCCGACATGCTCGCCACCCTGCTCGAAGCGTGGGGCCACCGCGCCTGCATTGCACACGACGGGCCACAGGCGCTGCAGCTGCTGCGCGAGGAGCGCATCGACGTGGCCCTGATCGACATCGGCCTGCCGGTCATGGACGGCCACGAGCTCGCCCGGCTCATCCGCGCCGAGCCGGCCTGGCTGGCGCTGCGCCTGATCGCACTCACCGGCTACGGACAGGACAGCGACCGCCAGCGCTCGAGCGACGCCGGCTTCGACGCCCACCTGGTCAAGCCGGTCGACGCCGAGCTGTTGGCGCGGCTGTTGGCGTGAAAGCAAAGGCGCCGCCCGGCTGTAGCGACGCAAGCGCCGTTCAAGGTGGGCAGCGGGCGCGTCCGCTGGTGCCGACGAGCGGTGTTCCTACGCGGCTGCTGGCTCATCGGCGATGGAATGCACGTGAGCAATATCGGCCAGAGCCGATTCGAATAGATCAGCCGACTTTTCCCATGAGCATGCGCTGACCGTGTCGAATGCGGCTTGCGAGACGCGGCGCCACGACGCGTCGGGCAGTTCGAGCAGGCTCGTCGACTCGGCGGCCAGGCCCTCGGCATCGTCGATTGCCACGCAGGCGCCGTTGATGCCGTTGATCAGCGACTCTTCCGGCCAGCCGGTGCGTGTCGATACCACCGGCGTGCGGCACGCCATCGCCTCCATCGCCGTCAGGTTGAAGCCTTCGCTGCGACTGGCGGTAAGCCACACGTCGCAGGCCGCGTAGAGATCGCGAAGTCGGTCCTGCGGGGGATCGAATGCGAACTCGATAAAGTGCGGCAAGGCTTGCGCGGATCGGTGATTCCCGAACGACAGCACACGCAGATCCGGCAGGCGCTTGCGGATCAGCTCGATCGCGTGGAGCGCGACGTCCATGCCCTTGATCGGGACGTTCGAGCAAAGGAAACCGATCGTGGGGCGACTCTGCTTGCTACGCAACGGGGCGAAGAACTGGTCGTGGTCGACGCTGTTGGGCACGACGTGCACGGCGGCGTCCTCGTACTCCTCGTGCATGACGCGGGCGAGCCAGCGCGCCACGGCGATCTTGCGCAGCGGCAAGCGGTAAGTCGCGCGACAGCGCTCCTGCGGCAGCCACGGAAACACCTCGTGGCCCTGCACGAAATACACTTTCTTGCCTTTGGCGGGGGCGAGCGCGGCGACCCACTCGGCTGTCTCCCACCATGTCGCGATGACGACATCGGCGTCCGGAAGGTCGCCGTCTTGCACGGGCCGCCATTGCTCCAGGATCCGGTGGTCGAGACCTGAGTCGTCGAGGTGAGATTTGGTGGGCCCGGCCGCGGTCGGTCGGCGCCAAGCGACCAGCTGCCGGAGGCGGGCCTTGAGCGATGCGCGCTTGACTGCCTGCGGCGGCGAAACCAGCACCACGTCATGCCCGCGTTGTGCAAGCATTCGCGCGTAGATTGCGACGACGCGAATACCGCCACTCATGTTGACTGTGGGCAAGACGAAGTTGATCTTCATGGTTTTCGGATCTCTGCGCCTTCAAGAAGCGTGGAATGACAAACCCCGCTTTCGGCGGGTCGTGCGAGGGTAGACGGCGCTGAGCCTGGACGGATGACCCGTCCAGGCTCAACCGAGCACTACGCCACACTGCGGCAAGCTGGGCTGGCCCAGCAATGCAGTCCCGCGCCGTTCAGAGCAATCGGGGCGCGGGCAACGGCTGCGTCACAGGCCTCCGTGCGTGAGCCGCGCCGAGTCGAGCAGCTCGGCCAGCCGCTCGCGGCCGAGGTCGGTGAGCTCGTCGGCCACGTCGAGGATCGGTCGGCCTTCGCGGTAGGCGGTCTTGGCGATCTCGGCCGCCTTGGCGTAGCCGACGATGGGGTTGAGCGCTGTCACCAGCACCGGGTTGCGCGCCAGGCTCTCGTGCATCCGGGCGTCGTTCACGCGAAAGCCGGCGATCGCCTTGTCGGCCAGCGCGCGGCTGCCGTTGGCCAGCAGCACGATGCTTTCCAGCAGGTTGCGTGCAATGACCGGCAGCATGGTGTTGAGCTCGAAGTTGCCCGACTGCGCAGCGATGGTGACGGTGGTGTCGTTGCCGATGACCTGGGCCGCGATCATCGCCACCGCTTCCGGAATGACCGGGTTGACCTTGCCGGGCATGATCGACGAGCCCGGCTGCAGCGCCGGCAGTTCGATCTCGCCCAAGCCGGCGAGCGGGCCCGAGTTCATCCAGCGCAGATCGTTGGCGATCTTCATCAGGCTGACCGCGCAGGTCTTGAGCTGGCCCGAAAGCGATGCGGCCGTGTCCTGCGCGCCCATCGCGGCAAAGAAGTCGGGCGCGGGCTCGAAGGCCAGGCCGGTGCGTGCGTTCAGCGCCGCGCAGAACAGGGCCGCGAATTCGGGAGGCGCGTTCACGCCGGTGCCCACCGCCGTGCCGCCCTGCGCCAGGCGCAGCAGCGCGGGCAGTTGCTCGCGCAGCCGGGCGATGTCCGCCTCGATCTGGCTGGCCCAGCCGCCGAGCACCTGGTCCAGGCGTACCGGCATCGCGTCCATCAGGTGGGTGCGACCGGTCTTGACATGTTCTCGCAGGCCCGGCGCACGCTCGCGCAGCACGGCGTGCAGACGGTCCAGCGCCGGCAGCAACTCGTGCATGAGCGCCAGCGCGGCGGCGATGTGGATCGCCGAGGGAATGGCGTCGTTGCTGCTTTGCGCGCGATTGACGTCGTCGTTCGCGCTCACCGGCTTGCCGAGGCGGCGTGCCGCCAGAGTGGCGACGACCTCGTTGGCGTTCATGTGAGAGCTGGTGCCCGAGCCGGTCTGGAACACGTCGATCGGAAAGTGCGTCATGAAGCCCGCTTTTTCGCCGTCCTCTGCGAGTAGCTGCTCGCAGGACTGCTCGATGGCCTCGGTGAGTGCTGGCTCCATGCTGTTGCACTGCTGGTTGGCGCGCGCCGCCGCGGCCTTGACGAGCAGCAGCGCCGTGATCAGGCGCCGCGGCATCGGCTCGCCGCTCAGGCGGAAGTTGTCGATGGCGCGCTGGGTCTGCGCGCCGTAGAGCGCATCGGCGGCAACGCTCACTTCGCCGAGGCTGTCGCGCTCGGTTCGGACGGGAAGCGGGGAGGTCATGGCAGGTCCTTTGGTTCGTCGCGGGCAGGTCGTTCGGCGCCAGGGCTCGGGTTGCCTGCAGGCACCCATCTTCGCGCGGCGCGCGGCTCGGTGTCCGGCTCGCGGCATTCGCCCCGTCGTGCCGCTCTCGACCGCATCCGCTGGCGTGGTACACCGCTTGCCTCATGACGCAATTTAATTTGGGGGACGGCGTGCGGGGTTCTCAAGAGGCGCAATGGCCATCGACATCCGGATGCCCGCCGACCGCGGCTGAGCCGATCTCTGGCCGGCTGAAGCAAGGCCCGCGCCTTCCCGGGCGATGCCCGCGGCTCGTAGCGGGGCTGGCGTTTGGCAGTGCGGTTGAGGGCGTTTGCGCCGCAGCGCTTCCGGGCGACAGCACCGCGGCGGTGTCATGGGGCGTGGGTTCCGGCCTTGCACTGCTGCTGGCGCTGTTGGTCTTCGGCGTCCTGCGCCTGCGCATGCGGCGGCAACGCCGACACGCGGAACTGCTCGTGTTGCGACGCGCCAATGTGGAACTGGCTCAGCGCCTGGAACGGCTGGAAGGCGAGCGGGCGTTGGCCGCGAGCCATGCACAGGCAGCGCGCGAGCGCACGCTGAGCGCGGCGCGAGCCAGTGCCGAGCAGGCCCTGCGGCAGGCCGAGCAGGCGTTGCACAACGAGCACGCGCTCTTTGCCAGTGGCCCGGTGCGCCGCTTCGGTTTCGGGCTCGAGCCGCCTTATCGTTTGCGACCCGATCTGTCGGGCAGTTCCCAGGCGCAGTCGTACACGGCCCCTGCAAACGGGCTGTCGCTGGCGTTCGGCGAGGAAATGCCGGCGCCGGTTGCGGACGGCCGCATGTCGGGCGAAACGCTACTCGCGTGGATCGACACCGAAGACCACGCGACGTTGGCGGCCTGCGTCGAGCAGGCCCGAGCCGAGCCGGGCCTTGCGCAGGCCTGCGAGTTGCGAGTGGCCGGCGGCAGTGGCGAACGGCGCCTGCTGCAGTTGCGCGTGGATCCGGTTGCGCAGGACCAGCGTGTGGCCCTCGGCTATTGGGCACCGCTGCACGAGCCGCACGGTGCGGCCGTCGAGCCGCAACCTCAGGCGCGCAGCGACGACCTGCAGAACTTGGTCAGGACCATGAGCGCCGGCCAGCGTTTCATGGAGAGCCTGCAACAGCTCACCGAACTGCTGCAGCAGTGCGAAACGCGCGGCCAGGGCCTGGACGTGATCGCGCAAGGCGGCCCGGCTTTGTTCCCGCGCTGGGACGGCGCGATCTGCGTGGCCGACGACGACGGCAGCGCCGGCATCGCGGCGCGATGGGGCGAGTTCTTCGAGACCGAGCGCGGCAAGGCGGCCGACTGCTGGGCGGTGCGCCGCAACCGCGTGCACGTGACCGGCGCCGACGGTGCGACCCGGCGCGTCAGCCCCGTGTGCGGCCACTTCGGCAGCGGCTCGCAGCTTCCCCCTGGCATGACGCACGCGATCTGCGTGCCGCTGATGGCGCCATCGCAGCCGCCCGTGCTGCTGCACCTCGTGACCCACGCGCCGCTCGATGAAGATGCCCTGGCCACCGCAACCTGGGCCGGGGAGACGCTGTCCCATGCGCTCGAGCTGTCGCTCGTCAACCTAGACCTGCGCGTGTCGCTGCGCGAGCAGGCGGTGCGCGACGCGATGACGGGGCTTTTCAACCGCCGTCACTTCGATCAGGTGATGGCGCTGGAAATCAGCCGTGCCGAACGGTCCGGGGGCAACTTGGTGCTGGCCTTGTTCGACATCGACCACTTCAAGACCTTCAACGACACCTTCGGTCACGAGGCCGGCGACGAGGTTATCAAGGCTGTGGCGCACGAACTGCTCGGCTTCGTACGCTCCTACGACACGGCCTGCCGCGTCGGTGGCGAGGAGCTGACGGTGCTGCTGCCGAATGCCCGCCTGGAAGAAAGCAGTGCTCGGCTCGAGCATTTGCGCGAGCAGATTGCTGCGCTGCACCTGACACACGACGAGCGTGCCCTCGACACGGTAACGGTGTCGATCGGCGTGGCCGACCTGGAAAGCGGGCCGCACGAAACGCTGCTGCGCCGTGCCGACATGGCGCTCTACGCCGCAAAGCGGAGCGGGCGCAACCGGCTCGTCTGCTGGCGTGCCGACTTGCCCGACGTGACCGACTTCGCGCCACTCGTCAGAGACAGCGCCGAAGAAGCGCCGCTCAGCGAGCCGCAGGCTCGCTGAGCTTTCTTCAGACGCTAGTCTTCAAGCCTTGCCGCGGCGGCGCGCCATGAAGCCGACGAGGCCCAGGCCGGCCAGCATCAGCGCGTAGGTCTCGGGCTCGGGGATCACGCCCACCGCATCCGGCGTGAAAGTGATGCTGCCCGTGTAGCTGGCCGAAAGCGAGGTCGGCGGACCGAACGCATCACCTGCCGTGCCGGACACGCTCACGGTCTGCAGCCCGCTGAGACCGGGTACCGTGACCGAAGCCGTCTGCGCGCCCGGCAAGCCGTCGAAAAAGTAGCCCTCGCCTTCGAGGAAGCCGAAGAGCAGATCGAGATTGGGATCGGTGGAGAAGAACTCCGCCGTCACCGTGCCCGTCTGCATGGCGGGCAGCTCGAAGCTGAAGGTATCGACGAAGAAGGCGCTTTCCAGGTGGGTGGCCGTCAAGCCTGCCGAGAACGAGCCGTTGTCGGGCGTGAGTACCAGCGTTTGCGAGAGGTCCGCGCCGAAGGCGAGCGACGACGGCAGCGCGACCGCTGCGGCCAGTGCCAGAGGTTTGAATTTCATGAAAACTCCTTGTTCTTGAACAGTGATGTCGGTGCATGAGTGCGTGCGTCGAAAGCAGGCTTCAGTTGACCGACACCGCATCGCCCTCGTCGCGGGGCGGCGGCTGGTCGCTGAGGGCGTAGGGCTCGATGGTGTCGTCCACCGCCCACGACCTCATGAAACGCAGCAGGTTGGCAGTCGAGGACATGGCGCTGTCGGGCACGGTGGCACCGGGCTCCGAAGGCCCGGCGGTGCCACCGCCATTGCTGCCGCTGCCACCGCCGCCCCCGCCGCCGCAGGCGGAAAGGGCAACGGTCGCTGCGAGCAGCGTGGCGGCCGTCCAGCCGGCCGGTCGGTTGTGAGAGTGCTGGGTCATGGCGTGCCCCTTCAGTCGTTGAACGAGCCGGGGATCGGCGTGTTCAGGTAAGGGAACGCGTTCGGGAATTCGGCGGCCGTGCGGCGCACGCCGTCGGTGAAGGCCAGCCCGCCGGAGGGCGCATCCGCCGGCGTGCAGCCGACGTTGAGCGTGTCCTCGGCACCGGTCAGTACGCACAGCGCGCCCATCGCTACGCGAAGCGACACGTCGACCACGTCGTCACCCGGCCGGCGCCCGTTCGGGAAGCCGGCGTTGTCGCCGCCGGCCACGCCGAGCGGGTTCTGCGTGCCGAGGTTGGCGGGGATCGAGGTGTTCAGCCGGAGCATCTCCGAAGCCACCACGTTCTGCGGCTGGTTGACGCCTTCGAGCCCGGTCAGGAAGGCCGTCACGAGGTCGGTGCGCGGGAAGTTGGTGGGCGCCTGAACCGGGAACAGCGACTCGATGAACGCCGGCAAGGCCGGGTTCGTCACATAGTCCAGGAAGGCGGTGTCGTTCATCGGCTTGGAGGCGTTGAACCGGTCCTTGTCTTCCAGGCCGATGATCACCTCATTGACGAGCGGCATGCCCAGCCGCGAGACCTGCGCCAGCGGGCCGGCGTAGATCGCCGCAGCGCCGATGCGCGAGGGCGGGGATGGATTGAGCAGCCGGCCCTGGCGAAGGCTGGATGTGGTGTAGGCGCCGACCACAGGATCGCCGGCGGAGGCCACGCACGCAATGGGCAGCTCCATCACCACCGAGCTGATGTTCTTGAACTCGAGGTCGTTCGGGTTGCCTCCCACTTCCGGGCCGAGGGGGTCGAGGTTGATGAGGTCGAAGATCTTGCCCACCGCGATGTAGAAGGGCTCCTGGCGCTGGCCGACGAACACGCGGCCGTTGCCGCAGCCGGGGATGGCGACGTCGTACATGTGCAGGTCGGCGTAGGCCTCGTAGCCGCCGGGGAAGCTTTTGGTGCCGATGTTGTCGACCGGCTTGTCGAACACCTCGCCGCCGCCCGCCTGGGTCACCTGGCCGCGCTCGCCGGAACGGCGGTCGCCGCGCACCACGTCGATGCTGTAGGTTTCTCGCACGTTGAGCGTGTCCGGGTTCACGCTGTCGATCGGCCCCGAGTTGATGACCGGGATCTTGATCTGCTTGCCGCCGACCGAGAGCGCCGTCGACTTGGAGGTGCTGTCGAAACGGAACTGGAAGGTCAGGTCTTCCTTGGCGTCGCCGTTGTTGTCGAAGTGGATCTCGTAGACCGCGTCCGGGTCGAACTGGTAGAAGTTCGGCCCGCCCTGCGGATCGTGGAAGGGGATGTAGTTGGCGATCACCGTCACATAGTCCTGGCGGCCCCCTTCGTAGCTGCGGAACATGTAGAGGTCGGTGCCGTCGACGGCGCGGCCGCTCATGGCGAGAAAGGGCGCTTCGCGGTGGCTCGAGGCCAGGGCGCTGGTGCCGATGGCGGCCAGCGCGAGCGCTGTGGCGGTCAGCGCGAGGCGACCGGATCGGCGGGCATTAACGTGAGAGGGCATGGTGGTCTCCAGAAGGTAGGTCGGTCGGGCACGCCGCGCACGGCGTAAGGAGCCTTCGAACCCAGCCCCGGGTTGCCCCTCGCAGCAGAGGCGAGGCGTCGATCGGCAGGACGTCTGGGGTTTCGGCCTGCAAGAAGGGCAAGCGAGGCGCCGTTCTAGGGGGTCGCCCCCTGAATGAGGGGGAGCCTGTCGCAGCGGTGCTCAGCCGTTTTTCTTTTGGACCACCGGTTTGTTGCAGAACGGCGCAAGCGGGGCAGGCGAGCGGCGAAACCGCTGCCGCCCTGCTAGGCGGACGCAAGAACGCCGGCCCGTCATTGCTGCCGTGCCGGCGCCGTTACCGGCAGTTGCTGCCGGCAGATTTACCGCCGTGGTCCGAATTGCGACGGGATGCGGTTCTTCCGCTCCTCGCCCCTTCGGGAAAGAACCGGGGCGCCGGGCGTTCCGACGAGCCCTCACCCCCGCTCTCTCCCTGAGGGAGAGGGAGCAAGCCCTCAGCGCTCGGGCGTCGCCTCGTCGCTGGACTCGTCTTCGCTGGCGTATTCCTTGAGCCGGTTGTAGAGCGTCTTCAGGCTCACCCCGAGAACGGCCGCGGTGCGCTCCTTGTGGTTGTTGAAGTGCGCCAAGGTCGCCAGGATCAGGAGCCGTTCCGCCGCGGCCAGCGAGGTGCCGAGCGGCAGGCGGATCGATGCCGCGCCGCCGATGTCCTGCACGGCGCCGCCGTTGCTGCCGGCGCCCGCCGACTCGTTGGGCAGCCATTCGTCGGTGATGGTTTCGGCCGCAGCCATGACGTAGGCGCGCTGCACCACGTTGCGCAGTTCGCGCACGTTGCCCGGCCAGCGGTAGCGCGACAGGCGCTGCAGCGCGGCTGGCGTGAAGCGCTTGTTCTGGCCTTCGCGCTGGCAGACCTCGTGGAGGAAATGCTCGGCAAGCAGCCCGACGTCTTCGCCGCGGTCGCGCAGCGGCGGCATGTCGATCGGGAACACGTTCAGCCGGTACATCAGGTCTTCGCGCAGCTTGCCCGAGGCCACGGCCTGGTCAGGCAGGCGGTTGGTGGCGGCAATGACGCGCACGTCGGACTGCTGGCTCGTCGTGGAGCCCACGCGCATGAAGGTGCCGGTCTCGAGCACGCGCAGCAGCTTGACCTGCAGGTCGAGCGGCATCTCGGTGATCTCGTCGAGGAAGAGGGTGCCGCCATGGGCTCGCTCGAAGAAGCCCTGGTGCTGGCGCTCGGCGCCCGTGAAGCTGCCTTTCTCGTGGCCGAAGATTTCGCTTTCGATAAGGTTGGGCGAGATGGCGCCGCAGTTCACCGCGAGGAAGGGGCGCTTGCGGCGCCGGCTCAGATCGTGCACCGTCTGCGCCACGACCTCCTTGCCCGTGCCGCTCTCGCCGGTGATGAACACCGACACCGCCGTGCCGGCCACGCGCGCTACCTGTTCGTAGATGCGCTGCATGGGCGCCGAGCGGCCCCAGAGCTGGCCGAAGTGGCCGGTCTTTTCCCACTCCTTGGTGAGTGTCTGCAGCTCGGCCTTTAGCGCCGAAGGCCGCATCACGCGCGACAGGATGCCCTGCAGCTGCTTGATGTTGACCGGCTTGATGAGGTAGTCGGCGGCGCCCAGGCGCAGCGCCTGAATCGAGGTCTCCAGGCTGGCGTGGCCGGTGATCAGCACAACTTCCGAGTGGGCGATCAGCTCGGCGTCCTCGAACAGTTCCATGCCGCTGCCGTCGGGCAACTGCAGGTCGAGCAGCACGATGTCGGGCTGCTGCAGCGCGATCTGGCGCCGCGCGTCGCGCAGCGTGTTGGCAGTCGCCACCGTGAAATCCTCGGTGGCGATCAGCGCGGCCATCATTTCGGCCGCGTCGGGCTCGTCTTCGACGATCAGGGCATGACTCAAGGTCTTTTTCCTCGGGGGCGGCGAGCAAGGAGGAGCATCTCGCTTGCCGCTTCGGCAAATGGGAACAGCGGGAGTTGCGCGGTTGCGATCCGGCCGGCTCGTGCTCGTCGTACTGCGCGGACGGCGACGGGCGCAAGCATGCCGGCCCGGTACGCGCGAGGCGCACCGGCACCCAGCAAGGATAGCGCGCGAAGCGCCTCGTTGCTGCAACAAGCACAAAACGGCAGCGAAGCGCCGGGCGCGCACCGCGCCCTCGCAAAGCGGCGCGCAATGTGCGATCCGCAGGGCACTGTGCCGGCTGTAGCGCCGGGATGGAGCGCTAACGAAGCGACCGTCGGCACAGTACTTGCCTCTGGGTCGCTGCGGAGCGCGTCGATTGGCGGTGCGACTCCCGATCAATCTCAACTCAAGGAGCTCACCATGATCAACCTCATCGTTTGGCTGATCGTCGGCGGCATCATCGGCTGGGTTGCCAGCATGATCATGCGCACGGACGGGCAACAAGGCATGTTCCTCAACGTCGTGGTCGGCATCGTCGGTGCGGCTCTGGGTGGCTGGCTTATTTCGCCGCTGCTCGGTTTGCCCTCCATCAACGATGGCGCCTTCAGCATCGGCGCGCTACTCGTCTCGCTGATCGGAGCGGTGATCCTGCTGGCCATCGTCAACCTGTTCCGCCGCGGCAGCGCCCGCTGATCACGCCCGAGCCGCCAGCCGCAAGGCTTGCGGCAAGACTTACTGTTGACTTCGCATCCAGTGCGAGCCGGCATGATCGGTTTCGCACTTCAAACACCCAACACATCAGGAGATCACATGGCCACCACCCAGACGCCGTTCCCCACTTCGTCCACGTCCCCGACGTCTTCCACTTCCTCCACCGGATCGACCCCTGGTAGCAGCAGCCTCACCGGGAGCAGCATCGGCAGCGGCTCCGGCGCCACAAGCAGCGGCTCGGGCGGCGGAGCGACGAGCGGCGCGGGCAGCAGCGGCAGCAGCAGCAACTCGATGGGCAATTCGGACAGCATGGGCCGCAACGAGCGCATGGAGCGCGTGGTTCAAAGCGCGCACCAGGCGGTCGATACGCTCGCCGCCAAGGCCGCTCCCCTGGTCGATCGCTTCAGCAACGGTATCGACGGCGCCAGCGGGCAGATGCACGACCGCGCGGACCAGCTCACCGCCATGCAGGAAGAGTGGGTCGAGAGCGCCCGTACCACGGTGCGCGAGCACCCGCTGGCTTCGCTGGCTGCCGCTGTCGCGGTCGGCATGTTGCTCAGCCGCCTGTCGCGTTAAACCGATGCGCGCCCGTTCACTTCACTCGAGGCTTCCCGCGGCCGCATCGCGCGCCCTGCGGGTGGCCGGACGGGCCGGGCCATGAGCGCGGCGCCGCCGGAGGCCGCGCGCAGCGGCGAGGGCGAGAGCGTGCTGCAGATGCTGCGCGCGCTCATCAAGGATCTGCCGGGGCTGGTCAGCGACCGGGTCCACCTGCTCTCGCTCGAGTTGAAACGCGCGGGCCTCGCGCTCGGCCAGATGATCGCCCTGGGCGTTGCTGCGGCGGTGCTCGGCTTCACCGCCTGGCTGGCCCTGTGGATCGGCCTGGCGGCAGCCGCGATCCATTTCGGCATGCCGTGGGGTTGGGCGTGGGTCATCGTGCTCGTGCTCAACCTAGGTGTTGCCTTCGTGCTCGTCCAACGCGCCCTTGCGCTCGTAAAGTTCCTCAAGCTGCCGGCGACCATGCGCCGCCTTACCGTGCCGCCCCCACCGCCCGCGCCGGCGCCGCCGGGTGCGAGTGCGAGTGCGCCGGCCTTTGTGCAGCCGGGTCCGACAAGCACTCCCATGACGCCCCAACCCGAACCGAGGCCGATGCCATGAACGCTGCCTCCGCCGACGCCGGGGTGCTCGACCTCGACGAACAAATCGATGCCGCCGAACTCGCCGTGATCGACCGCGACCGCCGCGTTCGTGATCGCACGCAGGGGGCGGTGAGGCGAGTCAAAGCTCATGCCGGACGCAGTGTCGCCATCGGCGTGGGCGCCGTGGCGGGGCTGTTTCTGCTGTTTCGCGGCGCCAAGCGGGGCAGCCGACCAGGATTGGCTCGCGCCGGCCTGGGCGCCGCAGCGCTGGCGGGCGCCACCCGTCGCCGGCCGATCATGTTCACGCGGCTGATGACGATGGCCTGGCCGTTGTTGCCGGTGTCGCTGCGCCAGCGGATCAGTCCGCAAATGCTGTCGTTGGTCAGCATCGGCCTGCCGCTTCTGGCCGGCTTGAAAGCCACCGCCTCCGCGCCCGATCCTTCCACCGCCACGAACCTCGACCTGCCTCGCTACACCGGCCGCTGGTTCGAGATCGCCCGCATGCCCTTGCGTAGCGAGGCCAAATGCGAGAGCGACGTGTCGGCCACCTACCTGCTGAACAACGACGGCATCGCGGTCATCAACCAGTGCCTGCGCGAAGACGGCAGCGCGGCAGTGGTGCAGGGCGAGGCTCGCATGACCGACCCCGACGATCCTGCCAAGCTCGAGGTGAGCTTCGCGCCGGAGTGGATGCGTTTTCTGCCTTTCGTGTGGGCCGACTACTGGATCCTGCACGTCGATGCCGACTACGAAAGCGCTTTGGTGGGCACGCCCGACCGCAAGCACCTGTGGCTGCTCTCGCGAGCGCCGTTTCTGGCGGGCGAGCGCTACCAGCGCCTGGTCGATCACGCACGGCTCAAGGGTTACGACTCCGACCGGCTGACTCTCACACGGCAGCAAGGCTGAGCCCCGTTCAGCGGCGGATCTCCATCGCCGCTGAGTTGCCGTGATGGCCCTCGACATCGCCGAGCTGTTTAGCCTGTCGGTCCCACCGCTCGAACTGATGATTCGCGGCAGCGCGATGTACTGGTTCCTGTTCGTGCTGTTTCGCTTCGTGATGCGCCGCGACGTCGGCTCGATCGGCATCGCCGACGTGCTGCTGCTCGTGCTGATTGCCGACGCCGCTCAGAACGCGATGGCCGGCGGCTACGAATCGATCACCGACGGCTTCATCCTTGTGGCCACCATCGCAGGCTGGAACTACCTGCTCGACTGGGCGGCTTTTCGCTTCGACCGTGTGCGCAGCATTGTCGAGCCGTCGCCTCTGCTGCTCGTGCGCGACGGGCAATTGCAGGGCCGCAACTTGCGCCGCGAGCGGCTGTCGGTGGAAGAGCTGAAGTCAGAACTGCGGCGGCAAGGCATGGAGGATTGGTCTGGTGTGAAGAAGGCCTTCATGGAAAGCGACGGGCAGATAAGCGTCATCAAGTTGAAATCGGGCGAATCGCAAAAACCGCGCAAAAGGCCGCCGACGCTCTAGCGAGGCCTGCACCGATGAGACAAGCAGTGAGCGAGGCGTGCTAGCTCACCGCCTTGCTCTTACTGCTTCGGTGTATTCGGCGAGCCGCCCGCCGGCCGTCTCAGGCCGGTGCGGTTGGAATCGTCCTCCTGAGCCGAGGCGCCACCCGTCTGCAGGCCGGATTGCCCGCCCGGTTGCTGCTGCTTCCCGGCTTGGCCGCCTCGTCCGGCGGGGTTGTCTTGCTGCAGGTCCTGCTGACCTTGCCCACTCGTACCGCTGACGTCCTGCTGCCGGCTGCCGCTTTGCATGCCCTGCTTTTGCTGACCGCTCTGGCCGGTCTGGCTGTCGCCCTGCTGCATTGCGCCGGCCCGGCCGGCCTCGCCGCCTTCGCGCCCGGAGCCTTGTCCGGACTGGTCTTGCTGACCGCTTTGCGGGTTGGACGACGGGGTGTTCTTGGACTGGTTCATCGGGACCTCCTTTTGAAAGGTGAGCGTGCGAGCCGTTCAGCCGCACTGCAGCGAAAGTGGCAAGGTGCATACCCGACACCGGGCGCGCGGCGTGCTTGGCTGTGCGCATTGCCGATGGCGAAAAGCATCCGAACATGGCTTCACCGAACTCCGCGCGCTGCAGCTCGTCCATTCCCGGGCAATCATGCCGGCGCAGCTTCATGCGGCCTATGTGGAAGCGGGCTGAAGCGCTGGCGGTCGCCGCCTTGTGCTTCGGCGCCGGCGTCTCCGCCGCGGCGGCGCAAGCTCAGGATGCAGGCGCGCTGGTCGGCCTCATCAATGCCCATCGCAGTTCGCCGCAGGACTGCGAAGGCCAGCGCACCGCCATGGCCGGACCGCTGGCTCCCGCACCCGTGCTGGCCAGCGTGCCCGCGAGCGCGGGGGCCGAGTTGCAGGATGCGTTGAAAGCGGCGGGGTATGCCGCGTCCCGGTCGGTGCTGATCACGCTGGCCGGGCCGGGCGATGCGCAGGCGGCCATGAGGCTGCTCGAGCAGCGCTACTGCAGCGTCTTGTCGAGCCCGCTGTATTCGGAGATCGGGGTTGCGCGCGAGGGCCCGCGCTGGCGCGTCGTGCTCGCGCAGCCGGTCTTGTCGCCGGATCTGGGTGACTGGCGAGCGGCAGGACGGCGCATCCTCGAACTCGTCAACGACGCGCGTGCCGAGCCGCGGGTCTGCGGGGATGAGCGCTTCGAGGCGGCGGCGCCCGTGCAATGGAACGCGGAGCTCGCGGCGGCATCGTTGGCCCACAGCCGCGACATGGCCAGCCGCAATTATTTCGCGCACGAAGGCCAGGGCGGCACGCAGGTCGGCGACCGGGCCCGGCGTGAAGGCTATGGCTGGCGCGCCGTCGGCGAAAACATCGCTGCCGGGCAGGGGTCGCCCGGGCAGGTGATGGCCAGCTGGCTTGCGAGCCCGGGCCACTGCAGCAACATCATGAGCGGCCGTTTTACCGAGATGGGCGCCGCGTATGCCGTCGAGCCGGCCAGCGCCGCGACCATCTACTGGACGCAGGCGTTCGGGGCGAGATAGCGCGCCGGCATATCGCTTGCCGCAAGGGGTTCGCCGGGGCGAGCAACGTCCGCAGCCGGGACCACTCACAAGGAGCAGTTCACATGGCCACCAGCAGCCTGCTCGGCACCACCCGGGCCCCTTCCACACCCCGCGGCCACGACGCGGCCGACCTCGGCCCCAGCGACACCTCCGACAGCGGCAGCGATGTGGCCGGCCTCGGCGATCTGGACGAGGGCGATCCCGGCGTGCCCGTCGATGTAGCAACCGATCCGGACAGCCGGCGTTCGGACACCGTGGCCGATGCGTTCTCGCCTGGCGCCGACAGCGATCACACAGGCACAGGCGAGCGGCGCAGTGCGGCGGGCGATGCCGGCCGGCGCGAGGCGGCCGACATCGCGCCCGACAGCATCGTCAGCGATCCGGGTGGCATGACCGGGGAGAGCAGTGCGCACGAAGACCTGCTCGCCGACGGCAGCGCCCGTCGCGGCGAGGGCGATGACCTGGATCTTCTGGCGGCGGATGCGCAAGACGAAGACGAGGACGGCGTGGACGATGCGGAGGACGAGGATTCCGGCCGGCTCTCGCCCTAGCGCAAAGGCGTGACAAGCGCCGTCGCGCTGCCGATGCCGCTCGACGCGCCGGTGGTCACGACGACCCGTTTGCCGAAATCTTCATCGGGTGCGGCTTGGTCCAGTGATCGAGATAAGGCGAGCCGGGCGCTCGGCGCGCCCCGGCGATTCCATTGCGTTGAGAGCGAGCTCGGTGGCCGTGCCCAGCACCAGGTGAGCCACCAGACCGCGCGCGTGCGCCTGCCACGGGTATGCCTTCGACTTGGCCGAAAGGCCCGCGACCGCGTCGATGATCTCGTCTTGTGCTCAGCCGTGCACCAGCAACTTGCGCAAGGCCTCCGCATCCACCGGCTTGACCAGGTGCGCGTCGAACCCGGCCTTCAGCGCCTGCTCCACGTCGCTGCCCTGGCCGTAGCCCGACACGGCGATCATCTGTCCGGCGTAACCGCCAGCGCGGCTGCGCAGGGCGACTTCGAAGCCGGTCAGTCGGGGCAGGCCGATGTCGACGATGGCGACGTCGGGCCTTTCGTCGAGCACCACCGCCAGGCCTTGCTCGCCGTCGCGCGCAGTGGAGATGGTGTGACCGTCGAGCTCGAGCAGACCGCGCAGTGCTTCGAGCGCATCCTCGTTGTCTTCCACCACCACGATGCGACGCCGCCGCGAGGGTGGCAGCGCAGCACTCGGGGCGGCTCGCACGGGCGCGGCGATGCCCGGCAGGCGAACGCGGAACACGCTGCCGTCGGGCGAGCTTTCCGCTTCGATGCGGCCTTCGTGTAGTTCGACCAACCGGCGCACGAGCGTCAGGCCCACGCCGAGCCCGCCTGCGCGGCGGTCGAGCGAACGTTCGCCCTGCACGAACAGGTCGAAGATGCGCGGCAACAGCTCCGCCGGAATGCCGACGCCGGTGTCGCGCACTTCGAGCAGCGCCACGTCGCCTTCGACCCGCACGCCGACCTCGATGCGCCCGCCGGTGGGCGTGTACTTCGCAGCGTTGGTGAGCAGGTTGCTGATCACCTGCTCGATGCGCGTGGCATCGGCGAGCGTCCAGGCCTCCTGCAGGTCGAGCTGCAGATCGTGCTTCTCGAAAACGCCGCTCATCTGCAGCGTGGCGACCTGCCTTTGCACCAGCGTGCACAGGTCCATGGCGTGTTTGGACAGCAGGATCTTGCCGGAGATGACGCGCCCCACGTCGAGCAGATCGTCGAGCAGGCGGGCCAGGTGGCGGGTCTGGCGCTCGATGATGTTGCGCGCGTTCACGCCCACCTCGCTGCCCGCGTCCACGCGGTTGAGCAGTTCGACCGCCGAGCCGATGGCGCTCATCGGGTTGCGCAGTTCATGGCCGAGCATGGCGAGGAATTCGTCTTTCGCGCGGCTGGCCTGCTCGGCCAGCAGGCGCGCGGCGCGCTCGCTCTCGATGAGCAGCGCCCGCTCGCGCTCGGCGTCCTTCTGGTCGGTCATGTCCACGCTCACGCCGACCATCTGTTCGGGCCGGCCGCGGCTGTCGTAGCTCATCAGCAGGCGGCTCGACAGCCAGCGCAAATGGCCGCCGGGCAGCGCGACGCGGAATTCGACCGTCTCGTTCTCCTGCTTCGCGGCGAGCATCGCGCGCAGCGTGTCCTGCACCGGGCCGCGGTCTTCGGCGTCGATGCGCTGCACCCAGTCGCCCAGGCTGCTTTCGAAAGGCGGCGTCTTGTCCAGGCCGAACAGCATCGCCTGCCCGGGCGTCCAGGCCAGGGCGTCGCGTTCGAACTCGTAGTGGAAGAAGCCGACATGGCCCGCTTCCTGGGCCAGATCGACCAGGCGCTGGCTCTCGCGCAGGCGCCGGTCGGCTTCCATCAGGCGCGCCTCGGCGCGCATGCGCTCGGTGATGTCGACCACCGCTCCGATGGCGCCGCGTGGGCGTCCCTGGGCATCGAGCAGCGGCAAGGCGTGCGCGATCACGAACCGGGGCTCGGCCCCTTCGATGCGGATCTCGAGTTCGCAGTCGCTGATCGTGCTGCCTTCGGCGGCCGCCACCTGCAGTGGCTGCTCGGCGTGGCCGAGCAGGCGGCCTTGCTGCAGCACCTGCACCGCGGCGGCCTGCGGCGCCGTCGAGTCGCCGAACAGCCGGCTCATCGCGGCGTTGTGAAGCACCACGCGGCATTGCGGGTCCTGCGCGAAGGCCAGCCCGACGGGGCTGCTCTCGAACAAGGTCTCGAACTCGTCGGCCTTGGCGCGCAGCCGGTCGCGGGCCAGAGCGTCCTGCGCCTTCGCGAACAGCAGCGAATCGCGCAGCTGCGCGATCTCGCGCACGGCAATCGGCTCGAAAGGCGTTGCCGCGCCATGGCTGACCAGCCGGTGCAGCGGCCGTGTCATGCGCCGCGCCAGGAGCAAGGCCAGCCCGATGCCCAGCATCAGGCAGACCAGGGCGATGGCGATGGCCGTGTTCAGCGCCTCGCGGTGAGTGCGGTCGAGCGGCTCGGCGCGCACGGCGACGCTCACTCCCCAGCGCGCGAGCTGCACCTGGCGCCAGGCGGCATAGGCTTCGCCGCCGTTCAGCATGGCCACGCGCTTCACCCCGGAGAGCTTGCTGCGCATGGTGGCCGCCGTGCCGGCCGGCAGCGGCTTGCCGACGCTGGTGCTCGGCGAGAGCGTGCGGGCGATCAGCCGGTTGTTGCGGTCGAACAGGTTGGTGAAGCTGCCGACCGTGCCGCTGCCGGTTTCGATGAGTTGCTGCCAGACCGCCGCGTCGATCCACGCGCCGAGCACGTAGCGGGGTGCGCCGTTCACCAGGACCGGCACTTCGATGGCGGTTGCATTGGCGCCCGGGAAGCGCCCGGTCACGAGGTTGGAGATCTGAGCTTCGCGGGCTTGCAGCACGCGCTCCAGGCCAAGCGGGTCGGCTTGGCGTTGGTCCGGGCGCAGGGCCGGCTCTCGCGTATCGAACAGAAGGGCGCCCTCGCGGTCGATGAGGTAGATGCTCATCCAGCCCGGCCGCTGCTGCGGATGCGTGGCAACGGTGCGCTGGAACTGCGCCACGTCGCCGCGTTGCAGGGCGTCGGAATGACCGAGGCTCTCCAGCGCATCGACCGATGCGGCGAGCTCGCGCTCGACAGCGTCGGCCACCGAGTGCGCCGCGAGCTTCAGTTCGTCGTTGACGCGCTCCTGCGCTGTGTGCGCCGTCTTGGCGAGCTGCCAGGCCATCAGTCCGGTGATCGGCAGCGTGGCGAGCAGAACCACCGCCACGAGCCAGATGCCGAGCGATGCGGTGGGCCAGCGGAGTTTGAATCGGTCGGGCCGTGGGAACGTCATGTCGGGCCATAGGCAAGAAAAGCACCCGAAGCTGGAAATGGGTGGCATGCCGAACCAGCCGAACCCACGCCTCGGTTCGCTGCTGCACGCCGGCGCGGCGAAACCCGCAGCATCGGTGGGCTGACGTACGGGAATGCAGATTGCTGAGGCTTCTTGAAACGGTGCGGCGAGACGCGCGCCTTGTCATCCTGGAGCTCTCCATGAATCCTTCGCCTGTCGACACAAGACCCGATCGAAGAGGGCCGGGCCGTGCTGCGCCGGCTTGCCGAGCGTGGCCGTGAGCCGCTTCGGCATCGCCCGACCACTGCTGGCGATGGCGATGGCGACCACATCGAGCCCGCAAACCGACCGCGCCCACGGTGCGGCGCGGTCGCCGCAGCGGCCCAACGGCCCTGGTGAGCGTCTGATGAGCGCAGGCACGCTGTGCGGCGACCGGGTCGTCAACCGCGGCGGCGAACTGCTCGGCACGGTGAGCGAACTGCTGCTCGACGTCGACCGCGGCTGCATCGCCTACGTGGTCATGGCCTATGGCGGTTTCATGGGCTTGGGCGAGCGCCTGTTCGCGCTGCCATGGAGCGCGCTCGAACTGAACGTCGAACGCGGCTGGCTGATCCTCGACGCCGAGCGTTCGACTTTCGACACCGCCCCGGCCTTCGACAAGCAACACTGGCCCAGCACGCCCGATGCTCAGTGGCACCGTGACGTGCATCGCCACTACGGATCGATACCGTACTGGGATTGATGGGCGGGCGCCCGATGGCTACTGGGGGGCCTCACGCACCCGCCAGCGGTGTGTCGCGCCACCGACGCCGGCGCCCGGGCGTGCCATGCTGGAGCCCGCTCGAACTTCGGAAAGATTCCATGCGCAATCGCAAACTCGCCATCACCATGGCGCTGGGCGCCCTGGCCGCCGGCTGCTACGCCGGCTTTCGCCGCTCGCAGGCGCTCTCGTCGCGCCCGGCCGCCAAACCCGAACACTTGCAGACTTGGGAAGGCGAGGGCGGCGGCGTGCCGGTCGATGCCCACCACATCGCCTCGCAGGTAGAGCCGCAGGAGCGGCCCGGCTATCGCGAAGACACGGCGCCTGGCCCCGCAGACGGCAGCCCGGCGAGCCTGCGCGACAGCAGCACGGCCACGGCGCTCGGCGATGCGGCCTCCCGCAACAGCGCATTGCGCTGATTCCCGAGCCGCTTCATTCGCACCGAACTCCGCCCGCTGAAGAGCCGCGGCCTGCCGCGATGAGGTGCAGCAGCCGGTCGGCATCGGCCGGCTTCGCGAGGTGCGCATCGAAGCCGGCCTGCAGCGCCTTGCGCATGTCCTCGTCCTGGCCGTAGCCCGTCAGGGCGATCAACAGCATGTCGCCGCCGGCGTCGCTGGCGCGGATCTGCCGGGCCACGTCGTGCCCATCGAGGCCGGGCAGGCCGATGTCCACCAGCGCCGCGTCCGGGCGCAGCGCGCACGCCGCGGCCACGCCATTGACGCCGTCGGCGCGCTGCAGCACCTCGTGGCCCGCCAGCTCGAGCGTGGCGGCGAGCATTTCGCGGGCGTCGTCGTTGTCCTCGATGACCAGCACGCGGCGCGGTCCGGACACGGGTGGCGATGCCGGTTCCGGCGTGCGGTGCAGCGCGCCGATGCGCGGCAGCCGCACCGTGAACGTGCTGCCGCAGTCCGGGCCGGCGCTGGCCGCCCGGCAACTGCCGCCGTGCAGATCGACCAGCCGGCGCACGAGGGTCAGGCCGATGCCCAGGCCGCCCTGGCGCCGCTCGATGCCGCGCTCGCCCTGCACGAACAGGTCGAAGACGCGCTCCAGCATGGCCGGTGCGATGCCGATGCCGGAATCGGCCACCGTCAGCACCGCTTCGGCGTTCTCGGCGGCGAGCGCGATGCGCACGCTGCCGCCGGCCGGCGTGTAGCGCAGGGCATTGGTTAGCAGGTTGCTCACCACCTGCTCGAGCCGCGTCTCGTCGCCATCGACCCACACCGGCTCAAGCTCGACGCTCAGCCGGTGCTGCTCGGCCCGGCCGTCGGCGCCGACCACCGCGACGGTGCGCCGCACGAGTTCGGCCAGATCGAGCGGCGAACGTGCCACGATGATCTTGCCGGTGGCCACGCGGCCGGCGTCGAGCAGGTCGTCGACCAGGCGCGCGAGGTGGTCGACCTGGCGCCTGATCACGCCGCGCGCCCGCTCGGCGTGTTCGCCGCCGGGTTCCCGCTCCAGCAGGTGCGAGGCGTTGCCTATGGCGCTGAGCGGGTTGCGCAGCTCATGGCCCAGCATGGCGAGGAACTCGTCCTTGGCGCGATTGGCTTCCTCGGCGTCGGTGCGCGCGTGCTGCTCGCGTTCCAGGAGCTCGCGCCGCGCCGCCTCGGCTTCCTTCTGGGCGGTGATGTCGCGCACCTCGACGATGGTGCCGACGGCCACGCCGTTCTCGTCGTCCTGGTGGATGGGGCTGGCCGTGTAGGCCACGGGGTAGAAGCGCCCGCTCTTGTGGATGAAACAGTCCTCGCCCTGCTGCCGGTCGTTCAGCGGCATGGCGCGATCGATCGGGCACTCTTCGATCGGGTAAGGGCGCCCATCGGCATGGCTGTGGTGGATGACTTCGTGCAGCGGGCGGCCGGTCAGCTCGACGAGCGTAAAGCCGCTCATCTGCTCGGCGGCCGGGTTCATGAACGTGCAGTGCTGGCGGGTGTCCATCACGAACAAGGCGACGGTGGCGTTGCCGGTGATGGCGAGGAGTCGCTGGCGCGTTTCTTCCCTGTCGAGGGCGGCTTGCGCTGCGCTCGCGAAGGCGCGCTCGAGTTCGGCCACTTCGCGCACCGGCGTGCCGGTGTCGATGCCGTGGCCTTCCGGGTGGCCTTCTTCGTGGCCTGACTCACCGAGGTGGCGCGCCGCGTGGGCCAGCTCGGCGATCGGCTGGGCGAGCCGCCGGCCAAACAGGGTGGCCAGCATCACCGCCAGCAGCAAGGCGGCAACGGCGCCGAGCGCCACGAAGCCCATCGCTCGCGTGGCCGCGCGGTCCACCTGCCCCTCGGGGATGCCGATGGCGACCGTCCAGCCGCTCACCGAAGAGCGGTTGAAGGGCGTGTACATGCTGATGCCTTCGCGCGTGCGGCCGAGGAACCAGCCTTCCGAGCCGCGGTCGAGCGCGGCCTGCATCGTCGGTGCGGCCGGCCGTCCCACGCTGGCGGGTGCGTCGGTCGTGCGTGCGACGATGCGCCGGCTGCCGTCGAACACGGCCCCGATCCAGTCCGCAGGCAGGCGCTGCGCCTGTAGAAGCTGAGTGATCGCCTCCGGCCGCACGACCGCGCTCAGCACGTATTCGACCCGGCCGTCGCGCAGCACCGGCACGCGCACGGGAAAGTCGATCTGTCGGGTCAGATTGCCGAACACGGTGTCGCCGACCGCTGGACGGCCGGTCGCAAGCACGCGGTCGAAGCTGCTGCGTTCCGCGATCGACGGCAGATCGCTCGGATAAGGACGCAGCACATTGATGATCTGCTGGCCGGAAGGGGGCGCGAGGTTCACTGTGAGCCAGTCGGGCCGGCTGGCAGCGACCCGAGCCGCCTGGTCGTGGAAGGCCTGCAGATTGCCGGCGTCGATGTGCGCCGATTGCGCCAGCCCGGCCAGCACCGAAATCGAGCTGCGGAGTTCGGCGTCGACGGCGGTCACCAGCGCCAGGGTGCGATCACGCGCCCCGCGCTCAAAGGTCTGCTTGGCGTGCTGCGCAAACAAGAGCGCGCCGAGGACGGCCAGCGCGATCACCGGCAGCAAGGTGGCCAGGGTGAGCCGAACGAGGTGCGAGCGAAGCGTGATCGCGCGCGGCACGGCGAGCGGCCGGCTGCCTTCGGCTGCGGCGGATCGCTGCTTCTCCGTCATCAAGGTGTCCCCTCCGGTGCGGTGGATTCGAACCGCGTCTTGTGTTCGGTGACTCTGCCACAGCTTGCGCTGGCTCTGGCGCCCTCACGGCAGCTTTTGCCGCCCGGCAAACGAAGTTGCCGCAAGCCGCCCGGCGCGGCCGGGCGCGGTCGAAGGCGGCGAGCCGAGAAGCGCTTCTCGCGCCGGCGGGCGAGAAGCGCTTCGGCACGCGGCTTGCCGAACGCTGCTCATCAAACTTCGGCGACTCTCACCATGTGCCCAGAGCCCCTGCGCATTGCGCTGATCAGCGAACACGCGTCGCCTCTGGCGACGGTTGGCAGCGTCGATGCCGGCGGTCAGAACATCTACGTGGCCAACGTCGCCCGCTGCTTGGCCGGCGCCGGGCACCAGGTCGACGTGTTCACGCGGCGCGACGACCCGCAACTGCCCAGCACGGTGGACGTGCGTTCGGGCCTGCGCGTGTTGCACATCGACGCGGGGCCGGCCGCTTTCGTGCCCAAGGAAGAGCTGCTCCCGCACATGCCGTCGTTCACCGGCTCGGCGCGCCGGCTCGTGCAGCACAGCGCGCGCTACGACGTGGTGCATGCCAACTTCTTCATGTCGGGCCTCGTGGGAATGCGCCTGAAGGAGTTGTTCGGCCTGCCGCTGGTCATGACGTTTCATGCGCTGGGGCTGGTGCGCCGCGAGCATCAGAAGGCGGCCGACGCTTTCCCGCCGGCGCGCATCGCCATCGAAAAACGCATCGTGCGGCGCGCCGACCGCGTCATCGCCGAATGCCCGCAGGACGAGGCCGATCTGGTGCGGCTGTACGGCGCGCACCCGCGCGCCATCTCGACCGTGCCTTGCGGGGTCGATCTGACCGAGTTTTCGCCGGGCTCCAAGGCAGCCGCGCGCCGTGCACTGGGACTGAGCGACGACGAATTCGTGGTGCTGCAGCTTGGCCGGCTGGTGCCGCGCAAAGGCATTGACAACGTGATTCGCTCGATGGCGCTGCTGCCCCCTGAAATGCGGGTGCGGCTGCTCGTGGTGGGCGGCGAATCGCGCGACCCCGACGACCGCAAGACGCCGGAGATCGCCCGGCTGCGCGGCGTGGCAGACGAGTGCGGCGTGACGGACCGCGTCACGTTCACCGGCCAGCGGCGGCGCGACGAACTGGCCAACTATTACGCTGCCGCCGACGTGTTCGTGACCACGCCGTGGTACGAGCCCTTCGGCATCACCCCGCTCGAAGCCATGGCCTGCGGCACGCCGGTGGTGGGCAGTGCGGTCGGCGGCATACAGCATTCCGTGGCCGACGGCGTGACCGGCTACCTGGTGCCGCCCAAGGACCCTCAGGCCCTGGCCGAGCGGCTGGTGCATCTGCATGCCAACCCGGCGCTGGCGCAGGCGCTGGGTCGTGCCGGCATCCGCCGCGTGCGCTCCCTGTTTACCTGGGAGCGGGTGGCCCGCGAACTGGCGGAGGTGTATGCGGCCGTGGCGCCGAAGAACGTGGAACCCGCCCGCGCTGCGCGGGTGTTGAGCCTGGTGCGTCGTTCGGCGCTGCCGGCGGGACAGGCGCAGGTGCATGCCTGAGATGAAACGACTGTCTGTTCTCGGCTCGTTGGGGGCCGTCAGTCCGCAATGTCATGCGGTTGTTTGGCGTGATGAGCAAAGCCGCGGGCGGGCGGCGGGCTTCGCTTCAGTGCGGCGGTCGGCCCTGCGGGCCGACTGCGCTGTGCTGCTCGGGCTCGTGGCTGCGTCGCAGAACTCGCTGCGTTCGCTTTGCTCACTGCGCTCAAACAACTGCGACGAGTCAGATCACGAAGCGCGCTGCGCGCGCAGCCACGAGCCCTGCGCTGCTCGCCGCCGCACAGGCGCTGCGCCCGCCGCCCGCCCGCGGCTTTGCTCAGGCAGCGCTCGCTCTCTATGGAGAGGAGACGGAGCAAGGCAGGCT
>NZ_JACDCW010000190.1 GCF_013817345.1 Methylibium sp.
CGCCGGCGCCGTCGGCGGCATCGACGCCCGCGATCACGTCGGCGCGCCACGTCCCCGCCGCGGGGTTGCGCCAGGCGGCGGCCATCAGGATTGCGCGGCAGCCTTCAGGCCAGGACTGCAGGGTCGCGTTGGCCTGCTGGATCAGCGCCGCCGCACCGGCCACCGCCGGCGTGGCCATGCTGGTGCCGCCGTCCGTGACCCCGACCGCCGTCACCCCGGTGCCGTTGGCGGCAATCTCCGGCAGCTCGCGGTCGCCGTGCGAGGAGGCCGGATTGCGGAACACCGAATCGCCCGCCATGCCCGAGGCGGTGTCGTTGTGGTTGCCGACGGTGAGCCGGTTGAAGCCCTTGTGGTTGACGTACTCGGTGGTGGCGCCGTTGCCCGCCGCCTCGCAGATCGTCGGGTAGGGCCAGCGCAGCGCGAGGTGGTCCTTGTAGATGTCGTCGAAGGACAGGCCGGAGGAGGTCTGCTCGCTGTCGCGGTGGAAGCTCTGGCTGATCACCGTGCAGCCGCGATCTTCGGCGGCCCAGCGGATGGCGTCGAGGTCGTAGCTGTTGGCCGAGTGCAGGTTGCAGCCCGGCGCATGGCCGTTGGGTGCGCGCCGCTCGGTGTTGCGGATGATCCCGTGGACGTGGCGTGAGTGCTGGCTGGTGTCGGGGTCGGATTCGAAGCGCGCGGTGATGGGGAGGTTGGCCGTGTTGTCGGGCCCACGCTCATAGACCGCGACATTGACGCCCGCGCCGGTAAAGCCGTCGGCATGCGCGTCGTCGCTGTTTGCAATCGCGATGGAGTCGCCGAGATCGTCGAAGCCTTCGGTTTCGTGCAGGAACACGGCCGCCACCTTCGATGAAGCCGCGAGTTCGGCCACCTGCCCGGCCGGTATGCGGCCGTAGAGCAGGGGCGCGGCGGGATCGAGCCGTGCCACTTCGAGCCCGTAACGGCGCGCCGCCTCGGCGAAGCGCTTGGCCTGCGCCTGCCACTGCGCGCGCTCACGCTCCTCGGCCTCGGGGCGGCGCCGGATCCGGCCCTTGAGCGGCTTGTCGGCGAGTACGGTCTCGGGCATTCGCAGCCACACCGCCACCTCGATCGGCTCGTCCGCGGCGCGCCGCCCAATGGCTTGGTGCAGGCTCGGATGGAGGGCTCCGTAGGTCTTTTGCCGCCGCTGCGCCAGCCGGCGCAGCTCCCGTTCCAGGTCGACCTTGCGGCCCGCCTCGTCGAAGGCGAGCGGCATGCGCTGGCCCGACTTGCGGTGCACGGCCTTGAAAGCGTCGAGCCAGGCGCCTTCGCCCTGGCCGTTCATCGCCAGCCGCTCGACCTGCAGCTCTCCGATGCGCATCCGCGCGGCATGGATGACGACGCAATCCTCGGGCAACGGCGCGGGCGTGTCGACGATCTCGAACGGAAGGTCGACATCGGCCAGCCGCTTGCTCCCACGCGCAGCCCATGGTTCGTCGATGCGCAGCCGGTGTGAGCCAGGCGCAAGGCCGCTGGTGTCGATGGCGAAGCTGCGGCCATCGCCCTTGTCGTGCACATCGACCCGCTGCCCCGCGAGGGTGATTCCTCGGCGGGCTTCCTCGGCCAGCGCCTGCGGGAACCGGATTTCGATCGCCCGGCCGCGCGGCACGATTTCGCCGGGGCGCAACGTGAAGGTCGTTTGATCGCGGCGCGCGGCCGCCACGCTGGACTTCGCCATGGTGAACCTCCCTCTCGCGGCCCGGTGGTGGCGGCGTCGTGGCGGCCGGATCGCCGCTCACTCGCCCTTGCGGGTCGGGTCCGCGCAACATCCGCCGAGGCGGCGGATCTGTCAATCCTTAGGGAGCCGGCGGAGCACGCCTCGCTACACTTCGCACCAGCCGCCCCGGCTCCCGCCAGCGTTCTGAAACGCCTGCGCACTCCCAGACGCAACGCCCCCTATGAGCACCACCATCCGCCACGACGACCTCGTCGAAAGCATCGCTGCCGCGCTGCAGTACATCAGCTACTACCACCCGGCCGACTACATCGCCCACCTCGCGCGCGCCTACGAGCTGGAGCAAAGCGCCCCCGCCAAGGACGCGATCGCGCAGATCCTCACCAACTCCAAGCTGTGCGCCGAAGGCCGTCGGCCGATCTGCCAGGACACGGGCATCGTCAACGTGTTCCTCAAGATCGGTATGGACGTGCGCTTCGAGGGCTTCCCGGCGGGTGTCGAAGACGCTGTGAACGAAGGCGTGCGGCGCGGCTACCTGAACCCCGACAACACCCTGCGCGCCTCGATCGTGGCCGACCCGCATTTCGAGCGCAGGAACACCAAGGACAACACCCCCGCCGTCGTGCACATGACGGTGGTGCCGGGCAACACGGTGGACGTGCAGGTCGCGGCCAAGGGCGGCGGCTCGGAGAACAAGAGCAAGTTCGTGATGCTCAACCCGAGCGACTCGCTCGTCGATTGGGTCTTGAAGACCGTGCCAACCATGGGCGCCGGCTGGTGCCCGCCCGGCATGCTGGGCATCGGCATCGGCGGCACGGCCGAGAAGGCGATGCTGATGGCCAAGGAAGTGTTGATGGAAGACATCGACATGCACGAACTCAAGGCCCGCGGCCCGCGCAACAAGACCGAGGAGTTGCGCATCGAACTGGCTGACAAGATCAACGCGCTGGGCATCGGCGCGCAGGGTCTGGGCGGCCTGACCACGGTGCTCGACGTCAAGATCGCCATGTACCCGACGCACGCCGCGAGCAAGCCGGTGGCGATGATCCCCAACTGCGCCGCCACGCGCCACGCCCATTTCGTGCTCGACGGCTCGGGCCCGGCCTATCTGGAGCCGCCCTCGCTGGACCTGTGGCCGGACGTGAAGTGGGCGCCCGACTACAACAGGAGCAAGCGGGTCAACCTCGACACGCTGACGCCGCAGGAAGTGGCGGGTTGGAAGCCCGGCGACACGCTGCTGCTGAACGGCAAGATGCTCACCGGCCGCGACGCCGCGCACAAGCGCATTCAGGACATGCTCGCCAAGGGCGAGCCGCTGCCCGTGGACTTCACGGATCGCGTCATCTACTACGTCGGCCCGGTCGATCCGGTGCGCGACGAGGTCACGGGTCCCGCGGGCCCGACCACCGCCACGCGCATGGACAAGTTCACCGAGATGATGCTGGCGCAGACCGGGCTCATCTCGATGATCGGCA
>NZ_JACDCW010000105.1 GCF_013817345.1 Methylibium sp.
TTCACGGCCTCATCAATCAACAGCATGTCGATGTCCTTCAGGCCGTGGCCGCGAGTTTTTGCATGATCTTCTGCACCTTCTCTTCCAAGGTGGCCTTGGTGAAGGGCTTGACGATGTAGCCGGCGGCGCCCGTCTGGGCGGCGAGCACGATGTCTTCCTTGCGCGCCTCGGCGGTGACCATCAGCACAGGAATGTGCTTCAGGCCGTCGTCGGCCTTCACCGCCTTGAGCAGGTCGAAGCCGTTCATGTTGGGCATGTTGATGTCGCTGACCACGAAGTCGAACTTCATGTTCTTGAGCATCTGCAACGCCACTGCGCCGTCTTCGGCTTCTTCGGCGTTGTTGTAGCCGATCTCCTTGAGCAGGCCGCGCACGATGCGCCGCATGGTCGAAAAGTCGTCCACGATCAGGAATTTGAGGTCGGGTGTGCTCATGGTGGTGGGGTCCTCGGGAGGAAACGGGTGTCGCGGATGAGGCGGGGTCTACAAGGGTTATCGGGTAATCACCGGCGCACTTGAGGCCGTCGCCGCCATCTCGACCGGCAGCGCCTGCAGTTCCGGCGGCAGCGTGGGCAGCTCGGGCGGCGCTGCATCGGCCTCGTTCGGCACGCCCCCGTGCAGGCGGTCTTCGGCGTCGCGGTTCATCACGATGATGCTGATGCGCCGGTTGATCGGGTTGAGCGGCTGCTCGCGGTCGTAGAGCAGGCTGGCGGCCAGGCCCTGCACGCGCAGCACTTGTGCGTCGACCAGGCCGCCGGCGAGCAGTTCGCGGCGCGAGGCATTGGCGCGGTCGCTCGACAGCTCCCAGTTGCTGTAGCCGGCCACGCCCGAGCCGAACGGCGCGGCGTCCGTGTGGCCCTCGAGCGTGAGCTTGTTGGGCACCTCGGCCAGCACGCCGGCGATGGTGCGAAGCAACTCGCGCATGTAGGGCTGCACCACCGAGGAGCCGGTGGCGAACATCGGCCGGTTCTGCTCGTCGACGATCTGGATGCGCAGGCCGTCGGGCGTCATGTCGAGCCGCATCTGCGACTGGAACTGTGCCAGGCGTTCGCTGGTGAGGATGATCTGCTCGACACGCGCCTTCAGGGCGCCGAGCTGCTCGGCCTCGGCCTGCTTGTGCTGCGCCTTCAGCGCGCGCAGCGTGTAGTGCTTGCGCTCGGCGTCGACATCGCCCTTCTTGCGCTGGCCGTAGCTCAGCGTGAGCTCCTCGCCGCCGCCGCGCAGCACGCTCGACGAATCGCCCGAACCGGCGCCGCCGAGCATGGAGATCTTCACCGGGTTGTTGAAGTAGTCCTGGATGCCCTTGCGGTCGCCTTCGGTGGTCGAGCCCAGCAGCCACATCAGCAAGAAGAAGGCCATCATCGCCGTCACGAAATCGGCGTAGGCGATCTTCCACGCGCCGCCATGGTGGGCGTGGCCGGCCTTCTTGACGCGCTTGATGATGATCGGCTGCAGTTTCTTGGCGTCACCGGCCATGCTCGACTCCTATCCAGCGCGCTGGCCGGTCCGCCGCCGGGCCGCTCCCAAGGCGGACCGCGCCCCGCGGGCCACCAAGGGACCCGTTCCAGGCCCCGGGGGCAGGAGCCGTACTCGGCGACGTGGGGGCTCCATTCACTTCTTGCCCTTCACGTGACTCTCCAGCTCGATGAACGTGGGTCGCTCCGTCGAGTACAGCGTCTTGCGTCCGAATTCCACCGCGATGGCAGGCGCGTAGCCCTGCATGCTGGCCAGGAGCGTGGTCTTGATGCACTGCAGCTCCTTGCTGCCCTCGTCGAGCTTTTGCTCGAGCAGGCCGGCGAGCGGCTCCACGATCGCGTAGGCGAGCAGGATGCCGAGGAAGGTGCCGACCAGCGCCGAGCCGATCATGGCGCCCAGCACCGCCGGCGGCTGGCCGACCGAGCCCATGGTGTTGACCACGCCGAGCACCGCCGCGACGATGCCGAAGGCGGGCAGTCCGCCGGCCAGGCGCGTGAGCGCGGCGGCGGGTTGGTGCGCCTCGTGGTGGTGAGTCTCGATCTCGGTGTCCATCAACGACTCGATCTCGTGCGGGTTGAGGTTGCCCGAGACCATCATGCGCAGGTAGTCGGTGATGAACTCGACCACGTGATGGTCGCTGCCGACCGCCTGGTATTTCTTGAAGAGCGGCGAATTCTTCGGGTCCTCGACATCCTTCTCGATGGCCATCAGGCCTTCCTTGCGGGCTTTTTGCAGGATGTCGTAGAGCAGCGCCATCAGCTCCATGTAGCGCGCCTTCGTGTACTTCGAGCTCTTGAGCAGCATGGGCATTGCTGCCAGGGTCGACTTGAGCACCTTGGGCTGGTTGCACACCACGAAGGCGCCGAGCGCACCGCCCGCAATCGCCATCATCTCCGTCGGCAAGGCAGCGGCGATCACGTCGACGTTGCCGCCGTGAAGGACGTAGGCGCCGAAGATGCAACCCAGCGCGATCGCGTAGCCGATGATGACGAACATGTGGGGGAATTCCGTACTTCGTGGTGGCCGCCGTTCGAGGCCATGGCCCGAGCAGCATGAGCATTTATCGGCCGCCGCGCGGCCGGCTTGAGACGACCTTGCGGTCCAGGCCCCACCCCGAGAGCACGGGAAGCTGGTCAGGCGCCGGCACCGCGGCAAAGAAAGAGCGGGCTCCGGTCTTGCGACGGGAGCCCGCAATGCACCGCGGTGCACCCAGGAGACGACGAACAGAAAACGCTTGCCTTGGTATCGGCGCAGGTTGCCGACAAATCAAGCCGCGCCATTGGAAGACCGGCGCCGCCGTGACACTGTGCGCAGAAGGCGTGAAGGACTCAATGCAGGTGCAGCGACCCCGCCGCCTTGCCCTTGCCGGCGCGTGCGGGCGGATTGCACAGGCCGCACACGAAGTGCTTGCCGATCTCGTGCGGATGGGTCACGTAGTGGCCACCGCACTTCGAGCATTCCGTCATGGTGAGCATGCCGTTGTCGACGAACTTCACCAGCCGCCAGGCGCGCGTCACCGACAGCAATGCCTCCAGCCCCTGCGACTGCGTCTGCTCGAGGTACAGGCGGTAAGCCTTGATGACGGAGTCGATCTCGTCGAGCGCCACCACCTTGTTCAGGTATTCGTGGATGTTGAGGAACAGGCTGGCGTGGATGTTGGGCTGCCAAGTCATGAACCAGTCGGTCGAGAACGGCAACTGGCCCTTGCTCGGCGACTTGCCCGCCACTTCCTTGTACAGGCGCAGCAGGCGCTCATAGCTCAGGTCGGTCTCCGACTCCAGCACCTGCAGGCGCGCGCCCAGGTTGATCAGCGTGACGGCGCGTTCGATCTGCCGGGCTTCGGTGAGGATGCTCTTGTTGCGCATGGTGGTCTTTCGGAGTCGGGTTACAGCAAGACGGAGCCGGTGCCGGGCCGAGCGCCGGGCCGCTCCCAAGCCGGCTCGGCGCCCCCTCGGGGGGTGGCGCGGTACTCCGCGCCGGGGGTCGTCATCTAGGCGGCTTCGCGATGACGACCGGCCATCAGGATGTTGGCGTGCAGGCGGCTCACGCCGTCGTTGGCGGCCGACTTGCCGTGGTTGGTGAGCAGGCTCCAGACCAGCTCGTCGTCCACCCGCATGCGGCACAAGAGCGTGTTGCCCGAGGCGATCTTCATCATCTGAGCGGGGCTGAGCAGGTCGATCAGCTCGGCGGTCTCTTCCGAGACGCCCAGTCGGAACAAGGCCTCCTCGCGGTCGGCACGGATCAGGCTTTGCGCCAGCATCAGATAGGACAGATTGGCTTCACGGATTTCCATCAGGATCTGTTCGGTGTTCATGGCGGCTTCCTCGGTTCGGTGTGTCTGGCGGAGATGTCTGGCAGGTGTTCGGGGTGTTGCTTTCGCGTTCACCGTGGAGAGAACTGTAGTGAGGCAGGCGTGCGGCCTGAATAGGGGTGGCGCTGTGCGTGCTGTCCGTGCGGCAGAACGCCGCTTGTCAGGCAACTTCCTACACGGGCCTCGGTGAAACGCCTGAAGTAGGTCGCCTTTCCGGCCGATATCTCCCCGTGGAAAGCCCGGAAAGCCGCTGCCGCTTCGAGGAAACAACAAAAACAGAAGTGCGGCGCTCAAGTTCAGGCCCCAGCGGTTCGATAAGCAAAGCAACGGGGGCGGGCAACCGACCTCCGGGGTCCGGAACAGCCGGCCGAAGGAACGAGCAAGGGCCACACATGAGGCGACCCTCTAGTTCGCACCCGAGGATGACTGCCGCCGGGCGCAGCCAGCGAAAGCTGGCACGGCAAAGCCGGCGTCTGCCGGGAGTCTTAACTTAATGGAGAGCCATCATGGCAATGTCAGTCAACACCAACGTCGTTTCCCTCAACGCACAACGCAACACCGGCATGACGCAATCCGCGTTGGCCCTCTCGATGCAGCGCCTGTCTTCGGGCCTTCGCGTCAACAGCGCCAAGGACGATGCCGCCGGCCTGGCGATTTCGGAGCGCATGAACGCGCAGATCAAGGGCCTGAACGTGGCCGCCCGCAATGCCAACGACGGCATCTCGCTGGCGCAGACCGCCGAAGGCGCGCTGGGCAAAGTGGGCGACATGCTGCAGCGCATGCGTGAGTTGGCGGTTCAGTCGGCCAACGCGACCAACAACCAGACCGACCGCGACGCCCTGCAGGCCGAAGTGGCCCAGCTCAAGGAAGAAATCGGCCGCGTCGCCACCACGACCAAGTTCAACGGCACGAGCCTGCTCGACGGCAGCTTCACCGCCAAGAGCTTCCAGGTCGGTGCCAATTCGGGCGAGACGATCTCCCTGGCCGCGATCGCCGACGCCGACCTCGCGGCGCTGGGCTCGCTGCAGACCAGCGCCGACTCCTACGACCAGACGCTCGGCGCCCTCACGGTGACCGACGGCGCGGCGATCGCCTCTGTCGACGTCAACGGCGTGGAAATTGCCATCCCCGCCGAGGCGGCCCGCACGGCCGGCGACGCCTTGACGGAGCTGGTCGCTGCCTTCGCCACCGCCAAGGCCGCCAACCCGACCGCGTTAGAAGGTGTGACGATGGCCGCCGACGGCGCCATCACTTCCTCGACCGCGACGGACGTGCCCCTGGTCATCGCCAACGTCACCAACCTGACGGGCGTGACCGCCGGAACAACGAACGGCACGCTGACCGCAGGGGCCACCGAGACCGGCATCACCAACCTTTCTATCGCCAGCGCCGAAAGCGCGACCTTCGCGATGGATGCGATCGACACGGCGCTCACCGCCGTCAACACCGCCCGCGGCACGCTCGGCGCCGTGCAGAGCCGCTTCGAGAACGCGATCGCCACCATCCAGGTCACGTCGGAGAACCTTTCTGCCGCCCGCGGCCGGATCGTCGATGCCGACTTCGCCGCGGAAACCGCGAGCCTGTCGCGTGCGCAAATCCTGCAGCAGGCCGGCACGGCGATGATCGCCCAGGCCAACCAGTTGCCCCAGCAGGTGCTGTCGCTGCTGCGCTGATCGAAAGGCAAGCCGAACGCGGGCCGCAAAGCCCTCGACTCGAAGCCCCGCGCCGCAAGGCCGGGGCTTTTTCGCTTCGAAGATGCACCGGGAAGCCGCCGCTTATCGGCGGATTCACTGCCGCACCACCCCTCAAGAATTCGTCTGACCAACAGCCCCACCGGCGCTCACGCCGGAAGTCAACGATTTTCCGAAGGAGCGGCCATGGCCCTGACCATCAACACCAACGTCGTTTCGCTGAATGCACAGCGCAACCTGACGTCGTCTCAATCCTCGCTGGCCGTGTCGATGCAGCGCCTGTCATCCGGCCTTCGCGTCAACAGCGCCAAGGACGATGCCGCCGGCCTGGCCATCGCCGAGCGTATGAACACCCAGGTGCGCGGCCTCAACGTCGCGGCCCGCAACGCCAACGACGGCATCTCGCTGGCGCAGACCGCCGAAGGCGCTTTGGGCAAGCTGGGCGACATGCTGCAGCGCATGCGTGAGCTGGCCGTGCAGTCGGCCAACGCCACCAACAACGAGACCGACCGCGAAGCCCTCAACGCCGAAGTCGCCCAGCTCAAGCTGGAGATCGAGCGCGTGGCCACCACCACCGCCTTCAACGACACGAAGCTGCTCGACGGCTCGTTCACCACCAAGAGCTTCCAGGTGGGCGCCAACTCGGGCGAGACCATCGAGCTGGCCGCGATCACCGATGCGCGGCTGGCCGGCCTGGGTACGCTGCAAACCACTGCCGACTCCTACGACCAGACGCTCGGCGCCCTCACGGTGACCGATGGCGCCCTGGCCACTTCGCTCGACATCAACGGCGTCGCAGTCGCCATCCCCGCCCTCGGTGCCCGCACCGCCGGCGACGCCTTGACGGAACTGGTCGCTGCGTTTGCCACCGCCAAGGCCGCCAACCCGACCGCGCTTGAAGGCGTGACGATGGCCGCCGACGGCGCCATCACCTCCGCGACCGAGACCGACGTGGCGCTGGTGATCGCCAATGTCACCAATCTCACGGGCGTGACCGCCGGCACGACCAACGGCACGTTCACCGCAGGCGCCACGGAAACGGGCATCAACAATCTCGACATTTCCACCGCCGAAGGCGCCGCCTTCGCCATGGACGCCATCGACACCGCGCTCACCGCCGTCAACTCCGCCCGCGGCACGCTCGGCGCCGTGCAGAGCCGCTTCGAAAGCGCGATTTCCAACATCCAGGTCACGGCCGAGAACCTGTCCGCCGCGCGCGGCCGGATCATGGACGCCGACTTCGCCGCGGAAACCGCCAACCTCTCCCGCGCACAGATCCTTCAGCAGGCCGGCACCGCCATGGTGGCCCAGGCCAACCAGTTGCCGCAGCAGGTGCTGCAGTTGCTGCAGGGCTGATCACAGCCCGGACGGCCCCGGCCCGTCACCGGTTTGCCGCGGCGCGGCAGGCCGGCGGCGGGCCGCCTTCATTCGGCGCCCGAAGTGCCGATAAGCAGAGATCGACAGGAGCATCCACGCCATGGCAATTTCCTCCCCCGGCATCGGCAGCGGCCTAGATGTCAACAGCATCGTCTCGCAACTGGTTGCGCTCGAGCGCCGGCCGATCGAGCTGCTGCAGGCGCAAAAGACGAAGCTCGACACGCAGTTGTCGTCCTACGGCCTGCTGCAGAGCTACATGGTCAACGTTCAGTCGGCTGCCAGCGTGTTGGCCAAGGCCGACTTCTGGACCCAGACCAAGGCCACCAGCTCCGCGGCAGACGCCGTTTCCGTCACCTCCGCCGCCACGGCCAGCGCCGCGAGCTACCGCGTGGAGGTGAGCCAGCTCGCCCAGGCGCATTCGCTGTCGTCGGAAGCCTTTGCCGAAGGCCCGACCGCCATCGTGGGCACCGGCACCCTGCACATCCAGGTCGGCGCGTCGGACGTGAGCATCGACATCGGCGAGGCCGACCAGACGCTCGAGGGCATCCGCAACAAGATCAACGGCGCCGACGCCGGCGTCACCGCCTCCATCATTCGCGACGCACAGGGCGCGCGCCTCGTCATCGCCGGCATCGCCAGCGGAACCGACAATGCGATCACGATCACCGCGCCGGTCGATGACGGCGGCGGCCTGGCCGCGCTGACCTTCAGCGACCCGCCCGCGGTGGGCGGCATGACCGAGCGCCTGGCCGCGCAGAACGCCGCGTTCAGCATCAACGGCCTGCCGCTCACCTCGGCGACCAACGTGCTCACCGACGTGATCGACGGCGTCTCGCTCACCCTGGCCAAGGCTGCCACGGGCCCCATCGACATCACGGTCGGCAACGACACCGGCGCACTGCGCAAGGGCATCACGGACTTCGTCGCCGCCTACAACGAGACCAATCGCTATCTGGCCCAGCAGACGAAGTTCGACCCCGCCTCGTCCACGGCCGGTGCGCTGCAAGGCGACCGCGCCGCCGTCAGCCTGCAGGGCAAGCTGCGCATGCTGGTGCAGCAGTCCAGCGACGCCTCGGCCTCGTTTCCCTATCTCTCCGACATGGGCCTGGAACTGCAGCGCGACGGCTCGATCAAGATCAACGAGACCAAGCTGGGCGCCGCCCTGGCCAACCCGGTCGAGCTTGCCAAGGCCTTCAGCACCGCCGCGAGCGGCTTCGGCCAACGCTTCAAGGAACTGGCCGACGGCGTGGTCGGCACGGACGGCACGCTGACATCCCGCGCCACCGGCCTGCGCGACAACATCAGCCGCAACGAGAAGGACCAGCAGCGCTACGAGGACCGCGTGGACCGCACCCGCGAGCGGCTGCTGCGCCAGTATTCGGCGCTCGACGCCAGCCTCAACCAGCTCAACGGGCTGGGCAGCTTCATCGAGCAGCAGATCACGAACTGGAACAAGTCGTACGACCGCTGAGGCTGCCGGCGCGGGCTCAAGTCACGGCGCGGCGGGCCGATAAGGAAAGGGTCACCCCTGAACTGCCAGCGGAGCCCCAAATGTTTTCTCCCGCCAAGAGTTTTGCCAGCGCCTATCGGACAGTCGATGCCGAGACCAGCGTCGCGCACGCCTCGCCCCACCAGCTCGTCACCCTGCTGTTCGACGCCGCCTTGGCGGCCATCGCCACCGCGCGCGGCGCGCTGCAGCGCGGCGATGTCGTGGTCAAGGGCAAGCAGATCACCAAGGCGGTTCGCATCATCGACGAGGGCCTGCGCGGCGGGCTGAACCAGGCCGCCGGCGGCGCCCTGGCCAGCGACCTGTCGGCGCTCTATGCCTACCTGGTGCAGCAACTCACGCTGGCGAATGTGCGCAACGACGACAAGCCCCTGGCTGAATGCCACGTCCTGCTCAGCACGGTACGCGAGGGCTGGATCGCCATCCCGGCTCAACAACGGGCGGCCTGAGCATGAACACGCCCTCCGTCGCGATGAAGCTCGACACCATGGACGCGCCCCCTCCCAAGCACCTGCTGCGCTACTACGAGGCCATCGAAGCAGCCAGCGAGCAGATGCTCGCAGCGGCCCGCGACGGCGACTGGGACCGGGTCGTCAAGCTCGAAGGCGCCTGCGCGCTGCTCATCTCGGATTTGAAGCACGCCGCCGCCAACCTCGAGCTCGGCGCCGAGGAGCGCCAGCTCAAGGGCCGGATCATGAAACGCATCCTCGTCAACGATGCCGAGATCCGCACGCTGGCCGAACCCTGGCTCGAAGACCTGGACCGCCTGATGGCCGGCCGGCCGAAGATGCTGCACTGAGCCGGCGCGAGCCGCCCACCTGCGCGTTTTCTGCTCGTTCCTGCCCGCGATCATGGAAACCCTGCCGATGCCGCTCGACGCGATGAGCGGCGCGAGCCCCGGCCTGGCCGAGTTCCGCGTCGACGCGCCGGGCGAGATTTATGGGCTGCTCAAGCAGCTCGCCGACGGCAACGTCCTGCTCAGCCTGAGTTCTCCCGACGGCGCCCGCTGCAGCGCCACCGTGTGGGCGCTGGACCCCGGGCGCGGCCTGTTGTGTCTGAGCGCCGAAGCGGGCGATCACCGCCTGCCCGAACTGCTCGAGAGCGACGAGATCGTCGCGGTCGGCTACCTCGAGAACATCAAGCTGCAGTTCGACCTGCACGACCTGGTGCTCGTGCGCAACGGGCACGACTGCGCGCTCAATGTCCGCTTTCCGCGCGAGTTGTACCGCCTGCAGCGGCGCAACAGTTTTCGCGTGCGCCCGCTGATCAACACCGGCCCCACCGCGACGCTGCTGCACCCGGTACAGCGCGACTTGCAGCTCGAGCTGCGGGTGCTCGATGTCAGCATCGGCGGCGTGGCGCTGTTCCTGCCGGACGAGCTGCCGAAGGTCGAGCCGGGGCTGCTGCTGCAGCAGGTGCTGGTCGAGCTCGACGGCGACACCCGGCTGGCGGTCAGCCTGATCGTGCATCACGTCACCCTGCTTCACCACGAGTCCCGGGGCGTGCGGCTGGGCTGCGAGATGCGCGGCTTGAGTGGCGAAGGAGCGCGGGCGCTGCAGTGCTACATCGATCGCACGCAAAGGCGTCGCCGCTTGCTGGTGCTGTGAGCCGGCGCCGGAGCGCCCGGGAAGCGCGGTAGGGGCATCGCGGCGGCCGGTTCGGCCGCCCCGGAGATTCGTTACCGTGAGTGATGGCTGCCCCGACTCGTCCGGTCGCGGCGGCGCCCCGTTCCCAGGAGAGCCTCATGAACGAAGAAACCTTCAACCTCAGCATCCGCAAGTTCCTCAAGGTGGTGGGCGTCGGCTCGCAGCGCGAGATCGAGCAGGCGGTGGCGAAGGCCATCGCCGATGGCAGCCTCGCCGGCGATGAGGTGCTGCCGGCCAAGGTGACGCTGGAAGTCGCGGGCCTGAAGCTGGTGGTCGACTTCGACGGCGAGATTCGGCTGCAGTAGGCGGGAGGGCTCGCGAGGCCGGGCGCCGCCCCGTTGCCCGCCCTAAAATCGCTGCCTTCCCGAGCGCCGCCGGCGCCGCGGGTCCGTGCCGCCCTCCCCTGCGAAAGTTTTTGCCATGAGCCTCCAATGCGGCATCGTGGGTCTGCCCAACGTCGGCAAGTCCACCCTGTTCAACGCCCTGACCCAGGCCGGCATCGCCGCCGAGAACTACCCGTTCTGCACCATCGAGCCCAACGTCGGCATCGTCGAGTTGCCCGACGAGCGGCTCACCGCGCTGGCCTCCATCGTCAAGCCCGAGCGGGTCGTGCCGGCCATCGTCGAGTTCGTCGACATTGCCGGCCTGGTGGCCGGAGCGAGCAAGGGTGAAGGCCTGGGCAACCAGTTCCTGGCGCACATCCGCCAGACCGACGCCATCGTCAACGTCGTGCGCTGTTTCGATGACGACAACGTGATCCACGTAGCCGGCAAGATCGACCCCATCTCCGACATCGAAGTGATCCAGACCGAGCTGTGCCTGGCCGACCTCGCCACGGTGGACAAGACGCTGCAGCGCTCGCTCAAGGCCGCCAAATCCGGCAACGACAAGGAGGCCGCGAAGCTGGTCGATGCGTTGCAGAAGTGCCAGGCCGCGCTCAACGAGGCTAAGCCGGCACGCTCGGTCGCCTTCAGCAAAGAGGAGCTGGCGATCCTGGCGCCGCTTTGCCTTATTACCGCCAAGCCGGCGATGTTCGTCGGCAACGTCGACGAAGGCGGCTTCGAGAACAACGCCTACCTCGACCAGTTGCGCGCCTACGCCCAAGGCCAGAACGCGCCCGTAGTGGCCATCTGCGCCAAGACCGAGGCCGAGCTGTCGGGCATGGAAGGCGAAGACAAGTTGATGTTCCTGCAGGAGATGGGCCAGAGCGAACCCGGCCTGAACCGCCTGATCCGCGCGGCGTTCTCGCTGCTCGGCCTGCAGACCTACTTCACGGCCGGCGTAAAAGAGGTGCGCGCCTGGACCATCCACGTCGGCGACACCGCCCCGCAGGCGGCGGCGGCCATCCACACCGATTTCGAGCGCGGCTTCATCCGCGCCCAGACCATCGCCTTCGCCGACTTCATCGCCCACCAGGGCGAGCAAGGCGCCAAGGAGGCCGGCAAGATGCGCGCCGAGGGCAAGGAATACGTCGTCAAGGATGGCGACGTGCTGCACTTTCTGTTCAACGTGTAGCAACACTCCACGCCGCAGCGCCGGCGGAGCAACCCGGTGCGAAGCGTGTGACGCCCGTTACGGATTGCCGTCATTGCGCCGCGTGCAAACGCACGCCGAGCGCCGATCTGCGCAGGAGTGGGCGTTCGCCAGCACGTCAACACCGCGGTGACGCGTGGTCCCGCAAAGACCCGGTGTAGGCTCGCCGCAGGCCGTTCCGGTCGGCGTGCGCCGACGTTGCGGGCCACGCACACCTCGATGCCTCCTGCTGTAACTACCCCCCTGAGCCGACTGTTGCCGCCCGCGGCCGGGGTGGTGCTGGCCTACATCCTCATCGGCCTGTCGGGATCGGTTTTCGCCATCCCCCCGGGTTACGTCTCGCCCTTTTTCCCGGCTGCCGGCGTCGCGCTGGTTGCCGTGCTCGCCTATGGCTTGCGCATGACCTGGGCGGTGCTGATCGGCGCGATCGCGATGAACGCCATGCTGGCCAGCCAGCATGGCGCCGCCAGCGGGTCGGCGGGGATCGTCCCGGTGCTGATCGGGAGCGGTGCCGCGCTGCAGGCGCTGGTCGGTGCCTTGCTGGTGCGTCGGCACTTGCGCCTGCCCGTCACGCTCGACAGCCCGAAGGCGATCGCGTGCTTCTTCGGCCTCGCCGCCGCACTCGCCTGCACGGTCAACCCGACGATCGGCACGCTGGCGCTGTGGGCCGGTGGTGCGCTCCAACGCGCTGAGCTGCCGCTGACCTGGTTGGTCTGGTGGGGCGGCGACGCGCTGGGCGTGGTGGTCGCCGCGCCGGTGCTGCTCAGCCTGATCGGCCAGCCGAGGGAGGCCTGGCGTGCCCGCCGCACCTCGGTGGCGTTGCCGCTCGCATTGGCCACGCTCCTGCTGGCGCTCGCCGTTTCACAAGTGGTGCGCTGGCAGGAGCAGCGTGGCGAGGCGCGCTTCGAGCGCGACGCCAACAACACCAGCCGTACTTTCGAGCTGAGGCTGAGCGCCCACCTCGACGCGCTCGACGCGATACACGGCGTGTACCTGGCGTCCGAAGATGTCACGGCCAGCGAGTTCCGCCTCGCCAGCGAAAGGTGGCTCGCCAAGCTGCCGAGCCTGCAGGCGATAGGTTGGCAAGAGCGGGTGGACATTGCGGACGTGGCGGCCTTCGAGGAAAGCGTGCGCGCCACAGGCCTTGCCGACTACCGCGTGTTCGACCGGGAAGCCGGGCTGACCGCCGCGGACGACGAAGTGATTGCCCTACGCCACATCGAGCCGTACGCCGGCAATGAGCCGGCACTCGGCCTCAACAGCCTGTCGTTGCGCGCGGCGCGCGACGCGATCATGGGCGGCCGCCGAAGCGATGCGGCGACCGCAACCGTCGGCTTTCGGCTCACGCAGGAGTCCGACCAGCAACAGGGCGTGGTGATCTACCGGGCCGTGCGCTCGAGCGATCTGTCGGGCGGCCCGCCGCCGCCGGGCCGGCTGCTCGGGCTGGTCTTCATCGCCCTGCGCATGGACGATGCGCTGCAGACGCTGTTGGCCGGCACGCCGCAATACCTTCAGGTCTGCCTGTTCGAAACCGCGGCAGACGGCTCGAAGACACGCCTCGCCGGCGGGGTGGACTGTGCTCCTGGCGGCCGCCCAGGCGCCGGGCCGCTGCGCCGCACCGTGGTGCCGTTCGCCGGTCGCGAGTGGGAACTGCAGGTGCAGGCCCGCAACGGCGTGCCCAGTGAATCCGTCGGGCCGCTGGCCAGCGAAAACGCCAGCACCTGGCTGTTCGTGCTGGCCGGCCTGGCGGCGACAGGGCTGATGGGCGCCCTGCTGCTGATCGTGACCGGCCGCGCGCGCCGCACCGAAGCGGCGGTGGCCGAGCGCACGGTGCAGCTGCAGCACGAGATCGCCGAGCGCGAAGCCACCGAGCAGGCGCTGCGCGACAGCGAGCGGCGCTTTCGCAACATCTTCAATTCGG
>NZ_JACDCW010000106.1 GCF_013817345.1 Methylibium sp.
GCGCGCGAGCGCTGCGCCGGGTCGCTGTGTTGCGTTCATGTCCCCCGGGCCGGGCTCACGCCCAGCCCTCCTCCTTGACTTCACTCCACACAGCAACCCGCCACAGCGCTCCTGCCACCACCGTAGATGCTCGGTTCTGCAGTCGTTCGAGGCTGCGACGGTGCCTGCTGCCGAGGGCGTCGGGTGAGCGGTGCAGTGAAGTAAAGGGGGAGGTGTCGGCCGGCAGGCCGACGCCGGAGGACATGAACGGAGCCGCTCGCCCGATGCCCTCGGCAGCTGCGCTGCAGCATCAGCATCGATGCGTTTGATTGCGGCTTGGTATTAGCCGCTGCGGCTCTCACCACCGCGTGCGCGTCATCTCCTCCAGCAGCTCGCCGTGAATGCGCCAGCGGCTCGCACTGACCTCGCCGCGCTCGACGGCGGCGATCACGGCGCAGCCCGGCTCATGGCGATGCGTGCAGTTGTAGAACTTGCAGCCGCCCGCGTGTGCGCGCAGGTCGGGCATGTAGGCCGGTAGTTGCGCGGCCTCGATCTGCTGCAGGCCGAAGCCCTGAAAGCCCGGGGAATCGATCAGCGCGCTGCCGCGCTCGGCGTCGAGCCAATACCACTGCGTCGTCGTCGTGGTGTGGCGGCCCGAGTTGAGCGCCTGCGAGATTTCGCCGACCTGCGCCTTGGCGTCGGGCAGCAGCGCATTGATGAGCGTGCTCTTGCCGGCGCCCGAGGGGCCGAGCACGAGCGTGGCCTTGCCGTCCAGGCGCGGTTGCAGCACGGCTTGCGCAGCGTCGAAGCCTTGCGCCAGCGAGAGCTCCAGCACCTCGTAGCCCATGGCACGGTAGGGAGCCAGGCGCTCGCTCTGCACCGCCGCGCCGGGCAGGTCGGTCTTGTTGAGGACGATGGTCGCAGCGATGTCGGCCGATTCGGCAGCGATCAGCGCGCGCGCGAGCTGCGATTCGCTGAACACCGGGTCGACCGCGAACCACACCAGCAGCTGATCCAGATTGGCGGCGAAGGATTTGGTCTTCCACTCGTCCTGGCGGAACAGCAGGTTGCGGCGCGGTTCGAGGTGCTCGATCACGCCTTCGCCCAAAGCGCCGCCGCTGCCTTGCGAGATGGATTGCCAGCGCACGCGGTCGCCCACCACGCATGCGCTCTTCTTGCCGCGCGGGTGGCAGATCAGGCGTTTGCGTTCCGGGGTTTCGACGATGTAGTGGCGGCCGTGGCCGGCGACCACCAAGCCTAGGTCGAGCTCGACCGGCTGGGTCAAGCGCACTTCCTCATAAAGGGCCTCGCGGGCATGTGCATCTCGGGCTGGCCCCTCGCTTGCAGCGCGCGCAGCGGCTTGCAAGCCGCTGCCGTTCGGCGGGCTCGGCGCATGCGCCTCGAAAGCCCCGCCTCGCCCCCCACCCTCTCCCCAAAGGGGCGAGGGAGCCAGAGGCCGGTCCGGTTCATGCGTGCGCGCCCATCGCCGCCAGCCGTTCGCCGGCCGGCGGATGCGAGTAGTAGAAGCGCACGTAGAGCCGGTCGGGCGTGAGGGTGGAGGCGTTGTCTTCGTAGAGCTTGAGCAGGGCCGCGCTGAGGTCGCTTGCGCTCGTGTGCTTGCAGGCGTAGGCGTCGGCCTCGAACTCCTGCTTGCGCGACAGGCCGGCGAACAGCGGTGCGACGAAGAAGCTGAAGACCGGCCCGGCGAGCAGGAACAGCAGCAGCGCCAACGCGTCGTTGGCGGCGTTGAAGTTGGGTGTGACGCCCAGGCCAATGTAGAACCAGGCCTGCTGCGAGAGCAAGCCCAGCAGCGCGAAGCCGGCCAGGCTGATCGCGAACATGCCGACGATGCGTTTGATGACGTGCCGGTGCTTGAAGTGGCCCAGCTCGTGCGCCAGCACCGCCTCCACCTCGGGCGGCGAAAGCCGCGACAGCAGCGTGTCGAAGAAGACAACCCGCTTGGCCGCGCCGAAGCCGGTGAAGTAGGCGTTGGCATGCGCCGAGCGGCGGCTGCCGTCCATCACGAACAAGCCCTTGGCGGCAAAGCCGCAGCGCGCCATCAAGGACTCGACCCGCGCCTTGAGTGCGCCGTCTTCGAGCGGCTGGAACTTGTTGAACAGCGGCGCGATGACAGTGGGGTAGAGCACGAGCACGGCAAGATTGAAGCCGACCCAAGCGCCCCAGGCCCACAGCCACCAACTCGGCCCGGCCGCGCCCATCAGCCACAGGATGAGCAGCGCGATCGGCCCGCCGAGCAGCACGGCCACCGCCACGCCCTTGGCCTGGTCGGCCAGCCACAGGGCCGGTGTCATGCGGTTGAAGCCGTGGTGCGCCTCCAGCCGAAAGGTGCTCCATGCATCGAGCGGCAGTTCGATGAGCCCGCCGATCACGGCAAAGGCAGCGAGCAACGCGAGCTGGTAGCCCAGGTCGCCGAGCGCGGGCTGCGCTGCCGCGAGCAGCCAGCCGTTGAGGGTGTCCAGGCCGCCGAGCAGCGTCCAGCCGAGCAGCACGGCGCTTCCCAGCGCCAGGCTCACCAGGCCGAAGCGCAGCTTGGCCAGCGTGTAGTCGGCGGCGCGCTGGTGAGCGGCCAGGCTCACGGTGGCGGTGAAGGCCGCCGGCACGGCATCGCGATGCAGCGCCACATGGCGAATCTGGCGGCTCGCGAGCCAAAAGCGCACCAGCAGGCTGGCGAGCAGGAAGCCGGAGAAAAGCAGGGTGAGCGCGGTGGAGGACATGAAGCGGCAAGTTTAAGTGTTGACCGACAATCGCCCGCTCTGAAAGGACTCCCCGATGACCGAACCCGCCGGCACTGCACCGCTGCTCGCCAAGAGCGACCAAAACCTGGTCTGGATCGACCTCGAGATGACCGGGCTCTTGCCGGCGACCGACCGCATCATCGAGATCGCCATCGTCGTCACGGATGCCAACGTCACGGTGCGTGTGGAGGGCCCCGTGTTCGCCATCCACCAGAGCGATGCCACGCTCGATGCGATGGACGCCTGGAACAAGGGCACGCACGGCCGCAGCGGGCTGACCGATCGCGTGAAGGCCTCGACGGTCGACGAGGCCCAGGCGCAGGCCGGGGTGATCGAGTTCCTGAAGGCCTACGTGCCGGCCGGCAAGTCGCCGATGTGCGGCAACTCGATCTGCCAGGACCGCCGCTTCCTCGCGAAGGACATGCCCGACCTCGAGGCCTTCTTCCACTACCGCAACCTGGACGTGAGCACGCTCAAGGAGCTGGCGCGGCGCTGGAAACCCGGCATCCTGGAGGGCTTCAAGAAGGCCCAGGCGCATACCGCGCTGGCCGATATCTGCGAGTCGATCGACGAGCTGCTGTATTACCGCGAGCACTTGCTGGCGGTCTGAAGCCCGGCGCCCTCAGGGCTTCGCGCTCGGTTCGGCCGCCGAGCTCGGAAGCCAGGCCCGCAGGAGCGTGCCGCCGCCCGGCTTGGCGTCGATCTCCATGCTGCCGCGCTCGGCTTCGACGCGGTAACGCATGCCCACCAGGCCGTGCGCGCTGCTGCGCACCACCGCAGGATCGAAACCCTTGCCGTTGTCGCGCACGCTGATGTCCACGCCGCCGTTGTTCGGCTGCAGCACGACGTCGACGCGCTCGGCCTTCGCATACTTGGCGATGTTGGTCAGCGCTTCCTGGACGAAGCGGTAGACCGTCAGCTCGCCGTCGGGGGCCAGCTCGACCGGCTCCAGCGTCGCCTGCACCTCGAGCCCCGAGCTCTTGGCGAATTCGCGCGTGAGGATGTCGAGCGAGGCGAGCAGGCCCAGGTTGCCGAGCGCCGAGGGCCGCAGGTCTTCGATGATGCGGCGCTTCAGGGCAATGCCGCTGTTGAGAACCTCGTTCAGGTGCGCGATGCGCTCACGCGCTTCCGGGCTGATCGCCGGCAGGCGCGACTGCAGGCGCGCGACATCGAGTTTGGCCGACGTGAGCAACGCGCCGAGTTCGTCGTGCAGTTCGCGTGCCAGTAGGCTGCGCTGATTTTCCTGTGAGGTCTGCAGGTAGCGCGCCAGCTCGGTGAGCTGTGCGGTGCGCTCGCGCACCTCGAGGTCGAGCGTGTCGCGTTCGGCTTCGAGCACCTCGCGCTGGCGCTCCCGCAGTGCGATCACCTGACGTGCCTGGCGCAGATAGAAATAGAACGCCAGCAAGCTGAGCATCGTCATCGTCGCGACGCCGATGCGGCTGATCAGCAGCGTGCGGCTGACCTGCGCCTGGTGCGATTGCAGCCGGGCGCTCTCGACGAGCGCGAGGCCTACGGCCTGCTGGCGCAGCTGTTCCTGGGTTTCCCGGCCAATCTCCGATTCGATCACCGCTCGCCAGGCGTTTTCACGACCGTCGCGGCGCGCCTGCAGGGTGACGTCCATTTCGGAAATCTTGGTCTCGACCAGCCGCGCAAGCCGCGCGAAATCGCCCATCTGCTCGCTGCGAGCGGGCGCCAGGTAGAAGCGTGTCATTCCGAGCAGCAGCTGGCCGATCGACTGCGTCGCTTCGGCGAAGGGTTTGAGGTAGTCGGTGCGGCCGGTCAGCAGGTAGCCGCGCTGGCCGCTTTCGGCATCGACCATGAGGCGCAAGAGGCGTTCGACTTCCAGGCGCACGTCGTAGGCGTCGGTGGTGTCTTGCAGCGCCGTCTGCGAACGGTGATAGGACAGCTCGCCGAACAGCAGCAGCGACAAGGCCGCGATGAGGGCGAGCGGAAAGCTCAGGATGGCGGCGCGACGGCGTGGGCTCATGGTCGGTGATGGCAGCGCAGCGATGGCAGCGGGGGAAGAGGCAGCCCGTGCTCACCGGGTGCCAACCTAGAATCGAGGCTTGTTGCGCCTTGCGGGTGAGTGTTCATGCCGGTTCGTATCGTGATCGTCGACGACCATGCCATCGTGCGGGCCGGCCTGCGGCAGTATCTCGCCGAGCAGGTCGATCTGCAGGTGGTGGGCGAGGCGGCCAGCGGCCGGGAGGCGCTCGAACTGCTGCGCGCCGGCGGCATCGACGTGATGATCATGGACGTTTCCATGCCGGGCCAGAACGGTGTCGAGGCGTTGGCTGCGGTGAAGGCGCGAGCGCCTGAATTGCCGGTGCTGATCCTGTCTAGTTACCCCGAGGCGCACTACGCCACGCCGCTCATGAAGCAGGGCGCCAGCGGGTATCTCAACAAGGAGTGCGAGCCGGCGGAGATCGTGAGTGCGGTGCGCACGCTCGCCCGGGGCCGCCGCTACATCACCGCGGCGGTGGCCGAACTCCTGGCCGACCAGATCGGCGGCGGCAAGACCGATGGGCCGCTGCACGAGCAGCTCTCCGAGCGCGAGTTCCAGGTATTCCTGCGGCTGGCCCAGGGAGAAACCATCGGCGCGATCGCCGAGAGTTTGAGTTTGAGCGTCAAGACGGTGAGCACTTATCGCACGCGTGTGATGGAGAAGATGCAGCTCGCCTCGAACAGCGACCTGACGTACTACGCGCTTAAGACCGGCCTTATTCAGTGAGGTCGCCGTGGCCGGTGGCAGTAAAGCCCAGCCCCGAGCAATAGGCAATCAGCGCGTCGATCTCTCTGGACTTGTCGTACACCTCGTCGGCACCCAGCTCCATGCAGCGCCGCTTGATGTCGGGCGTGGCGTAATTGCTGAACACCACCGCCTTGCGGTCCTCGCCACGATCCTGCAGGCTGCGAAGCACGCTCAGGCCGGAGCCTGATTTGAGAAAGATGTCGATGATGAGCATGTCCCAGTCCTGGGTGTGCTCGCCGATCCAGGCAACGGCGTCCGCCTCCGATTCGGCACTGCCCACCACCTTGATTGGCGCCAGCTCCTCGAGCGTGTCGATGAGGTTCGCGCGAATGATCGGGCTGTCTTCGACGAGGTAAACGCGCAGCAGGGACATGGTGCTCGGGAAAAGGAAACGCGACGGGTTGTATCGCGTGTGAGGAGATGCTAAATGCGCCACTGCAGCGCCACGATCGGACGCGCGCTTCGCCCGATGTAAGACGTTTCCTACGCGGAGGCTCGGCTTGCCCAGCGAGCTGCCCAGGCCTGCGTTGCGGCGGCAAGCCAGTCGGGCTGGTGCGCTGCGTCGACGCGAAGCTCCAGCACTTCCGCGGCCGCGCGCAAGGCCGCCAGCGGATCGTTGACATCTAGCGGCGCTGCGCCGTGCTGCTTGGAAAGCTTCTCGCCACTGACCGCCATCACGAGCGGCGTGTGCAGATAGCGCGGCGTGGGCAGGCCGAGCGCACGCTGCAGCAGCACCTGGCGCGGCGTGTTGTCGGCCAGGTCGGCGCCGCGCACGACATCGCTCACGGCCTGATCGGCGTCGTCGACGACGACCGCAAGCTGATACGCCCACAGGCCGTCACCCCGCTTGAGCACGAAGTCGCCCACGACCGCGGCGACGTCCTGCGACTGCGCACCGAGCTGGCGATCGGCCCAATGGACCGTCGCGTCGTCGGGCAGGCGCAGTCGCCAGGCTCGCGGCGTTTGCCCGCGCAAACCGCCGCGCTCCGGACGGCAGGATCCGGGATAAACCAGTTCTTCATGCCGCGCCGGCGGGCGCCCGAGTGCGGCTGCTGCCGCGGCGATCTGCTGGCGAGTGCAGGCGCAGGGGTAAGCCGAGCGCACCGCGATCAGCCGCTCCAGTGCCGTGGCATACAGCGCGCCGCGCCGGCTCTGCCACTGCGGCGGCGCGTCGGGCACGAGGCCGAGCGCATCGAGCTGGCGCAGGATTTCGCGGTCCGCGCCGGGCACGCAACGAGGCATGTCGACGTCTTCCATGCGCACCAGCCAGCGCCCGCGATGAGCCCGGGAGTCGAGCCAGCTTGCCAGCGCCGCGACCAGCGAGCCGGCATGCAGCGGCCCGGTGGGCGAGGGCGCGAAGCGACCCGTGTAGGCGCGATGACGGGACAGGGAGGTGCTCACTGTGGGCGATGGTAGCCAGCGGCTCAGCGGTGATGGCCGAGTGCAGCGCACGGGCCGGGCGGGCACTCCTGGCCCTGCCGCTCGGATTTGCGAGTCCGCCCGCTCTAAAGCACCAACCCGGCGTGCTGCTCCAGCAGCGCGTGGCGAGTCGCCTCGCTGCGCAGTTGCTTCAGCCACCATTGCAGCGCCAGGCCCGGGGGCGCGCTGCCGCTGGGTGCGTACCAGGCGTAGTGCAGCCCGACACTGCGTGCCGGCAGCCTGGTGCGCTTGATGACCAACCGGCCGGCTTCGACATGGCGGCGCAGCAGCGGCTCGGGCACGGAGCCGCAGCCCAGGCCTCGCAGCAGGGCCTCGAGCTTGGCGGCGAGCGAAGGCACCGTCAGCACGTCCTGGCCCGGCTGCACGCCCACGGTCATCGGCGTGAAGCTGCGCGCGCTGTCGGCGATGGCGACGATGCGGTGGCGGGCGATGGTCTCGCCGCTGAGCGGCTCCTCGGCGTCCGCCAGGGGATGGTGCGGCGCCATGGCGAATTCCATGTGGATCTCGCCGAGCGGCTCGCATTGCATGCCGCTGCCCTGTGTCGGCCCGCCGGCCCCGCCGATGGCCAGATCCGCCTGCCCGGTGGCCAGCGCTTCCCAGGTGCCCGACAGCACTTCGCTGCGCAGGCGCAGCCGGGTCGGCGGGGCGCTGTCGGGCGCGTCGCGGGTGGACACGCGCAGCGCGTAGAAGGACTCGACCAGCTCGAACAGGGCGGTCGGCGCGAGGATGCTGTCGAAGGCGATGGTGAGCTGCGTCTCCCAGCCGGTCGCGATGCGCTTGACGCGGTTGGCCACCGCGTCGATCTCGATCAGCAGGCGCCGGCCTTCGTGCAGCAGCTCTTCACCGGCGGCGGTGAGGCGCGCCTGACGCGAGCTGCGGTCGAACAGCAGCACGTCGAGCGCGTCTTCGAGCAGGCGAACGCTGTAAGTCAGCGCCGAAGGCACCTTGCCCATCTCGCGCGCGGCTGCGGCGAAGCTGCCAGTGCGCGCGATCAGGTCGACCATCGTCAGCGCCTCGGGCGTCAGGACATTGCGGCGTTCGCTCATTCGTCTTGTCCGTGAAGCAGAAGCTGAACGCACGTTCAGCGGCTTTGAATGATGCCATCAAGCCTTGGCCCCTGATGACGACGCGGCCCGCTCCTACATTGAGTGAATGCGGCATCCACGCCGCGATGAAAGGCTTGAAATGATCACGCTGCGCAAATCCGCCGATCGCGGTCATGCCGACCACGGCTGGCTCGAGAGCTTTCACAGCTTCTCGTTCGCTGATTACCGCGACGAGCAGCACATGAGCTGGGGCAACCTGCGCGTCGTCAACGAGGACCGCATTGCCCCCGGCACAGGTTTCGGCACGCACGGCCACCGCGACATGGAGATCATCAGCTACGTGCTCGAAGGCGCGCTCGGCCACAAGGACAGCATCGGCAACGGCGCCTCCATCCTGCCGGGCGAGGTGCAGCGCATGAGCGCCGGCCGGGGCATCCAGCACAGCGAGTTCAACCACGCAGCGGACGAGACCACGCATTTCCTGCAGATCTGGTTGCTGCCCGAGGCGCGCGGCATCGAGCCGGGCTACGAGCAAAAGCAGTTTTCGGCTGAGGAAAAGCGGGGGACGCTGAAGCTCGTGGCTTCACCGGACGCACGCCATGGCGCCGTGAAGCTCAACGCCGATGCGGCGATGTACGTCGGCCTCTTCGACGGCGCCGAGCAAGCCGAACTGACGCTCGATGCGCGGCGCCTGGCCTACGTGCATGTGGCGCGCGGCGCGGTCGAGGTCAACGGCAGGGCGTTAGCGGCCGGCGATGCGGCGAAGCTCGATGGCGAAGCCCGGCTCACCCTGAGCAACGGCGTCGATGCCGAAGTGATCGTGTTCGATCTGGCCCGCACCGCAGTTCGGTGAGCGGCCGCCGCCGCGCAATTCGCCAAGTAGAGTCGCCCACATGAGCCAGCCCCTGCGCGTCCTGATCCTGCCCGGCAGCTCGCGCACGGGCTCCTACAACCTGCAACTCGCGCGATTGGCAGAGAGCCTGTTGCGCGAGCAGGGCGCCGAGCCGCTGCTGCGCGACTTGCGGGCGCTGGCACTGCCGCTCTACGACGGCGACCTGGAGGCGAGCGAGGGCGTGCCGCAGGGGGCGCACACGCTCGTCTCCGAGATGGCGGCGCACGACGCGCTGCTGGTCGTCTCGCCCGAGTACAACGCCTTCCCGCCGCCGCTGCTGATCAATGCCATCGACTGGGCCACGCGCCTGCCCGAGCACAAGCCGGCGATGGCCGGCAAGCCGACGGCATTGCTCAGCGCTTCGCCGGGCGCGCTCGGCGGCATCCGCAGCCTGTTAAGCCTGCGAAGTTTCCTCGCCCTCAACCCGGGCCTGCTGGTGTTGCCGCAGCAGTTCGCGCTCAACCAGGCGGCGCAGGCCTTCACCCCGGAAGGGGCGCTGCGCGATGCCCAACAGCAGCAGAGGCTACAGGGTGTGTTGAGCGCCCTGCAGCGCCACGCACGGGCACTGCGCTCGGCTTGAGCTGAAGCGGCGGGTCGCCGATGTCAGTCGGCGGTTCGGCGGCGCGACCGGGATTCACGGAAAGTCCGGGTCGGACGCGGCCGACGCGAAGGTCTGCTCCGTCAAGGCAGCGCGGCGGCGTGGAATGCGGCTTCGGATGATGTAAGCGCGCCACGATGCGGCCGTTCTGATCCCGCTTCACAGCCGCTAGCATCGCCGCATGCAGATTTTGCTGACCATGCTCGCGGTGCTGCCCTGGACGGACTGGGTGGCGCTGGTGTGGTTCTTGGCGGCGTGGGTCGGCTATGCACGCTTCGCCGACAAGCGCGCTTCGGTGCAGCCTTCGGTGCTCGCCGCCACCAACCGCATCCGGTGGCAGTGGATGCTGCAGACCACCAAGCGCGAGGTGCGGGTGATCGACGGCGTGGTGGTGCAGAGCCTGTCGGTCAGCCCGAGCTTCTTCGCCTCGACGACCATCCTCATCATCGGCGGCCTGCTTGCGGTTCTGGGCGCGAGCGATCAGGCCAGCGCCTTGGCGCGCGAACTGCCGTTCGCCGCGCGCACCACGGTGCTGGTGTTCGACCTCAAGCTCCTGCTGTTGACGGCGGTGTTCGTGTACAGCTTCTTCCGCTTCACCTGGAGCTTGCGGCAGTACACCTTCGGCGCCTTGCTGGTGGCTTCGGCGCCCGAAGCCAGCGAGTTCGCCGTCGAGGGCGGGCCCTCGCGCGAGGCCTTCGCCGACCGTGCCGGGCGGGTGGTGGGCCTGGCCGCCGAGGCCTTCAACGACGGGCTGCGCGGCTACTACATGGCCTTCGCCGTCATAGGGTGGTTCTTCTCGCCGCTGGTCTTCATGCTTGCCACGGCGGGGGTCGTGTACATCCTCTACCGGCGCGAATTCCGCTCCGAAGTGCTGGACACGCTGCGCGGGTTCTAGCGCGGCTCACGGGCAATCCGTTTCGCGGCATGAGTCGGGTCGGGTACTTGGGGTACCGGGTCACGCATCGGCCGGCACGCCGAGAAGAAACGATGGACACAGCCCGCGCCGCCCGACCTCAAGCCGGCAGCAGCCCCAGTTCGCGCAACAAACGTGCGGTGCCAGGATGCAGCAGTGCCGGCGACGGCGTGGCTTGCACGGTGAGCCGCGCCGTGCTCATCGCCGCCTGCGGCAGGGCGGCTGCCAGTGCGGCTGCCGCCTCGTGCAGCGCACGTGCGAGCCGGTAGGCCCGCTCCTCCGAGAACGTGGCCTGGGCGAGCACCACGTTCCACGATCCGACGGTCGGCAGCGCACGCTCGAGCCCTGCGTAGGCCCCGGCCGGCACCTCCATCGCCTTGAGGAAGGGCTGGGCCTGGAGGATCTGCGGGATCTGCGCCGGGCTCGGGCCGATAAAGCGTGCGCCGCGCGGCGCCTCTGCAAGCCGGGTGAAGCCCGGCCAACCCACGCCCGCACCCCACAGGCCCGCGGCCTCGCCGTCGAGCACGCGCTGCGGGCTCTGCGCCGCTTTCTCCACGTACACGGCGCGGAAGTCGCGATCGATGTCCAGGCCGAGCGCGCCGAACACCTGCCGGGCCAGCAGCACGAGCCCGGAGGTCGGCACGCCGAACACGATTGACTCGCCCTTCAGGTCCTCGAGCCGGCGCGCGGTGGAGTCGCCCGGCACCGCCAGCATCCCGGGGCTCGGGTACATGGCATAGAGCACGCGCAGGCCGGCGTCGCCCTGTGTCTGCAACACCTGGTTGGCCGAGGTGCCCTGGATCAGCGCGATGTCGAGCTCGCCGCTTGCGAGGCCTTGCAAGTTCTCGTTCGTGCCGTTGGTGGCGACGACCGTGAGCAGCGCTCGACCGGCGCGCGCATTGAGCACCCGTTCCAGCGCCTGCCCGTACAGCGCGAAGCCGCCGCCCGGTGTGGAGGTGCCCAGGCGCAGCGGCGCATCGTCCGCCCATGCCGAAGCGATGCCCAGCGCCGGCGTGATCGCCAGCGCTTGCAGGAGCCGGCGGCGCGCGGCTTGTGTGGGGGCGATGGGAAGCAGAGATTTCATGGTGCTGTGGCGCGGCGGAGAACGAGGGGTGATGGGGGCCGGGTTACGGCGAGGCCGATTCGCCGAGCACAAAGGATATTGCCTCCTCCCACCACCGGTCGTCGATGTGGTCGATCCAGTCGTTGTGTCCGGCGGTCTGGATCACCGCGAGCCGCTTGGGTTGGGGCAGCGCATCGTGAAGCGCGGTGCCGAAGCGGGCGGGCACGATGTCGTCGCGCCCGGCGACCGCTACCAGGACCGGGCGGCCGAAGGATGCAAGATGGGTCGCGCTGTCGTAGCGATCGCGCAGCAGCCACTTCACCGGCAGCCAAGGATAGTGATGCTCGGCAACATTCTCGAGCCGGTCCCACGGTGTGATCAGCAGCACGCCAGCCGTCTTGTCCCGATGCCGGGCGCCCGCCGCCGCGGCCACGCCGGCCCCAAGCGATTCGCCGACGAGCAGCAGCGGTGGGCCATGCAGGCGATGAGCCAGCGCGACAGTCTCTTCGGCGTCATCGACGAGGCTGCGCTCGCCCACCGCGCCGCCGCGCGGGCCGTAGCCGGGATATTCGGCCAGGATCACCCGCAGACCCAGCCGCGTGAGCGCTGTGGCGTAGTACCCGCGGTGACCGGCATGCCCTGCGTTGCCATGAAAGACAAGGGCCGTGCCGCGCACCGGGCCCGAAGGTTCTGCCACGAGGCCGCGGAAGTCGCCCTGTGCCGGCCAGGCACGAAGATCGGCCGACACCATGGCGCCGACGGTGGCCGGGGCAGGGAAGTAGAGCAATCGGTCCTGAAGCACGGCGATCGTTCCCAGGAGAGCCAGGCCGGCTGCGATGAGTGCCAGCGTGACCTGGATCGATCTCATGGGCGTGCAGCGTGAACCGGGGCGGTGTTCATGAGCTGCGTTGCGCCCCCGCGCACGCTTGCGGACCCCGAGGGTTACCGCAGGCCTTCCGAGAATTCGATCTTCACCTCCAGCACCTCGAGGTTCTCCTGACGCTCGAGGTTCACGCGGATGTCTTCCGGCTTGATCGAAACGTACTTCGAGATCACCGCGACGAGCTCGCGCTGCAGCGCCGGCAGATAGTCGGCAGCGCGCTTGCCGCGGCCGGTGCGTTCGTGGGCCAGGATGATCTGCAGCCGCTCCTTGGCGACGCTGGCCGTCTTCTTCTTCTCTCCGAGCAGGAATGAGAGCAGAGACATCGCTTTACCTCCCGCCGAACATGCGCTTGAAGAAGCCGGGCTTGGCCGCGTCGGTGAAGCGCATGGGCTTTTGCTCGCCGAGGAAACGCGCGATCACGTCCTTGTAGGCCTCGGACACGTCGGTGTCCTTGAGGTGCACCGCCGGCAGGCCCTGGTTCGACGCGTCGAGCACGGTGTCGGACTCGGGAATTACGCCGATCAGCGGGATGCGCAGGATCTCCTGGATGTCCTCCAGAGAGAGCATCTGCCCGCCGACCACGCGGCTGGGGTTGTAGCGCGTGATCAGCAGGTGTTCCTTGACGGGCTCCTTGCCATCGATCGCGCGCTTGGTCTTGGAGGCCAGCATGCCGAGGATGCGGTCGGAGTCGCGCACCGAGGAAACCTCGGGGTTGGTGACGACCAGCGCCTCGTCGGCGAAGTGCATCGCCATCATCGCGCCGGTCTCGATGCCGGCCGGCGAATCGCACACGATGTAGGCGAAGTCCATCGCGGCCAGATCGGTGAGCACCTTCTCGACGCCTTCTTGCGTCAGGGCTTCCTTGTCGCGCGTCTGCGAAGCGGCCAGCACGAACAGGTTGTCGCACTGCTTGTCCTTGATCAGCGCCTGGTGGAGGTTGGCTTCGCCCTGGATCACGTTGATGAGGTCGTAGACCACCCGGCGCTCGCAGCCCATGATGAGGTCCAGGTTGCGCAGGCCGACGTCGAAGTCGATCACGGCGGTCTTGTGGCCGGCCAGCGCGAGGCCGGCGGCGAAGCTCGCGCTGGTGGTGGTCTTGCCTACACCTCC
>NZ_JACDCW010000107.1 GCF_013817345.1 Methylibium sp.
CCGACTTTCGACAGCACCGAAGAGCGCCTGGCTTACTTGCGCTGGCTCGGCGCGATGAGCGAGCGCCTGCGCCGTCGCAAGCCCGATCGGCTGGCGCGCATCGAGTTTCTGGAAACCCTCTGGTACGAGAGCCGGCGCGCGGGGGTGGACCCGGCATTGGTGCTCGGGCTGGTACAGGTGGAAAGCGGTTTTCGCAAGTACGCCGTGTCGGTGGCCGGCGCCCGCGGCTACATGCAGGTCATGCCGTTCTGGCTGCGTGTCATCGGCGGCAGTGGCGACGACGATGTCGGTCGCTTGTTCCACCTGCAGACCAATCTGCGCTTCGGGTGCGTGATCCTTCGTCACTACCTCGACAGAGAGGGCGGCGATCTGTTCATGGCGCTGGGCCGCTACAACGGAAGCCGCGGCCGGGCTCCCTATCCGCAGCTGGTGTTCGGTGCACGGCGGCGCTGGGAATACGAGGCCGGCTGAGGTGCGGCGCTCCGGTCCAACTCCGTGCGTGCGGCAACCGGCGAATCGAACAGCGCCTAAAGCCCCGTCCACGCCCTGGGCTGGGCGCCGTCTAGGCCGATCAACGCGAGCACACGCTCGACCGTGTCCGCCACCAGCTCCGCCACCGAGACCGGCCGGTGATAGAAGGCCGGCAGCGGCGGGAAAACCACGGCGCCCATTTCGGTGACGGCGGTCATGTTGCGCAGATGCGCCAGATTGAATGGCGTCTCGCGGACCATGAGCACCAGCCGGCGGCGTTCCTTGAGCGTCACGTCGGCCGCGCGCGTCAGCAGGTTGTCGCCGTAGCCGTGAGCAATGGCGGCCAATGTCTTCATGGAACATGGTGCTACCACCATGGCCGCCGTCGCAAAGCTGCCGCTTGCGATGCAGGCGCCTACGTCGGCCGGGCTGTGGGCGTAGTCAGCCAGTGCTTCGAGCGCTTTACGGTCCAGACCGAGCTCATGGTGAACGTTGAGCACCCCGGCCGGCGTGACGATCAGATGCGTTTCGGCGCCGAGTTCGCGCGCTCGCTGCAGCAACTGCGATCCATAAACCGCGCCGGTCGCGCCGGTGATGCCGACGACCAGGCGGGGGCGGTTCATGGTCGGAACGCGCGCAATCCCAGACTGCCCCCACGCCTGCACGAGCGTAGCTGCGAGCGCATCGCGCCGCCTGTCTGTACGCGGGGGGCGAAGGCGAGACTCAAGCGCTGAACAGCGACTTGAGTTCGCCGGCTTGGTGCATCTCCATCATGATGTCGGAGCCGCCGACGAACTCGCCGTCGACGTAGAGCTGGGGGATCGTCGGCCAGTTGGCGTAGTCCTTGATGCCCTGGCGGATCGCTTCGTCTTCGAGCACGTTCACGGTCGCCAGATCGGTCACGCCGTTGGCCTTGAGGATCTGGATCGCGCGGCCGGAAAAGCCGCACATCGGGAATTGGGCCGTGCCTTTCATGAACAGCACGACGCGATGGCCCTTGACGAGCTGATCGATGCGTTGGTGAACGTCGGTGGAAATCTCGGTCATGGTCGGCTCGCGGCAGAAAAAATTGGATTGCGAAGCTTATACGGCAAAGCCGCCGCCGCGCGCCGAGCCGCGCAAAGCCCCACCCGTTCTCGCTCAGAAGGAATACGACACACCGAGCTGGAGCAGCGGGCTGATTTCGAGCCCGCGCACCGTGTCGCCGATGCTTTGCTGGCCGAGTCGCACGGCCGAACGGGGCTGCAGGGCCATCACGCCGACGTCGGCGCTGAAGCCCCAGCCGCCGCCGCTGCCCTTGAGCCCCTGCAGCCCGGTGTAGCCGACGCCCAGGTAGGGCACAGAATGCGTGGACGGGTCGTTGCCATCGAGCGCGGTGAGCGGCGCCGACAGGCTGAAGCTGCGGCGCTCGGCGCTGAAGCCACTGTCCAGGCCGGAGAGGCTGGCCGGCAGGATGGACCCGTGACCCGCCCGGCGGGCGCCGACGATCAAGCCGCCGCTGGCGCGAAAGCCGCCGCTGTATTGGCTGGCAGGCGCCAGGCCTTGCTGGGTGAAGTAGTAGTCGCCCAGCAGGCTCAGGCTTTGCATCGAGTGGGCGTCGCCGTCGAAGCCTGACCCGTAGCCTCCGCCGGAAAGATCGCTGCTGCTGAACGTGACGGCCAGGCGGCCCTGCCAGCGAGGCCATGCCGCCTGGCCTGCGCGCAGCCCCTGCCCAGCGGCCGCCGACAAATCCGCCTTCTCGGCTGCCTGGATCGGTGCGGCTACGCCGAGTCCCACCGAAGTGACCGCGGCCAGCACAGCAGCAGAGTATTGAAAGGACAAGCGGCGCAGCAGCGAGCGGAACAGGCAGCGGTGCAGTGACATGACAAGCTCCTCTTGGCAAATCGAAGCGGCCGGGCCGATGGACGGAGCGGCGCTTTCACGGAAGCCATGCTAGCTCGCGCGCCGCAGGCTTGCAGCGCGCCGGACCGCCCTGAATGGCCAAATTGGACCGGCGCCGGCTGCTTCCGCACGAATGGGGGGGTGTGCCGGCTCGGCGGGCGATGCGCTGGCGCAACGGAGCTGCCGCCTGGCGACTGCAAGCCGGCGCGGCGCTGTCAGAAGAGCAGGCTTGTCCGGCCGATCTGGCCGACCCGCAGGGCGCACTCGATGCCTTCGACGATGACGGCGTTCATGCCGAACGTAACCGCGCCGTCCACCCGCGAGTCGCTGCGGTAGGTGGCCAGCGTGTCCCCCGGTTCGGTGCCCGACTCGCCGGTCTGCGGGTCCACGTTGGGAATCGGGCAGCGCGTGCAGGGCTTGACCAGCTTCAGCCGTACGGCGCCTTCGGGCGTGTCGAAGGCGATCTCGTCGAGAAAGTCTTCGCCATGCGCGTCCAGCCCGGTGAGCACGACATTCGGGCGGAACCGCTGCATCGTCACCGGGGCCACGTCGCGGTAGGCCAGGCGCTCGTTGAGCGCATCGAGCGAGGCCTGCGAAAGCACGAGGAGCGGAAATTCATCGCTGAATGCGGCTTCGGCCTCGATCGCACCGGTCCAGGCACGGCTCGCCAGACGCTTTTGTTCGGGGTCGAAGCGCACGAGCCGCAGCGGCTGACGCAGAAAGTCGCTGAACCACTGGGCCGCGAGCGCACCCATGTCGTAGGCGGCGACTTCGTCGTTCCAGATCTTCACACGCACCGCCGCATCGACGGTATCGAGTGCGAGATGCAGCGCCAGCATGCCGGGCGCGCGCAGCACCAGTTCGCTGTGCCGCAGATCGCAGTGCACGAGTGCCAGCCGGGGCAGTTCGCGCTGGCTGACGGACTCGCCGTGATCGTCCACCAGCATCCACGCTCGGTCGAACTCCAGGCCGGTCTCGATCAGCAGCACTTCGTCCAGGTCGACGCCGGCGCAGGATTTGACCGGGTACACGTGCAGTCCCGCAATCGTCACGTTCGATTCAATCATGCGCGGGATTATCGAGGCGCTGGCGTCGCACCCTGCGCCTGTGCTTGGTCAGCCGGCGTTTCGTGGGCTTCGCCAGCGACGCCGCAGGAGGCGACGCGCAACGCTTGCCGCCATTCAGGCCGCGAATCGCGGCGTTCAGCGACCGAACAACTTGTTCAGGCCGTCCGTGAGTGGATCTTTCTTCGCGGGCGCCGAACCGGCTCCGGCTGCCGGCGCGGCTCCGCCCAGGCCCTTGAGCACGTCGCCGAGCGCGCCTTTGGCCTTCTCAGTGACGGCTTCCTTGGCGCGCTTGCCCACCAGGTCGGCCGCCACCGCCGACCACTGCACCTTGTAGTCGACCGCGTCGAAGGGCCCCGCCAGCTGAACCGGCACCGTGACCCCGCGCAGCGCCGCCAGGTCGGCCCCGCCTTGGCCCTCGGACATGGCGGTGACGGTGGCCTTGGCGAGGTAGTCCACGCGGCTCTTGCCGATGTCGATCAAGCCTTCGCCGCCCACCCGAAGGAAGGGGCTCTTGGCGGAAAGGTCCTTGTTGCGAGCCACGCCGTTTTGAATGTCGAAGCTGGCGCTGATCTCCGAGAAGTCGGTTTTCTCTTCGGCACGGGCGGTCTGCACAGCGTCCTTGTTGAGCGTGACCGCCGACTTCCATTGGCGCAGCACCTGGGCGAGGTTGATGCCGCGCACGGCGCCGTCGGTCAGCCGCATCGCGGCCTTGCCCCCGAGCTGCTCCTTGAACTGCTCCACGCTGGCGCCGCGCGTCGCCACGTCGGCACTGACTCGGCCCTTGCCTTCTAGCTTGCGCAAGTCAGCCACGTCGCCCAGCAAGGCGGCGATGTCCACGTCGCTGGCGTCGAGCTTGACGGTGACGCGCTGCGCGGCCAGGTCCTTGGCCGCCTGGGCCGAGGCCTGCGCGTTGAAGCGTCCACCCCAGGCGCGCCCGGCGAGCTGGCTCACGCGCAGCGTGCCGCCGGCCAGCGTCGCGTCGAGCGCGGCGTCGGCCACCTGATAGGGGGGATAGACCAGCGTGCCCGCGCGAAACTGGAAATTGCCGTCGATCGCCTGCAGGCCGCTCAGGTCGATCGGCGTGTCGCCCGCCTTGCCGGGCTCGTCGGCCTTGTCGGGCTTCCGGCCCTGCGTGGTGGGTTTCGAGCCGGCCGCCGGTTTGGCGACGAAGTGCGTGAGGTCGAGCGCAGCGAAGCGCGCCTGCGCCTGCACGTTGGGCACGTCTTTGGACAGATCGGCCTTGCCGGTGGTGTTGAACTTTTGCTCGTTGATCGTGCCGTCGAAGGCCCAACTGGCGTCCTGTGCGCCGGCTTTGGCCTGGCCCTGCAGCGCCAGGTTCATCGGCGGTAACGCCGGGTCGGCGAACGCGAGCTGCAGCCTGAGCGCTTCGAGCGCGACCGCCAGCGGCTGCGGTGCCACCGTCAGTTCGGTGCTTGCCTCGCCACGCACGCTGCGCCCGCCGCCGCTGCCGTTCACCGTCACCTTCAGGCCCGGCACGCGGATGCGCTCGAAGCTTCCGCTCGGCGCCTGCGACTCGAATCCGAGCTGCAGCTTTTGCGCATCGGCGCCGCTGCCGGTGAGGCTGGCGCTGCCTTTGAGCGCGCTGCCTTTCAGCGCATCGCCCGTGACCTCGAGACTCGGCCAGGCCAGCATGGCGGCGAGGGTGTTGTCGCCGCTGCGCCCGGCGAGCTTGAGGTCAAGCGCCTTCAGCGCAATCGCGCGCCGGGCCGGGTCGAACACCAGCGAGGCCACGCGCAGCGCACTGTCCTGGAGCGCCATGCCGAGCCGCTCTCCGGAGACCAGCAGTTGCAGATCGTCGGCGCGCACCGCGCCGCTCCTGCCGTCGTAGGCCAGCGCGCCGGTGAGGCGCGCGTCGAGCTTGTCCACCTCGAAACCCTGGCCGACGAGGCTGAGCTTCAGATCCGTGAAGCCGATGCTGGCCGGCGCATCGGCCGGCAGGTCGAGTGCGAGTTGCCCGCTGAGGTCGATAGCGGCGTCCAGCGCCGGCTGCTTCAACTGCGCACGTCCGATGAACTCCACCGGCGACTCAGCCCCGTCGGCCAGCCGGCCGGTCTCCAACGTTTGCACCACGAAGCGGCCATCGATGCCAAGCACCTCGTCCTTGACATCGGCCTGCAAATCGCTTAGCTCGATGCCGCTGACGTCGAAGCGAAGGGCCGCTCCTTCCTGGGCTTCGCTCGCCGGCGCGTCGGCGGGGTTCGCGGCGCCAGCGGCCAGCAGATCGTCGATGTTGCTTTCGCCCTTGGCGTTGCGCGTGTAGACCACGCGCACGCCGCTCGCCGCGACGCGGTCGATCGCCAGTTCGCGCTTCAGCAGTGGCATCACCTGCACCGCCAGCTGCGCCTCCTTCAGCGAGGCGAAGGGTTCGGGCCCTTCGTGCTCGCTGAGCGTGACGCCCTGCAAGGTCAGCTCCAGCCGCGGAAACACCGACAGGCCGATCGGCCCGTCGATGACCAGCGTGCGCTGCTTGTTTTCACGCACCCAATCGATCAGCAGGCCCTTGTAGCGGTTGGGGTCGAAGCTCGCGACGAGCCAGGCAGCGCCCGCGACGAGCAATGCAATCAGGACCGCCAGAGCGATCAGCGAACGGCGAAGCCAGACGGGCATGGCGAAGGACTGCAGTTGCGGTCGAATCATTGTGCCGCCGGCCTAAAGCCGCAGTAAGCGCTGCCTACAATTGCCGGCAATGAATCGTTTCGATGTGTGCGTGCTCGGACGCGGTGCGGTCGGTCAGGCGCTGGCGCTTGCGCTCGCGCGGCTCGGACTGCGCGTGGCGTTAGGCGGCGCAGCGCCGGCCGGCGGCCCCGACGTGCGCACCTACGCGCTGAGCGCGCGTTCGGTGGCGCTGTTGCAGCAACTCCGTGTCTGGGACGCGCTGCTCGCCGCCACGCCGAGCGTGGCCACCCGCGTGACCGCCATGCAAATTCAGGGCGACGCGGGTGGCAGACTGGAATTCAGCGCGTGGCAGCAGCGGGTCACAGAGCTGGCCTGGATCGTCGACGCGGCGGCGCTGGAGCGCGAACTCGCCACGGCCCTGCGGTTTTCGCCGCACGTCACGCTGACCGACACGGCCGAGCCTGCCGCGCTGACCGCGCTGTGCGACGGCCGCGATTCGCCGCAACGTGCGGCGCTGGGTGTCGAGATGAAGCGCGTCGATTACGGCCAGCGCGCCATCGCCGCTCGGCTCGATTGCGACCGGCCGCATCAGAACACCGCGCTTCAATGGTTCCGTGCGCCCGACGTGCTGGCGCTGCTGCCCTTCGATCTGCCTCCGGCAGCGTCCGAACAGCCGGCGAACCCCGCCGCGGCGCAGCCGCCAGCCCGGGCGCCCACCTCGATACCGACGCCGACTTCAGCGCCAGCCGGGGGCAAGCGGGCCGATTGGCCCGCCGCGGTGCACGGGCAGGGCTACGGCCTCGTCTGGGCGCTGCCGGACGCACGCGCCGATGAACTCCTCGCGCTGGACGATGCGGCCTTCGAGCAGGCGCTCGAGCACGCCACGCAGGGGACAGCCGGGCGCCTGCGCCTGCGCGGTGCCCGCGCCGCCTGGCCGCTGCGCCTGGCCCGCGCGGCGCGCTGGCATGGGCCGGGCTGGGTGCTGCTCGGCGACGCCGCGCATGTGGTGCATCCGCTGGCCGGCCAGGGCCTGAATCTCGGGCTGGCCGATGTGCAAACCCTGGCCACGGTGCTGGCCGAGGGCCGCAAGCGCGAACCCTGGCGTGCGCTCGGCGACGAGCGGCTGCTCGCGCGCTACGCTCGCGAGCGTGCCGCACCGACCTGGGCGATGAGCCGCGTCACCGACGGCTTGTTGCAGCTTTTTGCGCACGAGGCCGCACCGCTCGAGGAACTCCGCAACCGTGGCCTGAGTCTCGTCAACCACCTGTCGCCGCTCAAGCGCTGGCTCACCGACCGCGCCCTGCGCAGCTAGGCTCACCGAGCACTGCGCCTTCACCAAGGAAACACCATGAAGTTCAAAGCTGTCGCGCTCGCGTCGGTGGCCGGCCTGCTCGGCCTGGCCGCGCTCACGATGGGCACGCTGCCCGCCTCGGCGCAATTGCCGCAGGAGGCGGCGATCCGCAAATCGCTCGGCGAGCGCCTGAGCAGCCTGCCGAAGATCGACGAGGTGAACAAGGCGCCGGTGGCGGGTTTGTTCGAGGTGCTCATCGGCACCGAAGTGTTCTACACCGATGCCGAGGGGGCCTACCTGATCCGCGGCGAAATCCTCGACCTCAAAAACAAGCGAAACCTGACCGAAGAGCGCATCGCCAAGCTGACGGCGATCGATTTCGACAGCCTGCCGCTGAAGGACGCGGTGGTCTGGAAAACCGGCAACGGCAAGCGCCGCATCGCCGTGTTCTCCGATCCGAACTGCGGCTACTGCAAGCGCTTCGAGAAGGAGCTCACTGGCATGAAGGACGTGACGGTCTACACCTTCCTCATTCCCATCCTTGGCGGCGATTCGCCCGACAAGGCCAAGGCGATCTGGTGCGCGAAGGACGCCACCGCGGCCTACCGCAACTGGATGCTCGAGGGCACCACGCCCCCACGGCCGCTGGGCGATTGCGCAACGCCGATCGAGCGCAACATCGAACTCAGCCGCAAGCACCGCGTGAACGGCACCCCGGCCATCGTGTTCGAGGACGGCGTTCGCGTGCCGGGCATGCTCACCGCCGATCAGCTCGAAAAGCAGCTGGTGGCGAGCAGCAAGGGCTGAGCATGCGCGAACGGCTGGGCCGATGCACGCCTGACGCGGCGGCCCTGCCGGTTCGCTCTCAACGATCGCTGCCCTGGCGGGCGTAGACCGGCGGGTTCACCGGACGAGCCTCGTAGGGCGAGCTACCGTTGACCTCGGCAGCGGCGAAGTCCATTTCCCCTGCGGCGCGAGCGCGTGCCAGTTCGGCGCGCACCTCGGCCCGGGTCAGGCCGCTTTGCGAAGTCGGCGCCTCCGGCTGCGCTGCCGCTGCAGCAGGCGCGTTTGCCGGAGCCACCTCCTGGACTGCCGGGGTAGGCAGGCCGAAGCCTTCGGAGGGCACGTGCTCCAGGGCACCGCTGTAGCGAGCCGCTGCAAGCTCCGCAGACACCTGGGCGCGGGTCATGGGCGCGGTTTGCGCCTGTGCCGACAGGCTCACGAGGGCGGCGAAAGCGGACAGTGCGGCAATGGTGAAGTAGCTCTTCATCGAAGCTCCTTGGCGAGCGGGGTGGCGATGCAGCAAATCTATGTCTCGCATCTCGGGAGATAAACCGCTGTTTTTTCAACGCACCGTTGCTCAACAAGAAATAAAAGAGACCGGAAAACGAAGGAGAACCCGCAAGACGCTGGCGTGTTGCTCGAAGATTTCCTTGCTCGGCATGGCCGCAAGGCCGTGTGGCGTATTCTTTTGTGTCGCCCGCAGCGCGCTCGTTTCGCCTCCGTTCCCCTTCAAACCGTCGCTTCGATGATTCGCTACCGCCTCGACGTGGCCGACGCCCACGCCCACCTGTTCCGCGTCACGCTGACCATCGCGGAGCCGGCCGTCGAGCAGGGCTTGAGCCTGCCGGTCTGGATCCCGGGCAGCTACCTGGTGCGCGAGTTCGCCCGCCATCTCTCGCAGCTCGAGGCGCGGCAGGGCACGCGGGCCGTGCGCCTGGTACAGCACGACAAGAGCAGCTGGGTCGCGCATTGCGAAGGCCGCGGCGCGTTGACGGTGAGCTACTCGGTGTATGCGTTCGATACGTCCGTGCGCGCCGCCTATCTGGACGCCAGTCGCGGCTTCTTCAACGGCACCAGCGTGTTCCTGCGGGTGCAGGGGCGCGAGGCGGAGCCGCAGCAGCTCGTTCTGGGCACGCTGCCGCGCGGCTGGCAGGTGGCGACCGCGCTGCCGGCGGTCGGGGCCTGCTTCGAAGCCGCCGACTTTGACGAACTGGTCGATCACCCGGTCGAGCTCGGCCGTTTCTGGCGCGGCAGCTTTCAGGCGGCCGGCGTCACACACGAATTCGTGGTTGCCGGGGCCTTGCCCGGCTTCGACGGCGAACGCCTGCTGGCCGACAGCCGCAGGATCTGCGAGACGCAGATCGCTTTCTGGCATGGCACGCCGGGCCGCGGCTCGGGCAAGCCGCCGTTCCAGCGCTACCTGTTCCTGCTCAATGCGGTGGAAGACGGCTACGGCGGCCTGGAGCACCGCGCCAGCACCGCGCTCATCGCCAACCGCCGGGATTTGCCGCGCACCGGCATGAAGGCGGCCAGCGAAGGCTATGCCACCTTGCTCGGGCTGATCAGCCACGAGTACTTCCACACCTGGAACGTCAAGCGCCTGCGGCCGGCGGAATTTGCGCGCTACGACTACACGCGCGAGAACTACACAGAGCTGCTGTGGTTCTTCGAAGGATTCACCTCCTACTACGACGATTTGCTGCTGCTGCGTGCCGGGCTGATCGATGTGCCGCGCTACCTCAAGCTGCTGGCCCGGAGCATCAACAACGTGCGCGCCACGCCGGGGCGGGCGGTGCAGAGCGTGGCCCAGGCGAGCTTCGACGCCTGGGTCAAGTACTACCGGCCCGATGAGAACACCGTCAACGCTACTGTCAGCTACTACGCGCTCGGATCACTGGTCGGGTTGGCGCTCGACCTCACGCTGCGCGGCGAAGGCAGAGGGTCGCTCGACGAGGTGATGCGCGGCCTGTGGGCCCGCAGCGGCGCTGCCGCTGCGCGGGCAGAGGGCCGCCCGGCGGTTCGCGGCGCGGGGGGCGGCCCGATCGACGAGGCCGACATTGCGGCGGTGCTGCAGGAGGTGGGCGGCCGTTCATACGAGGCCGAACTGGCCTCCTGGGTGCATGGCAGCGCCGACTTGCCGCTGGAGCCGCTGCTCGAGGGGCTGGGCATCGTCTGGCAGGAGGAGACCGCGACGCTGGCCCAGCGGCTGGGAGCACGGGTCACGGACGCAGGCGGTCAGCTCAAGCTGCAGGCGGTGATGCGCGGCGGCGCGGCCGAGAAAGCCGGGCTGGCCGCGGGCGACGAGTTGCTAGCGCTCGACGGCTGGCGCATTCGCAAGCTCGACGATCTGGCGGCGCTAGGTGCCTTCGAGCGGCCGCTGCCCTTGCTGGCGGCGCGCGACCAGCGTCTGCTGGAGCTGAGCTTGCCGAACGCGCAGGTCCACGGCCCGGTGGCACTGAGCGTGGATGCGCAGGCCCCGGCCGAGGCCTTGGTTCGCCGGGCCGGCTGGCTTGCCAACGGCGCTTGAGCACAACGTTGAGGTGGCTCGGCCCGGCCGAGCACTGTGCCGAGCCGTGACCGGCAGCGTCAGCCGGCCTCGGGCGGCAGGCCGACGTGTTGTTCGAACTCGGTGGCGCTCGCGGCGCCCCGTTGCTGGCGCACGAAGCTGCTGGCGAGAACCAGTGCCGAGCGCATGTCTTCGCGGTTCTTGGCCTTTTCGATGCGCAGACTGAGCGGATCGGCATAGGGGCCAAGGCTGTTGCTGAGCCAGCGAACGGCTCGCTGGCAGGTTTCCACCAGCGTCAGCACCACCGGCGCAGCAGCCTGGGCAGGCGCTGCCGCGCTCGCAGGTGCACTGGCCGCGGCGGCAGCCGTGCCACCGACGGCCTCGATGCATCCGAGATCGAGCAATGCCTGCAGCGCTTCGTCGGCCGGGGGCGGAATCAGCTTGCGCAACTCCGCATCGCTTCGCTTGCCGTCCACGAGAATCAGCGCCTGACGCACGCGCAATGGCACGCGCAGCGCACGTGTGGCGATTTCGGCTTGTCCGACTTCCGTCTTGCGGTAAATGATGGCCATGCAAACGTCTTGTTGCTTGTGGCGAGATTAACGCAGGCCCGAGTCGTTTGGGCCGGCCCGCCCGAGTGCCGCGGACGCTGCCGTTACTTACCGCACGCGCCGGCCTGTACAGTGAAGCCCCGATCAAGGAGCGCCCGCCATGGGGTACGAAAATCTGCTCACCGACACCCGCGGCACGCTGGCGCTGAAGACCGGTTGGATCACGCTGAACCGGCCGCAGGCGCTCAACGCGCTGAACGATGCGTTGATGAACGAGCTGGGTGCGGCGCTGCGGGCCTTCGACGCCGACGACACCATCGGCTGCATCGTCCTTACCGGCAGCGAGAAAGCTTTCGCCGCGGGGGCCGACATCGGTGCGATGTCGCAGATGGACTATGCGGACGTCTTCAAGGGTGACTTCATCACCCGCAACTGGGAAGCCATCCGCAGCGTGAGAAAGCCGGTGATCGGTGCCGTGGCCGGCTTCGCGCTCGGCGGCGGCTGCGAGCTGGCGATGATGTGCGACCTGCTCATCGCTGCGGAAACCGCGAAGTTCGGCCAGCCCGAGATCAAGCTCGGCATCGTGCCCGGGGCGGGCGGCACCCAGCGGCTGCCGCGCGCCGTGGGCAAGGCCAAGGCGATGGACCTCATCCTCACCGCCCGCATGATGGACGCCACCGAGGCCGAGCGCGCCGGCCTCGTCTCGCGCGTGGTGCCGGCCGAACGGCTGCTCGAGGAGGCGCAAGCTGCGGCGGACGCGATGTGCGGTCTGTCGCTGCCCAGCCTGATGGCCGCCAAGGAATGCGTGAACCGCGCCTACGAAAGTCCGTTGGCCGAGGGCATCACGTTCGAGCGCCGCATGTTCCACGCGATGTTCGCCACGCAGGATCAGAAGGAGGGCATGGACGCCTTCCTCGCCAAGCGCAAACCGCAGTTCCAGCACCGCTGAGAGCCGCCGCGCCTCATTGACCGCTCCTTGTGCGCCGACCGAGAAAAAGAATGACCGCCCGACTGCTCCTGACCGTCCTCTTCCTCCTGTTGTTCGCGGTTTTCGTGACGGTGAACTGGAGCGCGTTCATCGCGCCGACCACGCTCTCGCTGGTCGTCGACACGGTCCAGGCGCCCCTCGGGTTGGTGTTGCTCGGCGTGCTGACGGCACTGGCGGCGATCTTCCTGGTCTACATGGCCTGGTGGCAAGGCCGCGTGCTGATGGAAACGCGCCGGCACACGCAGGAGCTGCAGGCGCAGCGCGTGCTGGCCGACCAGGCGGAAGCTTCTCGCTTCACGGCACTGCAGACCTCAATGACTGCCGAACTGGGCCGCCTGGAAGCCCGGCTGGACGTCACCCAAAGCGAGGTAATGGCGCACGTGGATGCCGGCATCGCCGAGCTTCGCCAGGCGGTGCAGGACAGCTCGAACACGCTGGCCGCCTACATCGGCGAAGTGGAAGACCGATTCGAGCGCGGTGCCGATCCGGCGAGAACACCGCGGCTGACCTGAGCCCGCGCGCGACTCGCGGGGCCGCTGCGAGCGGCTGACCGGCGCTTTCAGCGCGAGGCGGGCCGCCTCAGGATTCCCGGCGCAGCGCAGGAAACAGGATCACGTCGCGGATGTTGGGCGAATCGGTCAGCAGCATCATCAGCCGGTCGATGCCGATGCCGCAGCCGCCCGTGGGCGGAAGCCCGTGCTCGAGTGCGCGGATGTAGTCGGCGTCGAAGTACATGGCCTCCTCGTCGCCGGCGTCCTTGTTGCTGGCT
>NZ_JACDCW010000191.1 GCF_013817345.1 Methylibium sp.
GTGCGGCACGGCCGGCTGGAGCGCGCGGGGCCGATGCCGGGCGGGCGCTGCGCTCGCCACCGCCGCCGCCACCGCCACCGCCACCGCCACCGCCGCTGCTTTCAGCGTATCCGCTGTCGCCGGCGTCGCCGCCACCCATGCCCTCTCGGCTGCCGAGGAGCTGCATCTGTTCGGCGACGATCTCGGTGGTGTACTTTTCCACGCCGTCCTTGTCGGTCCACTTGCGGGTCTTGAGGCGACCTTCCACGTAGACCGGGCGACCCTTCTTCAGGTACTCACCGGCGATCTCGGCCAGGCGGTCGCGGAAGACCACGCGGTGCCACTCGGTTTCTTCCTGCATCTCGCCGGAATCGCGCTGCTTCCAGCGCCGGGTGGTGGCAATCGTGACGTTGCAGATCGTCCCGCCGTCGGGGAAGCTGCGGCTCTCGGGGTCGCGCCCGAGGTTGCCGATGAGGGTGACTTTGTTGACTGAGGCCATGCGGGCTGCTCCTGAGCGCGAGACGACCGCAGATTGTGCCGCATGGACCTGCGCCGAACCGCCCCCAAGGTACACACCGCCGAGGGGTTGACCGCCCGCTACGATCGCGGGCTGCGCGAGCGCCGCGCCCCTGCCCGACACCGCCTTCATGCTGCCTGCCACCTCCCTCGCTCCCACTACTGCCGACCCGCTCGCGATCCTGCAGGAGGTGTTCGGTTACGACGCCTTTCGCGGCGCGCAGGGCGAAGTGATCGAGCACGTGTGCACCGGCGGCGACGCGCTGGTGCTCATGCCCACCGGCGGCGGCAAGAGCCTGTGCTACCAGGTGCCGGCCATCGCCCGACACCGCGCCGGGCGCGGCGTGGCGGTGGTGGTGAGCCCGCTGATCGCGCTGATGCACGACCAGGTCGGCGCACTCGAAGAAGCCGGCGTGCATGCCGCCTTCCTCAACTCGTCGCAGGATTTCGGCACCGTGCAGCGCATCGAGCGCGAGATGACCAGCGGGCGGCTGGTGCTGCTCTATGCCGCACCGGAGCGCCTGACCACGCCGCGCATGCTGGCGCAGCTCGACTCGCTGCACGAACGCGGCCTGCTGAGCCTGTTCGCGATCGACGAGGCGCACTGCGTCAGCCAGTGGGGTCATGATTTCCGCGAGGACTACCTCGGCCTGCATGTGCTGCACGAGCGCTACGCCGGCGTGCCCCGCATCGCACTCACTGCCACCGCCGACGACCACACCCGCGCCGACATCGTCCAGCGCCTGCAGCTCGAAGACGCACGCGTCTTCGTCGCCAGCTTCGATCGGCCCAACATCCGCTACCGCGTGGTCGAGAAGGAAGACCCGCGCAAGCAGTTGCTGCGCTTCGTGGCCGAGGAACACGACGGCGAGGCCGGCATCGTCTATTGCCAGACGCGCAAGAAGGTGGACGAAACCGCCGCCTGGCTCGCCGGCGAGGGCATCGCCGCGCTGCCTTATCACGCTGGCCATGACGCGAGTGTTCGGCAGAAGCACCAGAACCGCTTCCTGCGCGAGGACGGCGTGGTGATGGTCGCCACCATCGCCTTCGGCATGGGCATCGACAAGCCCGACGTGCGCTTCGTCGCCCACCTCGACCTGCCCAAGAACATCGAGGGCTACTACCAGGAAACCGGCCGCGCCGGCCGCGACGGCGAACCGGCCGAGGCCTGGATGGCCTACGGCCTGGCCGACGTGGTCAACCAGCGCCGCATGATCGACGAGAGCCCGGCGGCCGACGAGTTCAAGCGCCTGCAACGCGGCAAGCTCGACGCCCTGCTCGCCCTGGCCGAGTCGCACGACTGTCGTCGCGTGCGCCTGCTCGACTACTTCGGCGAAGAAGGGCGGCCCTGCGCCCCCTATCAGAACGCCTGCGACAACTGCCTGAATCCGCCCGCCACCTGGGACGCCACGGAGGCCGCGCGCAAGGCGCTTTCGTGCATCTACCGCTTCGGCCATCACAGCCATGGGCCGCGCAGCTTCGGCGCCGGCCACCTGATCGACGTGCTGCGTGGCAAGGCGACCGAGAAGGTCGCGCAGCACGGGCACGAGCGGCTGTCCACCTTCGGCGTGGGCGCCGATCTGTCCGAGCAGCAATGGCGCGGCGTGCTGCGCCAGCTCGTGGCGCTCGGCCATGTGGTGAGCGAAGGCGAATACAACACGCTGGCACTGACCGAAAGCGCGCGGGCGGTGCTCAAGGGTGGCGTGCAACTGCTGCTGCGCGTGCCGAGCGAGGCGCCCAAACGGAGCAAGCGCGCCGGCCGCGTCACGAGCACCGGCGGCAAGGCCGCAAAAGGCGCGCCGGCCGACCTGGACGCCGCCGCGCAGGCGCGCTTCGAGGCGCTGCGCGCCTGGCGCAGCGAGGTTGCGCGCGAGCACAACCTGCCGAGCTACATCGTCTTCTCGAACGCCGCCCTGGCCGAGATGGCGCGGCGGGCGCCCGGCACGCTGGGCGAACTGGGCGAGGTCAGCGGCGTGGGCGAGAAGAAGCTGGAGGCCTACGGGCGCGAAATTCTGCGGGTGCTCGCGGGCTGAGCCGCGCGCCGTTCGCTTGGCTCACCAGAAATCGACACTGCGGCTCGCGTCCTCCCTTCGCGGCAACCACAACTCGAGCACCCGCTCGGTCGTGCCCGCCTCTTCGGGCAACTGGCGTATCCATACCTCCACCGGCTTACGGCCGGGCACCGACCAGGCTTTCTGGATCAAGGGGCGCAGCGCCTGCGCGCAGGTGCGCTCGGCCGCGCCGTGCAGCACGAAGGTGGGGTGTGGCCAGGGCACCGGGCGGCGCGTACCGCGCAGCGAGGCGCTGCGCGTGACGTCTTCGACCGGCGCGACCTGCACGGCATCGCCCGCGGCCTGCTGCAGTTGCCGTCGCAGCGTGCGGGCGAGCTGACGCGAGGCCTCGTCGTAGACCTGGGTGTAGAGCTGCAGCGGCCGTGCGCCGTCGGCCGCGCCGGTGCGCGCTGCGCAGGCGCGGGCGATGGCCGGGTTCGGCGCGGCAGGGGCAGACTGCGCTGCGGCGTTCGGCGTGCCGT
>NZ_JACDCW010000108.1 GCF_013817345.1 Methylibium sp.
GTGCCGGCCCCCACGCCGCCGGCCTCGCCGCCGCTGCGCTCGCCGGCCGACCCGTCCCAGCCCTGGGCGCAGCCGCAACCGGTCCCTGCGCCCGCTCCGCCGGCACCCACGCCGCTGCCCAATTGAGCCGGGCGGACTGAACAGCATGGCCACCCGTCATCCCCTGCCCTACGGTTTTGCCAAGGCGCACACGCTCCTGCTAGAGGACACCGGCAGCCAGTTCGTGTTGTGGGCCGGCGAGGCCGCCTCGCCGGCCGCGCTGGGCGAGGTGATGCGGCTGTATGCGGTGGACGCGGTGGAGCGCGAGCCGCAGGCCACCCTTGCGCGGCGCATTTCGCAGGTCTACTCCGGCAACGAGTCGAGCGCCGCAGCGGTGATCGGCGAGGTGGAAAGCGGCGTGGACCTCTCGCGCATGATGCAGGACCTGCCGGCGGTCGAAGACCTGCTCGAAGCCGCCAACGACGCGCCCATCATCCGTATGCTCAACGCCCTGCTCACGCAGGCGGCGATGGACGGCGCGAGCGACATCCACATCGAGCCCTACGAGCGCTCCAGCGCCGTGCGTTTCCGGGTCGACGGCACCTTGCGCGAGGTGGTCCAGCCCAACAAGGCGCTGCACGCCGCCATGATCTCGCGCCTGAAGATCATGGCCGAGCTCGACATCGCCGAGAAGCGCCTGCCGCAGGACGGCCGCATCTCGCTGCGCATCGGCGGGCGCGCGATCGACGTGCGCGTCTCGACCCTGCCCAGCGCCCACGGCGAGCGCGCGGTGCTGCGCCTGCTCGACAAGGGCGAAGCCAAGTTCACCCTCGAATCGCTGGGCATGAGCGGCGAGACGCTCACAAGGTTCAAGCGTCTGACCGAGCAGCCGCACGGCATCGTGCTGGTCACCGGCCCCACAGGCTCGGGCAAGACGACGACGCTGTACGCCGGCCTGAGCCAGGTCGACACGGCCACCACCAACGTGCTCACGGTCGAAGACCCGGTCGAGTACGAACTGGCGGGCATCGGCCAGACGCAGGTCAACGCCAAGATCGAGCTCACCTTCGCGCGGGCACTGCGGGCCATCCTGCGCCAGGACCCGGACGTCATCATGATCGGCGAGATCCGTGATTACGAGACCGCGCAGATCGCCATCCAGGCCTCGCTCACCGGCCACCTGGTGCTCGCCACGCTGCACACCAACGACGCGCCGAGCGCGGTGACGCGCCTCACCGACATGGGCGTGGAGCCCTTCCTGCTCAGCTCCAGCCTGCTCGGCGTGCTGGCCCAGCGCCTCGTGCGCAAGCTGTGTGCGCAGTGCAAGACGCAGGACGACAAGGGCTTGTGGCATCCGGTGGGCTGCAGCGCCTGCGGCTCGACGGGCTACAAGGGCCGCACGGGCGTGTACGAGCTGATGGTGGCCGACGCTTCGCTGCAGGGGCTGATCCACAGCCGGGCCGCCGAGTCGCAGCTCTCCGCGGCCGCGGAGCAGGCGGGCATGAAGACGATGCGGGTGGACGGGGAGCGGCTGGTGGCGGCTGGGGTAACTTCGCTGGAAGAGTTGTTGCGCGTGACGAGGGAATGATGATTTGTTGCACCTGCTACACGCGCACTCGCCCGGCGGGCATTGAGCCCGCCGGACTCGCCGGCCGCTGCGCTGGTCGATCCCCCTGAAGGGGCCCCTCGCCCTTCGCTCTGCGTCCTATGCCCGCTTATAAATTCGAGGCGCTCGACGCCGCCGGCAAGGCCAAGAGCGGCTTGCTGGAAGCCGACAACGCCCGCGCCGCCCGCGCGCAGTTGCGCAGCCAGCAGCTGGTGCCGCTGGACGTCACCGCGGTCCTGTCGCAATCGGCACAAGACATCGCCGGCGGCAGCTTCAAGTTCGGCAAACGCGTTTTCAACAGCACGGCCCTGGCGATCTGGACCCGCCAGCTTGCCGGCCTGGTGAGCTCGGGCCTGCCCCTGGAGCGCGCGCTCACCGCGCTGACCGACGAGGCCGACGACCCCCGGCAACGCGAACTGCTCGCCCACCTGCGGGCCGAAGTCAACGCCGGCTCGCCTTTCGCGCGCGCCCTGGCCGGCGCGCCGAAAGAGTTCGACGATGTGTACCGCGCAGTGGTCAGTGCCGGCGAGCAGACCGGCCAGCTCGGCCTGGTGCTCGACAAGCTGGCCGACGATCTGGAAGAACGGCAAGAACTGCGCAGCAAGCTGATCGGCGCGGCGCTCTACCCGGCCATCGTCTCGCTGGTGGCGATCGTGATCGTGATCTTCCTGGTCACCTACGTCGTGCCGCAGGTGGCCAGCGTGTTCGAAGGCGGCAAGCGCGCCCTGCCCTTCCTCACCACCGCCATGCTGGCCATCAGCGCCTTCATGCGTAGCTGGGGCTGGCTGCTCGCGCTGGGCATTGCGGGGGGCGTCGCCACGCTGCTGCAGATGCGCCGCAACGAGGCCTTTCGCGAGCGCTTCGATGCCTTCTGGCTGACGCTGCCGCTCATCGGCCGGCTCTCGCGCGGCTACAACGCCGCCCGCTTCGCCGGCACGCTGGCCATGCTGGCAGGAGCCGGCGTGCCGATCCTCAAGGCCTTGCAGGCGGCGGCCGAAACGCTTTCCAACCGCGCGATGCGTGCCGACGCGATGGCCGCGCTGGTGCAGGTGCGCGAAGGGGCGCCGCTGGCGTCGGCGCTGTCGGCCAAGAAGCGCTTTCCGGGCCTGCTGGCCATGTTCGCCCGTCTGGGCGAACAGACCGGCCAGCTGCCCCTGATGCTGCAACGCGCCGCCAACCAGCTCGGCACCGAAGTGCAGCGCCGCGCGATGGCGCTGGCCACCATCCTGGAGCCGCTGCTCATCGTGGTGATGGGCCTGGTGGTGATGCTGATCGTGCTGGCGGTGCTGCTGCCGATCATTCAGCTCAATACCTGGGTTAGTTGAGCCAGCCCCCGACCCGGGGTGTGCGCCAAGGCACGCCGGCGCCACACTCGGGCACACGGGTTGCATGCGGTCTGGCCGGTTTTGTGCCGCTGTTCGGAGGCTTGCCGCACAGGCGCTTTGCTTCAATGAGCCAGGGTTCGTGTCTGGAGGTTTGCATGACGTCTGATGCCACCGATCTCGTCACAGTACCGCCGCGCGAACTGCCGCGCTCGGGCCTGCCGATCGCGCTGATGCGAAGCGTGTACCGCCTCGGCGACGTCGAGCGACGGCTCGAGAAGCTGCCACCCAAGGAGCATGAGAGCCTGCGCGCCACGTATCAGCGCATGCTCGACCGGGGCTGCGAGCGCTTCCAGGTTAAACCGTCGGGTGTGCCGGCGATGGACCAGCTATACGACGACCTGCCGAACTTCGGACTGGTGCTCGATGACGTGAAGCGCCAGCTTGCGCTGTGCCACGACAGCCGCGACGCCCTCGAGATCACCCCCATGCTGCTGCTCGGCCCGCCCGGCGTGGGCAAGACCCATTTCGCGCGCGAGATCGCGCAACTGCTCGGCACCGGCATGGGCTTTCTGTCCATGAGTTCGCTCACCGCCGGCTGGGTGCTGAGCGGCGCGAGCAGCCAGTGGAAGGGCGCACGGGCCGGCAAGGTGTTCGAGACCCTGGTCGATGGCGAATACGCCAACCCGGTGATGGTGGTCGACGAGATCGACAAGACCGGCGGCGAACACGCCTACGACCCGCTCGGCGCGCTGTACAGCCTGCTCGAACACGACACCGCCGGCCACTTCACCGACGAATACGCTGAGGTGCCGATCGACGCCAGCCAGGTGATCTGGGTGGCGACCGCCAACGACGCGCGCGCCATTCCCGATCCGATCCTCAACCGCATGAACGTGTTCGAGGTCCACGCGCCCGACCGCGAAGCGGCGCGCCGGATTGCCGGCAAGCTCTACCGCAGCATCCGCGGCGAGCACGACTGGGGCAGCCGCTTCGCCCCCGAGCCGAGCGATGACCTGCTCGACGCGATGAGCCAGCTCGCACAGCGCGAAATGCGCCGTGCGTGGATGACGGCTTTCGGCAATGCCAAGCTGGCGGGGCGCGATGCGGTGCAGACGCGAGATCTGCCCGAGGCGTCGGGGCGCAGGGCGGGGATCGGGTTCGTGCAGTAGCGACTACCAGCGCGGCTTTTCGCCTGGACCTTGCAGGTGAGCGGCCAAGGCGTAGCCGCCCACAACCAGATACTCAACCCCGCTCGGGTCGAGTAATTCGGCAAACTCTTTGAAGTCGCGGCTCAACATCGAAGTGTTGTGCGATGTAGCGCTGGCGCAGCGTCTCGACCGCGGCGACCCGCTCGGCGGCAGGGCGGCTCAGCCAATAGCGCAGCGCCGGCTCTTCGGTTTTCAAGGTCGTGCGCACGACAGCTTTTTCCATCGGTGAATTGCCCGTGAACGCCTACTCGATGGGATACCGCTCGAGTTCTTCCTGCAGGCGCAGGCCGAATGCCGGCAGGTCGCGCTCCAGCGTCTCGTGGACGATGGCCGTTTCGACGCGGTCGTAGCCATGAATGATGCGGTTGCGCAGACCGATCGCCAGACCGACCTCGGGCATGCGCTCGCGGATGGCCGGATCGATCTGCAGCATCCGCTGGCAGGCCTCGCCCAGTATCTCGAGCTGCCGCTCGAGCCGAGTGGACCAACAGATTCGCCGAGTACTCCTCGCACGACAAGCCGCTCGAAAACGCGCGCGCCAGCCGCACGGCCGTCAGCGCGTCAAACAGCAGTTTCGGAAGACGGCTCGGCATAGACCAAAGTGCGTGAGGCATCGACCGCAGCGCGCAAATACGGGTTCTCGATCACGCGGTCGGTCATCATGTCCGAGAGCCTCGCTCAAGCCCACGAAGCGGCGAGCAGGATGACGACGGTGGTTACTCGACAATCGACGGCCGATTGTCAAGTTTCAACGCGCGACTGCTGGAGCGCTTGCTGCACGTCCCCGGTTCAGCGTCAGCAGCCGACGCAAAATTTCGTCGTCGGGCAGCGCCGGCGCGTAGTCGGCCCAGCCGTAGGCGGCGGCGACCGCGGCATCGAGCGATTCGTGCGCCTGTGCGCGCAGCGCGTTCAGGCGCGTGGCGGCGCGGGCGATGGCGGCAGCGTGCGGTGGCGGCAGCGTGCGGTGGCGCGACGGATTGCAAATCCGTCGGCACCGGCTCGACACGCCCCGGTACGATCGCGCCCATGCCTGTCACCCTCGCCGGCCAACTCGTCGTTGCCATTTCATCGAGAGCGCTGTTCGACTTCGAAGAAGAGAACAAGCTCTTCGAGTCGAGCGACGACCGTGCCTACATGCGGCTGCAACTGGACCGGCTGGACGTGCCGGCGCAGCCGGGAGTGGCCTTCTCGCTGGTGAACAAGCTGCTCGCCTTCAACACCGACGCGGCCGAGCCGAGGGTCGAGGTGGTGATCCTGTCGCGCAACGATCCGGTCTCGGGCATGCGGGTGTTCCGCTCGGCGCAGCACTTCGGGCTGCCGGTGCAGCGCGGGGTGTTCACTCGCGGCGCTTCGCCCTGGCGCTATCTCAAGCCGCTGCACGCGCACCTGTTCCTCAGCGCCAACGCCGACGACGTGCGCTCGGCCCTGCAGGCCGGCGTGCCGGCCGCGCGCGTGTTGCCGCATTCGGTGCGTGCCTCGGTCGCGCATCCGCACGAGGTGCGCATCGCCTTCGACGGCGACGCGGTGCTGTTCTCCGACGAGGCCGAGCAGGTCTTTCAGGCCGGGGGGCTGGACGCCTTTCAGGCCCACGAGCGCGAGCGCGCCGGCAGCCCGTTGCCGGCCGGGCCGTTCAAGCCGCTGCTGCATGCGCTGCAGAGTCTGCAGAAGGCCAGCACCGAGCACATGCACATCCGCACGGCGCTGGTCACGGCGCGCAGCGCGCCCGCACACGAGCGCGCGATCCGCACGCTGATGGAGTGGGATATCGAGATCGACGAGGCAATGTTTCTCGGCGGGCTGGCGAAGGGCGAGTTCCTGCGCGAATTCGAGCCGGATTTCTTCTTCGACGACCAGACGCCGCATGTGGACGGGGCGGCCTGGCACGTCCCGGCGGGGCATGTGTCGTCGGGTGTGGTGAACGCGTGAGGGGGCGGACCGCTTGGTCAAAACCGCGCGCGCTTGCACACCCTCACCCCAACCCTCTCCCGCGAGCGGGAGAGGGGGTGTTCCGGCTCATGCATGCTGGCCGCACCGGGCAGCGAGATTGTTCCGACTCCCTCTCCACCGTACTCGGGGGAGAGGGTTGGGGTGAGGGGGCTCCCCGCCGCACTCATCAATGTTCCTCGGCGGCGAATCGAATCACTCCGGGCGCGGCATGCGCCGCTGCAGACCCGGCAGGTCGAGCACCCGCACGCCGCCGTACTCGATGCGGATCAGCTGCTGCGCCTGCAGCGCGCGCAGCGCTTCGTTGACTCGTTGGCGCGACAGCCCGACCAGATAGCCCAGCTCGTGCTGGGTGATGCGCAGCAAGCTGCCCACTCCCGGGTACAGCACCGGATGGAACAGCGCCGCCAAGCTGCGCGCGACGCGAGTGTCGGGATCGTTCAGGCGGTCGATCTCGCGCGCGGCAATGAACTGGCCGAGCCGCTCGTTGATCTGGTTGAGCACGTACCGGTTGAAGGGAATGCTGGTTTCGAGCAGGCGGTGAAAGCTGTTCATCGGCAGGCCGGCGACAAGGCTCTTGCGCAGCGCCTCGATGTTGTAGCGGTAGCTCTCGCGCTTGAGCAGGGTGCCCTCGCCGAACCAGGCGCCGGGCGGCACGCCGATGAAGGTGACCGGTGCGCCGAGCGCGCTGTCGTTGCTCATCTTCAGCAGGCCGTCGATCACGCCGAACCAGTAGGTGGCCGGGCGGCCGATGCGACAGACGAGGTCTCCGACCTCGGCCTCGGCCACGACGATGGAGGCGGTGGCTTCGCCCCGCTGCGAGGCTTCGAGCACCGTGAGCCAGGGAATGCCGGCCAGCTCGGCAGGAGTCGGAGCGCGGGTGCGTTCGCGCAGACTGGATGGCGTCTCGGCGGATCGTGAGTTCAAGGCTGCACGCGGGAAAGTTCGGGGCGGAGTGTCCCTAGGATTGTCGTTAGAACGACAAGCCAACGTCAAACTTGTCCCTAGCATTCCTTTTGGCACCCGCCGTTCGTCGCTTCAGCGGCAGTGACAGCGGCCCGCGAGGAGACACCGGTGCACACGACCTTCCCCCGGCTCTTGCTCGAGCATGCCGCCCGGCGCCCCGATGCGCCGGCGCTGCGCGAGAAGGAATACGGCATCTGGCAGACGCTGAGCTGGCACGCCTTGGCCGCGTTGGTGCGCGAGCTGGCCGGCGGGCTGGCAGCGGCCGGGCTCACGCGCGGCCAGCACCTGATCGTGGTCGGCGAGAACCGGCCGCGGCTGTATGCCTCCATGCTGGCCGCGCAGTCGCTCGGCGCCATCCCCGTGCCGCTGTACCAGGACGCCGCCGGCGCCGAGTTCGTGTTCCCGGTCAACAACGCCGAGGTGGCCTTCGCGGTGGTCGAAGACCAGGAGCAGGTCGACAAGCTGCTCGACATTCGCGCGCAGTGCCCCGCGCTTGCGCACATCTGGTTCGACGACCCGCGCGGCCTGCGCCATTACCGGCAACCCGGCCTGGCCGCGCTCGATGCGCTGCAGGAAGCCGGCCGCGCCTTCAACGCGCAGCATCCAGGGCACTTCGACCGCGAGGTCGCAAGGACCGAGCCCCACGACGTGGCGGCGATGTTTTTCACCTCCGGCACGACCGGCCATCCCAAGGGCGTCGTGCACACCCATCACACCTTGATCGACCGCGCCCGCGCCGGCGCGAAGTTCGACAAGCTGACCGAGCGCGAGGAGGTGCTGGCCTACATGCCGCCCGCCTGGATCGGGCAGAACATCTTCAGCTACGCGCAGTGGCTGGCGGTGGGCTACGTGGTGAACTGCCCCGAGTCGGCCGCCACGGTGACGATCGACCTGAAGGAGATCGGCCCGAGCTACTACTTCGCGCCGCCGCGCGTGTTCGAGGCCCTGCTCACCAGCGTGATGATCCGCATGGAAGACGCCAGCGCGCCCAAGCGCTGGCTGTTCGACCGCTTCATGGCGGTGGCGCGGCGCGTTGGCCCGGCGCGCATGGACGGCAAGCCGCTCGGCCTGCTCGACCGGCTGCTTTACGCGCTGGGCACGCTGCTGGTGTACGGGCCGCTGCGCAACACGCTGGGCTTTTCGCGCGTGCGGGTGGCCTACACGGCGGGCGAGGCGATCGGGCCGGATCTGTTCACCTTCTACCGCGCGATCGGCGTCAACCTCAAGCAGCTCTACGGCTCCACCGAGACGGCGGTGTTCGTGTGCCTGCAGCCCGACAACGAGGCGCGCGCCGACACGGTGGGCGTGCCGATCGAAGGCGTGGAGTTGCAGGTGGCCGAGAGCGGAGAGATCCTGATCCGCTCGCCCGGCCTGCTCAAGGAGTACTACAAGAACCCGGCCGCCACCGCCGAGGTGCTGACGGCCGAGGGGTGGTATCACACGGGCGACGCCGGCTTCCTCGATGCGGGGGGGCACTTGAAGATCATCGACCGCGCCAAGGATGTGGGACGGCTTTCGGGCGGCGCTTACGACGGCGCGATGTTCGCGCCCAAGTACGTGGAGAACAAGCTCAAGTTCTTTCCGCACATCAAGGAGGCAGTGGCCTTCGGCGACCGGCGGGAGAAGGTCTGCGCCTTCATCAACATCGACTTCGAGGCGGTGGGCAGCTGGGCCGAGAAGCGCAACCTGCCTTACGCCGGCTACACCGACCTGGCGCAAAAGCCCGAGGTCTATGCGCTCGTGAAGGATTGCGTGGAGAAGGTCAACGCCGACCTCGCCGCGGACGACAAGCTGGCCGGCTCGCAGATCAGCCGCTTCCTCATCCTGCACAAGGAGCTCGACGCCGACGACGGCGAACTCACGCGCACGCGCAAGGTCAAGCGCGGGCACATCGGCGAGAAGTACGGCGTGCTGATCGACGCGCTCTACTCCGGCAAGGCCTCGCAGTACATCGAGACGCAGATGAGTTTCGAGGACGGCCGCAGCGGCGTGGTAGCGGCCGAGCTGAAGATCGAGAGCGCGAAGGTCCTGCCGGCAGTGAGGAAGGCGGCATGAGCGCGCCGGGCCCCCAGCCGCCAAAGCCGCCGGGCCTTCGTGCCGTCGTCCGAGTCCGCCCAGGCGGACTCGAAGCCGCGGCACTCAGCCCAGAGTGCTCAGGTTCCCGCCCGGCGGAACCGCGGGCAGCGCGCAGGGTGCGTCAATGAGCAGCGCGGCTCTCGCTGCAGCGGCCCGGGCCGGGCTGATCGCAGAGCCTGTGGTCCCGAGCGCCAGCGCGGCCGCCGACGAGACGCAAACCGCCAGCGCCCGGCGCGTCGGCGAGGTCATCCTCCAGGTGCAGAACATCTCGCTGGCCTTCGGCGGCGTCAAGGCGCTCGCCGACATCAGCTTCGACGTGCGCGAGCACGAGGTGCGCGCCATCATCGGCCCCAATGGCGCCGGCAAGAGCTCGATGCTCAACTGCATCAACGGCGTGTACCAGCCGCAGCAGGGCTCCATCACCCTGCGCGGCCAGACGTTCAAGCACATGAACTCGCGGCAGGTGGCCGAGATGGGCATCGCGCGCACCTTCCAGAACCTGGCGCTGTTCAAGGGCATGAGCGTGCTCGACAACATCATGACCGGGCGCAACCTGAAGATGAAGAGCAATCTCTTTCTGCAGGCGCTGCGCTGGGGGCCGGCCGAGCGCGAGGAAACCGAGCAGCGCCTCGTCGTCGAACGCATCATCGATTTCCTCGAGATCCAGCCCTACCGCAAGACGCCCGTGGGCCGCATGCCCTACGGCCTGCAGAAGCGCGTCGATCTCGGCCGCGCGCTCGCGATGGAGCCGGAGGTGCTGCTGCTCGACGAGCCTATGGCCGGCATGAACGTTGAGGAGAAACAGGACATGTGCCGCTTCATCCTTGACGTGAACGACGAGTTCGGCACGACCATCGTGCTGATCGAGCACGACATGGGCGTGGTGATGGACATCAGCGACCGGGTAGTGGTGCTCGACTACGGCAAGAAGATCGGCGACGGGACGCCGGAGGAAGTGCGCAACAACCCGGAGGTCATCAAGGCCTACCTGGGGACTTCGCATTGAGGACGACATGCACTTGAGCAACGCCTCGACCCTGCATCGCCCCCTCTCCCTCTGGGAGAGGGGGCAAAGATCCTTGCTCTGCGCAAGAGGGTGGGAGTAGTCCATGGGCTTCTTCCTCGAAACCCTGATGGGCGGCCTGATGGCCGGCATGCTCTATTCGCTCATCGCGCTCGGCTTCGTGCTCATCTACAAGGCCAGCGGCGTGTTCAATTTCGCCCAGGGCGCCATGGTGCTGTTCGCCGCACTCGCGATGGCGCGCTTCTCCGAATGGATACCGGCGGCGCTGGGCATCGAGAGCAAGGTGCTCGGCAACGTGCTGGCCTTTGCCTCGGCGATGGCGGTGATGATCGCCGTGGCCTGGCTGGTCGAGCGGCTCGTTCTGCGCAAGCTGGTCAACCAGGAAGGCATCACCCTGCTGATGGCCACGCTGGGCATCGCCTACTTCCTCGACGGCTTCGGGCAGACGGTGTTCGGCTCCGACATCTACCGCATCGACGTCGGCATGCCAAAGGACCCCGTGTTCCTGTTCGAGTCGGTCTTTCCCGGCGGCGTGCTCATCAGCCAGGAAGACCTGGTGGCCGCGCTGATCGCCGCGCTGCTGGTCGGCGTGCTGGCGCTCTTCTTTCAGAAGACCTCGACCGGCCGCGCGCTGCGCGCCGTGGCCGACGACCACCAGGCCGCGCAGTCCATCGGCATTCCGCTGAACCGCATCTGGGTCATCGTGTGGAGCGTGGCCGGCTTCGCGGCGCTGGTGGCCGGCGTCATCTGGGGCAGCAAGCTGGGCGTGCAGTTCTCGCTCTCGCTGGTGGCCCTCAAGGCGCTGCCGGTGGTGATCCTGGGCGGGCTGACTTCGGTGCCCGGCGCCATCCTCGGCGGGCTGATCATCGGCGTGGGCGAGAAGCTTTCCGAGATCTACCTCGGCCCCATGCTCGGCGGCGGCATCGAGATCTGGTTCGCGTATGTGCTGGCCCTCCTGTTCCTGCTGGTCAGGCCGCAGGGCCTGTTCGGCGAGAAGATCATCGACCGCGTGTGAAATGACTCCCCCCGAAGCGTCCTTCGGCCGCCTCCCCCCAGGGGGCGCCGCCAGTGGCCCGGCAAAGCCGGCTCCGCGGCGGCTGCTCGGTCTTGTCAAGGGCGTGCGTCGAGGGCGCCGCTTCAGCGCCATGGGGAGCTGAGATGCTCTACCGCGAAAACGGCCAGTTCAAGACCAGCTACCGCGCCGACCAGCAGATCTTCGCGATCCGCCAGGACCGCATCGCCATGCTTGCGCTGCTGCTCGTGGCCTTCGTCGCGGTGCCGCTGTTCGCGTCGGAATACAACCTGCGCGCGATCCTGATTCCCTTCCTGATTCTGTCGCTGGCCGCGCTGGGGTTGAACATCCTCGTCGGCTATTGCGGGCAGATCTCGCTGGGCACGGGCGCCTTCATGGCGGTGGGCGCCTATGCGGCCTACAACTTCCAGGTCCGCATCGAAGGCATGCAGCTCGTGGCTTCGCTGCTGCTCGGCGGCGTGTGCGCCACCGCGATCGGCGTGCTGTTCGGCATTCCCTCGCTGCGCATCAAGGGCCTCTACCTGGCCGTGGCGACGCTGGCCGCGCAGTTCTTCGTGGATTGGGCCTTCCTGCGCATTCCGTGGTTCACGAACTACTCGCCCTCCGGGTCGGTGAGCGTGTCGAATCTGACGGCCTTCGGCTTTCCCGTGGAAACGCCGCAGCAGCGCTATCTGTTCTGCCTGATCTTCGTCACCGTGTTCGCGCTGCTCGCCAAGAACCTGGTGCGCGGGGCCATCGGCCGCGAATGGATGGCGATTCGCGACATGGACGTGGCCGCAGCGGTGATCGGCATCCGCCCCGTCTACGCCAAGCTCACGGCGTTTGCGGTGTCGAGCTTCATCGTCGGCGTGGCGGGCGGCTTGTGGGGCTTCATCCACCTGAGCTCCTGGGAGCCCGCGGCGTTCTCCATCGACCGCTCCTTCCAGTTGCTGTTCATGGTGATCATCGGCGGGCTGGGTTCGATCATGGGCAGCTTCTTCGGTGCGGCCTTCATCGTGATCCTGCCGATCATGCTCAACCAGATTCCGCTGTGGTTCGGCATCCCGATCGACACCGCGCTGGCCTCGCACCTGGAATTCATGATCTTCGGCGCGCTGATCGTGTTCTTTCTCATCGTCGAGCCGCACGGGTTGGCCCGGCTGTGGTCGACCGCCAAGGAAAAACTGCGGCTGTGGCCCTTCCCGCATTGAAGACCCAGGGAAAACACGCCGGCACTTCCTGCGATCCGAGTCCTCTCATCCGTTTCATCCCGCACGCTCCACCAGTGCATCTATCCACCCGGAGGCTTTCATCATGAACTTTCGATCCCTCGCCCTCGCCGCCACGCTCGCGGCGGCCGGCCTGAGCAGCACGTTGGGCACGCCGCCCGCGCACGCGCAGGCGGCAGAGCAGTTCTTTCCGGTGCTGGTCTACCGCACCGGCGCCTACGCGCCCAACGGCGTGCCCTTCGCCAACGGCTATGTCGATTACCTCAAGCTGGTCAACGCGCGCGGCGGCATCAACGGCGTGAAGATCAGCTTCGAGGAATGCGAGACCGGCTACGCCACCGACAAGGGCGTGGAGTGCTACGAGCGCATGAAGAACAAGAACGGCGGCGCCACGG